>DATFRY010000183.1:0-8107 GCA_035262925.1 Kofleriaceae bacterium | reverse complement strand
CGCCTTCGAGGGGCGCCTGCAGGTTGCGGTGGATGTCATTGTTGAGCGCCTTCAGCGGCGAGACGTACAGCACGCGGACGCCGCGGCCCAGGGCGGGCTGTCGCCACAGCTGATCGAGGCAGGCGAGGAAGGCGGCCAGGGTCTTGCCGCTGCCGGTCGGCGCGCACAGGAGCGCGTGCTCGCCGCTGGCGATGCGCGGCCAGCCCAGCGCCTGGACGCGGGTGGGCGCCAGGTGGCGGGAGGCGAACCACTCGCGCACCGCCGGGCTGAAGCGGCCCTGGACCGACCCCTCTGTGCCGACGTCCACTCGACCTCCATAGTATGGGCGGGCCCGCGGGACAAGGCGCGCGGCCGATCCC
Organism: Kofleriaceae bacterium; assembly: GCA_035262925.1. Classification (GTDB taxonomy): domain Bacteria; phylum Myxococcota_A; class Polyangia; order Haliangiales; family Haliangiaceae; genus DATFRY01. The sequence continues at coordinate 7,748 of DATFRY010000183.1, read as the reverse complement.
GGGGGACGGAGGGCTCAGCGCGTCGTGATCTGGAAGACGTTGCCCTCGGGATCGAGGCCGTCGCAGATGGCGACGTCGCCGGTGCGGTGGGTCTCGCCCATGCGCGCGCCGTGCCCTGCCAGCGACGCGCGCGCCGCGTCGATGTCGTCCACGTGGAAGGCGAGCTTGATGGCGCAGTCCTCGCGCGCCCGCGGCGGGCTCTCGATGCCGATGCGCTCGGCGACCTCGTGCGGGACGGCGTGAAGCGCCAGCGCGCAGCCGCCGGCGTCCAGCCTGACGAAGCCATCGGCCGGATGGCCGTCGATGACGCGCAGGCCGAGCGCGCCGGTGTAGAACGCGGTCATGCGCCCCGTATCGACGGTGAAGAGGATGGCCTGGGCGAGTCGCATGAAGGGCATGCTCGGCCCTGCGGGACGGCAGGGCAAGCGTCCGTCTCGCGCACTGAACCGGTCGCGGTCGGGACCGTCTGCGCCGGCGCCTTGGCTGCGCCCATAGTATGCTGGGCCCATGCAGGACGAGACGCACGACCGCACGCGGCTCGAGATCGAGGCCGCCGTGTTCCGCCGGCTGGTCCAGCACTTCCGGGACCGCACCGACGTTCAGAACCTCGACGTGATGAACCTGGCCGGCTTCTGCCGCAACTGCCTGGCCCGGTGGTACCGCGAGGCGGCCGAGGAGCGCGGCCTCCCCGTCGAGGACGGCGAGGCGCGCGAGCGCATCTACGGCATGCCGTACGCCGAGTGGAAGGAGAAGCACCAGAAATGACGTGGCGTCTCCCCCTCCTCGCGCGCGTCGATGCCGGCCAGGGAGCGCGCGTGCGAAGTGGCCCCATCGCGCGCCACCACGCCGAGACCATCACGGTGGCGACGCGCGGCCGCGGCATCACCGACATCACCGAGGAAGTGGCCCGCATCGTGCGCGCGTCCGAGGCCGACGACGGCCTGTGCAACGTGTTCCTGCACCACACCAGCGCGTCGCTCATCCTGTGCGAGAACGCCGACCCGACCGTGCGCAGCGACCTCGAGCGCTTCGCCGCCCGCCTGGTCCCCGACGGCGATCCACTGTTCGAACACACCGACGAGGGCCCGGACGACATGCCGGCCCACGTGCGCACCGTGCTCACGCAGTCCTCGCTCTGCCTTCCCATCGCCGGCGGCGGCCTCGCGCTCGGCACGTGGCAGGGCATCTATCTGTGGGAGCATCGGCTCAGCCCGCACCGCAGACAGGTCACGGTCAGCGTCGTGGGCACCTGAGCCCGGAGCCCGCCGCGGTCCCTCCGACGTCGCCATCGGTGGTGATCGATAGGGCTGGCCGGCCGGGCCCGGGGTCAGGCAACATCCCGACCAATGGACGAGGACCGCTGGGACTTCGTGATCGTCGGATCCGGCTTCGGCGGCAGCGTGAGCGCGCTGCGCCTGGTCGAGAAGGGCTACCGCGTGCTCGTCCTGGAGAAGGGAAGGCGGCTGGGCGCGGCCGACTTCCCGACCAGCAACTGGCGAGTCCGCCGCTGGCTCTGGCTCCCTGCCGCCGGCTGCCGCGGCCTCTTCCAGATGACCTTCCTCCGCCACGTCACGGCGCTGTCCGGCGTCGGAGTGGGAGGAGGCTCGCTGGTCTATGCCAACACGCTTCCCATCCCGGGTGAGGGATTCTTTCGCTCGCCCAGCTGGGCTCACCTGGCCGACTGGAAGGCCGAGCTGGCCGAGCACTACCGCACCGCGCGCCACATGCTGGGCGCGGTCGAGAACCCGAACGTCACCTATCCGGACGAGGTCATCCGAGAGCTGGCGGCCGACATCGGGCGCCCCGACCACGTGCGGCCGACGACCGTCGCCGTCTACTTCGGCCGGCCCGGCGTCACCGTCCCCGATCCCTACTTCGGCGGCCGAGGGCCGGAGCGGACCGGATGCATCCAGTGCGGCGGCTGCATGCTCGGCTGCCGGTTCGGAGCAAAGAACACGCTCGACAAGAACTACCTCCATCTGGCCGAGCACCTCGGCCTGGTCATACGCGCCGAGTCGGAGGTGACCGTGCTCGAGCCCGACGCCGGCGACGGCGGCGGCTATCGCCTCGAGGTGCGCGAGGGTGCGCCCGGCGAGCGCAAGACGCGGGTCTACCGGGCCGGTCAGGTCATCCTGTCGGGCGGCGTGCTCGGCACCCTCGATCTGCTGCTGCGCATGCAGGAGCGCGCGCGCCGGCGAGCGGGCGGGCTCGACCGGCTGTCGCCGCGGCTCGGCCACTTCGTGCGCACCAACTCGGAGGTGCTGATGGGCGTCACCACGCGGCGGCGCGACGTCGATCTCTCGCGCGGCATCGCCATCGGCTCCATCCTCGACACCGACGATCACTCCCACCTCGAGCCGGTCCGCTATCCCTCCGGCTCCGGCTTCTTCCGCATGCTCATGGCGCCGCACGCGCCAGGCGAGATCGGCGTGGTCAGGCTCGCGCGCGCGCTCGCCATCGCGCTGCGCCACCCCGTCCTCACCATCCGCGCCTATCTCGTCCCCGACTGGGCGCGCTACACGATGATCCTCCTCTACATGCGCACGCTCGAGGGACACCTGCGCATCCGGCTGGGTCGGCCGCTGCTCCGCCTGTTCCGCCGCGGCCTCACCACCGAGGTGTCGGGCGGCCCGCGCCCCAGCGCGTCCATCCCCGAGGCGACCGAGCTCGGCCGCAAGGTGGCGGCGCGCATCGACGGGTTCGCCTCCAGCATGATCACCGAGACCGCCCTCGGCATCCCGACCACGGCGCACATCCTGGGCGGCTGCGTGATGGCCGACGGGCCCGAGGCCGGCGTCATCGACCATCAGCACCGCGTGTTCGGGCACCCGGGCCTCTACGTGATCGACGGCTCCGCGGTGTCGGCCAACCCGGGCGTGAACCCGTCGCTCACGATCTGCGCGCTGGCCGAGCGGGCGATGACCTTCATCCCGGCCCGCGCCCAGGCGGACGACCGGCCAGGCCGCGGAGGACCCGAGAAGCCCGACGATCGCGATCGCGATCGCGTCCAGGCCCGGGCTGGCTCCTGAGCGCCGGGTCGTTCCCGCCGCGGCTCACTCGACGCCGGGCCGCACGATCTCGAACTCGACCCGGCGGTTCGCCGCGCGGCCCACCGCCCGCGTGTTGGGCTCGAGCGGGCGCTCCTCGCCGAAGCCGATCGCCTCGAGCCGCTCGGCCGCCACGCCGCGCCCGACCAGGTAGGTCCTGACCTCCTCGGCCCGCCGCTGCGACAGCTCCTTGTTGTGGTCGGCCCCGCCGCGGTCGTCGGTGTAGCCCGCGATGCGGATGTGGGTCAGCTCCGGGTGCCGGGTCAGCACCGCGGCCAGGTTGTCGAGCACCAGCAGCGAGCGGCGGCGGATCTGGACCCGGTCGGTGGCGAACGTGATCGGCTCGAGCGGGCGCACGCGGTCGGGCGCGATCGCCACCAGCTGCGCGTCCTTGCAGCCCTGGTGGTCCGGCGTGCCCGCTTCGTCGGGGCAGTTGTCGAGCCGATCGACCACGCTGTCCTGGTCGCGGTCGGTGTCCGGGCAGCCCTGGTTGGCCGACGGCCCGGCCTCGCCCGGACATCGATCCTCGGCGTCGGCGATCTGATCGCCGTCGTTGTCGCCGTCGGGGCAGCCGTCGTCGTCCTGGAACCCGTCGACGTCCTCCGGCTCGTCGGGGCACGCGTCGCCCGCGTCGACCACGCGGTCGCCGTCGCGGTCGGGCAGCTCGTCGGGGCAGCCGTCCTCGTCGTCGAAGCCGTTCAGCGTCTCCGGCTGCGACGGGCAGCGGTCCTGGTCGTTGGCCAGCCCGTCGCCGTCGCTGTCGGCCACCGCGGGGCAGCCGTCGGGCGGCACGCCGGCCACGCGCGGGCACGCGTCCGCCGCGTCCGCGACGCCGTCGAGGTCGACGTCGTGGGTCACCGGCCGCTCGCGCACCAGGCGCCCGATCGCGTACGAGGCGCCGAACAGCGCGGCGTAGTGATTGGTGCCGCCGTCATCTCCCGTGCGCGGCGCGCGGTAGAGGCGGCCGTCCGCGCGCAGGGAGAGTCGCTCGCCGACCGCGAGCTTGGCCCCGACGCCGATGTGGGCGACGGTGTCGGCGTCGTTCGACAGGACGTCGGCGTCCGAGCGCACGCCCATGGTGCCGAGCCCGACCAGCGCGAACGGCGTCACCCGCCCCGGCAGCTGCAGGACGACGTGTCCGCGCGCGCCGAACAGGAGGACGCCGGCCCCCGCCCCGGTCTCCTGCGGCATGATGTCGGCTTCACCCTCGACCCCGGCGAAGCCGAACGGGAAGAACGCGACCCGCAGGCCGTAGTCGGGGCCGATCCGGTCCAGCTTCTTCTGCAGGGTGTCGTGCGGATCGTAGAACTCGTGCCGGTCATCCGGCGCGAAGGCGCCGCCGAACACGCCGAGCTCGAGGCGCGGAGGATCGGCGAGCGCGGCGGTGGCGGGCAGCGCGGCGAGCGCTGCCGCGCAGGTCGCCACGACCCCCACCCGTTCGGCAAACCATGCCCGACGCGCGCACACCCGACGCGTGATCATCGCATGGAAGCCGGAGGATCGCCCGGCGAGTTCACGCCGCGCGGATCGCCAGGCAGGCGCGCAGGTGCGAGCCGGCCATCCAGCCGTCCACATGCTTCCGCGCCGGCACGCACCCTTTGCGGGTCAGTGATTCGCGCGCTTGCGGCTGAGCTGGGTGAGCCGCCACACCAGCCAGCCGCTCCAGTCGCGGACCATCGGATCGCGGTCGCCGCGCGCGGCCTGGCGCAGGAAGGGCAGGGACTGCCGCCCGATCGAGTTGACGAACATGCGCGCCGCCTTCTTGCGGGTCTTCTTGCTGCCGAGGGCGCGGATGAGGTTCTGGTTGAGGATCTGCTTGCCGCGGTAGAGGTCGTTGCTGCGGATCGCCGCGTCGTAGTAGTCCATGCCCAGCGTCCACCAGCCCTTGCCGAAGTAGAGGTTGCCGAGCAGGTACGGGACGTAGGCGCTCCTGGGCTGATCGCGGCGCAGCCCGATGAGCGCGCGGATCGCCTCCTCGCGCTTGCCGGCCCTGATGAGGGCCACCGCGCCGGGAATCGAGTCGGCCTCGGGCGCCACGCCGGCGGCCGGCTGCTTGACTGCCGCCGCGCTCTCCGGCTCGGCGCTGTCGACCGTCGCCGAGTCTTCCCCCACCGGCGCGACCGGCTCCTCGCGCTCCTCGGCCGGAAGCGGCGGCTCGGTCGGGACCTCGTCGCCCTCTCCCTCGCCGGCGGACTTGTCGTTGGCGGCCGCGCCGGCGCCCGCGACTGCACCCGCGGCGGCGGGCGCGCGACCCTCGGTCGCCGCCTCGCCGCCGGCCGCGCCGTCGTCGCGTCCGGCCGGCGGCGCGGTCCGATCGGCGCCCGTCGCCGGTTCGCGCTCCTCGGAGGCGCCGCCCCCTGCCGCCGGCTCCGCGCGCTCGCCGCCGGAGCTCGATCCGCGCTCGGTCTCGCCCGGCGCGGCCCTGGCACCGGCCTCGTCGGCCGGCGGCGCCTCGGGCTCGCGCTTCCCGGTGGCCTGCTCGGCCGTCTCGGTCGCCCGGTCCTGCCCGGTCGTCGCCGGCGTCGGCGCGCCGGGCCCGGCCTTCGCGCTGCGCGATACCCGCGGAGAGGGGCGCTCGATGATGGCGCGCACACGGGCACCGAATTCGCTGTGCCACACCGCGTGGCCGCCCCAGGCCGCGCCGCCCGCGATCGCCAGCGCCACCACCGCCGCGAACAGCCCCGGCCGGCGACGCCGAGCGCGCGGCCGCGGCGCGCGCATCGCGCCGCTGCGCGCCACCCCGAGCGACTGCCGGTAGTCGGCCTCCTCCTCGCGCACCTCGCGCGCCTCGCGGGCCGCGCGCGTCTCGCGCCCTTCGCGCTCGTCGGGGAAGACCGGCCGCGTCGCGTGGCGCGAGCGCCGCGACGGCGGCGCGGCCGGCTGCTCGATCGCCTTGTCGAGCGCGACCGCGAAGTCCATCGCGCTCTGGAAGCGATCCTCCTGCGCCTTCGCCAGGGCGCGATCGATCACCTCCTGCAGGCCGTGCGGGAAGTCGACGTCGGGCACCACGTTGGCCAGCCGCGGGATCGGCGCCGACCGGTGCATGCTGAGCAGCTCGAACGTGTCGTCCGAGGTGAACGGCTTGCGCCCGGTCAGGAGCTCGAACAGGACCACGCCGGTCGAGTACACGTCGGAGCGCACGTCCGCCTTGCCGCCCACCGACTGTTCGGGCGACATGTAGTTGGGCGTGCCGATCACGATCGCGGAATGCGAGATGTCGGCCGAGTGCGCCTCCCTCAGGGTGGCGAGCCCGAAGTCGAGGATGCGCACGTGGTCGCCGGTGCCGGTCGCATCCATCATCATGATGTTGGCCGGCTTGATGTCGCGGTGGATGATGCCGAGCTCGTGGGCGTGGGCCAGGCCGGCGAGGATCTGCCGGGTGATCAGCGCCGCGCGCTCGACCGTCAGCCGGCCGCCCTCGAGCAGCGACCGCAGCGTCCGCCCGTCCACGAACTCCATGACCACGTAGGGCCCGCCATCGACGCCGAAGTCGGTGACCGACACGCAGTGCGGGTGGGCCAGGCGCCCCATGACCCGCGTCTCGCGCTCGAAGCGCTGGATGAAGGTCGGGTCGGCGGCGTAGGAGGCGTGCAGGAACTTGACCGCGAGCGACCGGCCCAGCAGGAGCCGCTCTGCGCGGTACACGATCCCCATGGAGCCGACTGCGAGCCGCTCGAGGATCCGGTAGCGCTCCTGCAACACGCTTCCGACGCGCGGATCGTTGGACGGATCGTCCATGAGACGAGTCGGCAGGCTACCACGAAGCTCGGCGAGGTGCCGAGCGGGGAGGAATTGTTCGTGAGTGCAGGCACCTCGCGTCGCACCGTCGGAGCGACCCGCGGTGGGTGCCCGCGATGGATGGCCGCGACCCGAGATCGCCTCGCGGTGACGTCTCCGTGCCAGCGGTGATCCCGCCGGCCCCCGACCTGCGACCACACGCGGCCGCCGCTCGCTCCCTCCTTACTATATGGGCCGCGGAGCCGCGCCCGTCCGCCCGCGTCACGGAAGCTTCCACAGGAGCCCCGTTCGATCGTGGCTCGCGGTCGCGAGCGTCTTGCCGTCGGGCGAGAAGGCCACCCCGGTCACCGCGCCCTGGTGCCCCGCGAACACCGCCAGCTCCTTGCCGCTCGCGGTGTCCCACAGCCGCGCGGTCGAGTCGCTCGACCCGCTCGCGATCCGCTTGCCGTCGGCCGAGAACACGACCGAGCGGACCGAGCCGTCATGGCCCTCCAGCGTGCGGACCTGCTTCCAGTCCTTCGTGCTCCAGACGTGCACCTTGCTGTCGTCGCCCCCCGTGGCCAGGAGATCGCCCCTCGGCGAGAAGGCGACCGCCAGGTTGGACACCACGTCGGGCGAGAGCCGCCCCTCCTCCTTGCCCGACTCGGCGCCGATGATGAGGACGACCCGCTCCGAGCCGGCGATCGCGATGTGCTTGCCGTCGGGCGAGAACGCGACTCCCGTGATCGACGAGTAGGTCTGGCGGTCGAGGGCCTGCAGGCGCGCCCGCGCGCGCAGGTCCCAGGTCCACACCCGGCCGGTCTCGTCGCCGGTCACCGCGCGCGTGCCGTCGGGGCTCACGTCGAAGGCATTGACCTTGCCGCCGATGGGCGGCAGCGCCGACTGGTCGCGGTCCTGCTTGTAGTTCCAGGACACCAGCTTGGCGTCTCCCCCCGCGCTGTACACGATCGATCCGTCGGCCGA
>DATFRY010000182.1:0-3403 GCA_035262925.1 Kofleriaceae bacterium | reverse complement strand
GCCGGAAGGAGTCGTCGAGGAGCGGCAACCCGGCCAGGCTGTGCGCGACCCGCACCTTCTCGCGCGCCGGCCCCAGCCCGACCCCGATGCGCCACGACAGCCAGTGCGCGCACGACAATGCGCCCTGCCGGTGCCATCCGCGCGCGAGATCGAACGTGCGGATGAGGGTGAGCAGCCGGTGCGTGGCCGCGTCGATGTGCGCGGCGGTCACGGCGATGTCGTCGGCCAGGGCGTCGATCTCCGTCGGTGACAGCGCCGACGGTGACAGCGAAAAGGCCTCTTCTCCATGCTCCATGCTCTCTTCCTTAACATGGAGTTTTTCGACTCGCGGAGAGGCGCTGTCGGCGGCTGCGAGGCACCTCGACCGGATTTTTCGCCCAGCCAGGTCGATCCTGTCGCGTCGGCAAGCACGATGCGCCACGCGCGATGTGGCGGTGCGAGAGGCGAGGCGCGGACAACGCGCCCCCGTGGCGCTGTCAAGCATGAACAACAGCCATGCAAAGAAACTGGCAGTCTCGGCCGTGGCGAATTGTGGCGCCCGCCAAGTCATGTACAGGGACGCCGAGGCTCATGGGCGGCAATCCATCTGCGTGCTCGGGCACCGGCGCGCGCGCGCTCCTTTGCGCAGAGCACCGGCGCGCGCGTCGGGCGCGGCGTCCGACCCGGGCGCATCGCGTCGACCAGGACGCGCGCCGGCGCTGCGCCTGGGCCGAGCGCGGGCGTCGCCGCGGGCGTCCAGCGCCGCCGGCGCGCTGGTCGCGCCGGACCGGAGGCCTCGGCCCGGCATCGTCGTCAATGGCGCCGCCGCCGGCGCCGCGCTCGGCGACAGCGGGCAACACGGCCAGTACGGCGCCGCGGCCGGCCCGGCGAGTGCAGGCCGACCTCACGCCACGGTGCGCGGCGGGCGTCCCGCCTCATCGACCCGCAAGCCCTGATGTCCGCCCTCCACGCAGGGTCGGCCGGCCAGGCTCAGCCCGCCGCCGACCCACCCGGTCAGCACATCGAGTCCCGTCCGTCGAGGACATCCACCATGGACGATCGCTCCGCGCGCTCGTAGCGTGCCGTGGCGCGCGCGCACGGCGGGGAGCGGTGCCCCGCGCAGGTGGACTCGCGACGGTCAATCGCCGGGTGGGTCGGCGTCATCATGCTCAGAGTGCGGTCAGGCGGCCGAAGAGTCCGTGGGCCTCGTCGCCGATGCCGGCGGTGAAGTAGAGCTCATCGGTCTGCCCGGCGTCGAGGCCGTTGCCGAACGCGATGGCCCACAGGCCCTCGATCGCGATCGGCGCGCCGTCGGCGTCGGTCAGCTGACCGAGGACGTCGCCGCTGTCGGGATCGAGCGCGGTGATGCGACCGTCGCCCAGGTTGCCGACCAGGAGCGCGCCGCTGAAGTCGCCGAAGTCGTCGGGCGCCATGGCGACGCCCCAGGGGGCGTTGAGCTCGCCCTCGGACATGACGCGGCGGACGAAGGTGCCGTCGGAGTCGAACTCGCTGACGTAGCCGAGGCCGGGACCCTCGACCTCCTCCTCGGCGTTCTCGTCCTGCTGCGCGAACGTGACGAAGAGCTGACCGTCGACGTTGTGGATCCCGAACGGCGCGAAGCCGTCGGGGAGGTCCGGATCGACGAAGGCGTCGGGGCCGAGGTCGACGGGGTTGAAGTCGGCGTCATAGACGGCGACCTGCGCGTTGTGGAAGTCGGCCGAATAGAGGAGCGATTCGCTGCCGCTGTCCGCCTGCGCGAGACCGGTGTAGCTGGCGCCCACGTCGGAGGCATCCACCGCCTGGATGGCTGCCGTCGGGTCTGCGTCGGGGCTCCAGCCGAACAGGCCTCCACCCACCGTGGCGAAGATGAACTCGCTGCCCGCGGCGGCGGTGCCCGAGCCGATGAAGAAGCCCTCCTCATCGGTGTTGTAGACGACACCCGTCGGCCCCTGCGGGACGGTGACGTCGCCTCCGCCCACCGCAGCGCCCGACTCGTCACAGATCGTGGCGGTCGCGCTGGCCTGGTTCGAGATCCAGAACACCGTGTCGTCGCCGAAGGCGAGGCCCCACGGGTTCTGCAAGTTGACGTCGAGCTTCGGCGCCTCGTCCTGCACGTCCGAGAGCAGGTCGGTCTCCTCGTAGCCGGTCGCGACGGTGCCGCCGTCGCCGGTACCGCCGTCATCGCCTCCGGTGTCGTCGCTCGTGTTGTCGTCGCCGCAGGCCGGCGCCGCGCCCAGAAGCAGGATTCCCAGACCAAGGCAAATCGAACTCCGCATCAGTGGACTCCCTTTCTGCCCCAAACCCGCTTCGGAGGATTTGCAACGCTCGTGCCACGCGGCTGTGAAGTGCCCTGTTCGGCCGGCGCGCGATAGAGCACTCCATTCTTCATCACGAGTCGCACGTCGCGAAGTGCCTTGATGTCGGTCGCCGGGTTGCCGCGCACGGCGACGAGATCGGCGAGCAGCCCGACGCGAACCGCGCCGAGCTGGGACAGGTGCAGGACGCGCGCGTCCACGCTGGTCGCGGCGCGCAGCGCGTCGATCGGCTTCACCCCGTAGTCGACCAGGATCTCCAGCTCGCGCGCGTTGTCGCCGTGCGCGAACACGCCGGCGTCGCTGCCGTTGCACAGGGTCACGCCGGCGGCCAGCGCCGCCTTCAGGCTCCGCCGCTTGGCCGCGATGCGCGCCGGCTCCGGCTGCGAGCCCTTCTTCCAGCCGCGGTACTGGAGCACCGCGTCCCCGGCGGCCACCGTCGGGCACAGCGCGACCTTGTGGCGCGCCATCAGCCGGAACACCTCGGGCGTGCCGTCGTCGCCGTGCTCGATCGTGTCGACGCCCGCCAGCACGGCGCGCCGCATGCCCTCGGCGGTGCTCGCGTGCGCGGAGACCATCCGGCCGCTGGTGTGCGCGGTCTCGACCGCCGCGCGCATCTCCTCGATCGAGAAGGTCGCGCGCGCCTCGCCGCCCGGCCCCCAGCGGTAGTCGGCGTAGAGCTTCACCCAGTCGGCGCCCCGCCGGATCTGCTCGCGCGCCGTCCGCACCATCTCGTCGGGCCCGCTCACCTCGGCGGCGCCCTGCGGCACCTCCATGTCGGGGCGGAAGCCCTTCGGCCCGTAGCTGCCGGTGGCGACGATCGCGCGGGTGACCACGAGGAGGCGCGGCCCCGGGATGATGCCCTGCTCGATGGCCTGCTTGAGACCCACGTCGGAGTCGAGCGCGCCCTCGGTGCCCAGGTCGCGCAGCGTCGTGAACCCGGCCAGGAGCGATCGCTCCGCCTGCACGGTGGCGCGGGCCGTCCGCAGGGCGACCGGCTCGTGCAGCACCTGATCGTCCCAGCTGGTCTCGTTGTACGGGTGCAGGAAGAGGTGGGTGTGGGCGTCGATGAGGCCGGGCAGGAGCGTCGTGCCGGAGAGCTGGATGACCCG
>DATFRY010000181.1:0-14538 GCA_035262925.1 Kofleriaceae bacterium | reverse complement strand
CCCGTTCTTCCGGCTGCCGTCGGCTGATCTTCGCCAGCTGGGCGGCTCCGGCGGGGTGGACGCGGTCGTCCTCGGCGTGCCGCACGACGGCGGCACCACCTATCAGCCCGGCGCGCGCTTCGCGCCCTTTCACGTGCGCCGGGTGAGCGCGCTCGTGCAGTCGTTCCACCCCTTCCACCGGGTCGACGTCTTCGGCGCGCTCCGCGCGGTGGACGGCGGCAACGCCGTCTTCCCGCCCTTCGACCGCGAGGCGATGCGCGAGGCGGTCCAGGGCGCGACCGCCGCCGTGCTGCGCGCCGGCGCCGCGCCGTTCCTCGTCGGCGGCGATCATTCGATCACGCTGCCGGCCCTGCGCGCGGTCGCCGCGGCGAACGGTCCGCTGGCCGTGGTGCACGTGGACGCCCACCTCGACACGAGCGGGCCGGAGGTGTGGGGCGACGCGTTCCACCACGGCACGCCGATCCGCCACGCCCTGAACGAGGGGCTGATCGCGCGAGGCCACCTCCATCAGATCGGCGTCCGCGCAACCTGGGGAAGCAGCGAGGACGGCGCCCTGGCCGCCAGCCACGGCGCGCGGTCGGTGACCGCCGACGAGGTCGCCGCGCGCGGCATCGACGCGGTCATGGCGGAGGTGCGCGAGCACACCGGCGACCGCCCGCTCTACGTCACCTTCGACGTCGACGGCGTGGACCCGGCGTTTGCCCCGGGCACCGGCACGCCGGTCCCCGGCGGCCTCAGCTCGCGCGAGGCGCTCGCGCTCCTCCGCGGCCTGGCCGGCGCCAACATGGTCGGCATGGACGTGGTCGAGGTCGCGCCCGGCCTCGACCACGCCGACCTGACCAGCCACCTCGCGACTCACCTGGTTTACGAGGGCCTGGCGCTGACAGCGCTGCGCCGGCGGTAGCGAGGGCCCGGCGGCGCAGCTGGCGAGCCGCTCGCTTGATCTCACTCGGCGGGTCGGATGAGGCGCGCGACGCGGGCGCGGACCGTGGACCGGCATTTCCCCGCTCGCGCCGCGGCGCGCTGCGCGGCGGCGCGCGAGAGAGACGGCACCGCGAGCACGTTCCGCGCGGGAAGCCCGAAGCGCCGGCCCGGGATCACCCGGTACCCGGCGAGGCACGCCGCGCCGGCCTCGATCGCGTTGCGCGCGGAGATCGCGGCGTCGAACCGGCCGATGACCGATGCCCACACCGGCGGGGGCGGGCGCGGGCGCAGCGCGCCGCTCTTCCAGGTGAGCGCGGTGACGTCGAGGCGATCGGGCTCGTCCATCGCGTCGCGAGAGAAGGCGTCGAACAGGACCAGGTCCTCGAAGCCGCGCGCGTTCGCCGCGATCGCCGTGCTCGACCAGGTCGGGCCGGCGCCCTCGTCGTGCGTCCACGCCCGCCGCAGCCGGCCGGCGCGCGCGATCCAGATCTCGTGCTGGCGCTTGAGGTGATCGAATCCGGCCTGCGTGTCGATGAGGACGCCGTGCACGCCGGCGTCGAGGGCGATCGGGCGCGCGGCGATCGCCACGTGGCCCTCCTCCTCCCCCGTGGCCCATGCCGTCAGGCCCGGCGGCGCGGTGAGCGGGTCGCCGGCGCCCCAGCCGGGCAGCACCTTCTCCGGCTCGGCTCGGGCGGAGGTCGCGGACCTCCCGGTGCGCGCGCGATCGAGCACGTCGCGGCCGCGCACCAGGCGGATCTCGATGGGGCAGCGATCGCCCCGACATGCGGCGATCGCGATCTCGTAGGCGAGTCCGGGCTCGCCGGCCGGGATCCGGCCCAGCACGCCGCCGGAGGCCGCGCGCGGGCAGGCGGCCAGCGCCGCGACGATGAGACACGAGGCGATCCGCAATCCACGGGCACAACGCCCGGGACCTGGCGCCCGATTCCCGCGCCCCGCTCCGGGCCTCGCCCGCTCGCCTCGCCCGCGCGGCCCCCGCTCGGCCGCCGCGGCGCTCGGCTGCCGCAGCGCTCGGCCGCCGCGGCGCTCGGCCGCCGGATGGGCACAGGGCGCGTGAGCCACGTCAGGGCTCGCATCCGCGCCGCGTCGCTCTCCCGCGGCTCGCGGCGACCGACGTGAATGCGGACTCGCCGCCGCTCGCGGCGCTCTGGCCGCGCGCGCTCTGGCCGCTCGCATCCGCCGCCGCGCGCCTGATCTTCTCGACCAGCGGCGAGTCCGATCGCTTTCGTCGAAGTCGAACGCCGTGCAGCCCTTCATTGCGCTAGAGTCGACCAGCGATGGGATCCGGCCCGGGGGCAAATCGCCGCGACGTCCTGCGGCTCGTGGCCGGCGCCGGCCTCGCACCCGTGCTGGGAGGATGCGGCGGCGGGATGAGCGGCATCCTGTGCCAGCCGATTCCGCGCGAGACTGCCGGGCCATTTCCCGGCGACGGATCCAACGGCGCCAACGCGCTCGCCCTGCCCGGCATCGTGCGCGGCGACATCCGCAGCAGCATCGCCGGCGCGTCCGCCACCGCCGAGGGCGTCCCCCTGACGCTCCGGCTCGTGCTGCTCGACGCCGGTGGCGACTGCGCCCCGCTTGCCGGCCGCGCGGTCTACGTCTGGCACTGCGATCGCGAGGGCCGCTATTCGATGTACTCGGGCGGGGTCACCGGCGAGAACTACCTGCGCGGCGTGCAGGAGAGCGACGAGGGCGGGACGGTCAGCTTCACGACCATCTTCCCCGGCTGCTATCCGGGGCGCATGCCGCACATCCACTTCACCGTCTACGAGAGCCTCGCGGCCGCCTCCGCGCCGCCGCCGGCCGCCGCCCTCCTCACCTCGCAGCTGGCCTTCCCGGTCGATGCCTGCAACCAGGTCTACGCCCTGCCGGGGTACGAGCCGAGCCGCGACGCGCTCGCCCCGATGAGCTTCGAGCGCGACGGCGTGTTCCGCGAAGGCGTCTCGCTCCAGCTGGCCGGCATGAGCGGCGCCGCGGACGACGAGCTGGTCGCGACCCTCGAGGTCGCCGTCGCCTCCTGAGCCGGGCCGAGTACCATCTCGGCATGGCACAGGCAGACGGCGCGGGCGCGCGCAGGCGAAGCGGCACGAAGAGCTACCTCATCGACATGGACGGCGTCCTGGTCCACGGGCGCAAGCCGATCGCCGGCGCGGCGGAGTTCCTCGCCCACCTGCGCGACGCCGGATCGAAGTACCTGGTCCTGACCAACAACTCGATGTACACGCCGGGCGACCTGGCCCACCGGCTGCGCCGCGCCGGGATCGAGACCTCGCCCGACCACATCTTCACCTCCGCCATGGCCACGGCCGCGTTCCTGCGCTCGCAGTGCCCCTCGGGCGGCGCCGCCTTCGTGATCGGCGAGAGCGGCCTGACCGAGGCGATGCACGACGCCGGCTTCGTCATCAGCGACACCGGCGTCGAGTACGTGGTCCTGGGCGAGACGCACAGCTACAACCTCGACATCATCACGCGCGGGATCCAGCTCATCGCCGACGGCGCCCACTTCATCGCCACCAACCCGGACGCCGCGTTCCCGCGCGACGCCGGCATGACGCCGGCGTGCGGCGCGATGGCCGCGCTCATGGAGAAGGCCAGCGGCGTGCCCGCCTTCTTCATCGGCAAGCCCAACCCGCTCATGATGCGCACCGCGCTCAACCACCTCGACGTCCACTCCGAGAACACGGTCATGGTGGGCGACAACATGGCCACCGACATCATCGGCGGCGTGCAGGCCGGCATGGAGACCATCCTGGTCCTGTCCGGCGTGACCTCCCGCGCCACCGTCGCCCGCTACGCCTACCAGCCCAGCCACATCGTCGACTCGGTCGCCAACCTGCCGCTCGCCTGAGCGGGAGGGCCGCCTCGCGGCCATGACCGCCGTGCGGAACAGGTGCAGGCGCAGGTGAAGGTGCAGGTCAGTTCAGCGCCCCTGCCGTGACCGCCGCGCCACGCACGGCATCGACGAGGAGTCAAGAGCCTCCGAACCACGTTTGGCGGCACCCCTCCCGCGCGGAGTCCGGTATCGTCGGGGCTCGCCGGCCCCCGCGCATCGTCGTTTCACCGCCATGTCCAGCCGTATCGCCATCGCCAAGGCTCGCAAGCGCATCGCGAGCGTCTTCACCTATCTTCAAGAGCTCCACCGGGTCCGCACCCCGCCGATCGTCCACCTCGATCGATACCCGTGGCGGCTGCGGCTGGCCGACATCCCGGCCGCGGAGACGATCGACTGGGGCGCGCGGCTCGCCCCGCCCGACGGTGCGCGAGCCGGATGGGGCGCCAGCGACGAGTTCCTCCTGCGGGTCGGCCGGCCCGAGGACGTGCCCTGCCCCGAGCCGCCCGACATGATCCGCGAGCGGCTGGCCACCGGCTGGGAGATGCCGTCGGGGGACGCGCGCATGCGCACGTCGCCGCCCACCGTGGTCGACGACGGGTCGGAGCCGTTCCGGGCGGCCACCGCCCGCCAGGAGGCGTTCGAGCGCTGGGCCTCCGAGCGCGACGAGTGGGTGCGCCAGCAGGAGCCGCAGGCGCTGTTCCTCCGCCTCTACGACCTGTGGGCCCAGTTCGAGCGCGAGTCGGAGAAGTACCAGCTCTTCTTCGGCGACGGCATCCTCCTGTGCGACGCCGACGACTGCGACGCCGGCGAGATCGAGCACCCGCTCCTGCTCCAGCGCCTCGAGCTGCGCTTCGACCCCAGCATCCCCGCCTTCACCGTCACCGAGTCGGCCGACGCGCCGGTCCTGTACGCGCCGATGCTGCGCCACCTCATGGTCGATGGGCGCACCCTGCTCGCGCTCCAGCAGGAGTTCAGCCGCGAGGGGTGCGATCCGCTCGCCGGCGAGGGCGTCGATCAGTTCCTGCGCACCCTGGTGCACAAGCTGTGGCCGGGCGGCGCGCTCTACCCCGATCGCGACGCCGCCGCGGCCGCCACCGGCCCGCGCATCTACCGCGACCCGATCCTCTACCTCGGCCGCCGCAGCCAGGACTTCGCCGGCGCGATCGACCGCTACCTCGAGGGCATCCCGCAGGACAAGGAGCTGCCGCGCGCGCTCCTGCGCGTGGTCGGCATCGACACCGACGAGGAAGAGGTGGAGGCGCCGGTGCGCGAGGTCGATCTCCTGCTGACCCGGCCGGCCAACCCCGAGCAGCGCCGCGTCATCCGGCGCCTCGAGGAGACCGGCGCGGTCATCGTCCAGGGCCCGCCCGGGACCGGCAAGAGCCACACCATCGCCAACCTGATCGGCCACCTCCTGGCGCAGAACAAGTCGATCCTGGTCACCAGCCACGCCTCCAAGGCGCTGCGGGTCGTGCGCGAGCAGGTCGCCGGGCCGCTCCAGTCCCTGTGCGTGAGCGTGCTCGACAGCGACGAGGAGAGCGCCAAGCAGCTCGAGGAGTCGATCACCGGCATCCTCAACTACTTCTCGCTCACCACCCGGCAGGACCTCGAGGCCGAGATCGCGGCGCTCGGGGCGGCCCGCGCCGAGCTGGCCGGCCGCTGCGACGCGCTGACCGCGCAGCTGCGCGCGGCGGTGGCCGGCGAGTACGGCGAGCTCGAGGTCGACGGCGAGCGCGTCGCCACCGGCGAGGTGGTGGCCGAGCTGGTCGGCGCCCGCGGCCAGCACGACTGGCTGCCCGGGCCGATCGCGCCGGGCGCGGCGCTGCCGCTCGAGGACGAGGAGGTGGCCGAGCTCTACCGCCTGGTCGCCGAGGTCACGCCCGACGACGAGCGCGGCCGCCACCTCATCGTGCCCGACCTGTCGCGCCTGCCCGATCCCGACGCATTCGCCGAGCTCTGCAACGCGCGCACGCGCGCGGCCACCCCCGAGGCGCTCGCGACCAGCGCGTTCTGGAAGCACGCCGACCAGCGGCCGCAGCAGATCGACGAGCTCACCGCCCTCGTGGCCGACGCGGCCGCCATCTTCGCCGACGCGCCCGGCTGGCTGCTGGAGTGCCTGATCGACAGCCAGCGCGGATCCGACGCCGCCGAGCCGTGGCGCGAGCTGGCCGAGCTCGTCGAGGAGTCGAACGCGCGCATCCCGCTGCGCCTTGCGTCGGTCCTGCAGCACGGGCCCCAGGTCACGACCGATCTGCCGGTCGCCGAGGGCATCGAGATCTGCTCGCAGATCATCGCCCACCTGGGCGCCGGCAAGAAGCTCGGCCCGCTGACCTCGATGTTCAAGCGCGAGTGGCAGGCCTTCGTGCGCGGCTGCCGGGTCGACGGCGGCGCGCCCGAGCGGACCGAGCACTTCCAGGCCATCCGCGCGCTGCTCGAGGTCTCGTCCATGCGCGCCGCCCTCGCCCGCCGGTGGGACCGGCAGATGCCGCAGCTCGGCGCGCCGACCGCGCAGGCGCTGGGCAGCGAGCTGGAGCGCGCGGTCCGCCCCTACGGCGAGGCGATCCAGCGCGCGCTCGGCTGGGCCAACGACCGGCTGCGCCCGTGCGAGCGCCGGCTGGCCGCCGCCGGGCTCGACTGGTTCGCGGTCGTGCGGCAGACGCCGGTGCCGGCCACCCCGCAGGGCCCGATGCTGCAGCTCCGCGCGCTCCTGGTCGACCGGCTGCCGCGCCTCCTGGCCGCGCGCCGCCACTTCGTCACCGCCGAGCGCCTGTCGGCCAGCCGCGACACCTATCTCACCCTCCTGGCCGCCGACGCCGAGGGCGAGGGCGACACCGAGCTGGTGCGCGGGCTCAGCGACGCCATCCTCCACCGCGCGCGGGCCAGCTACGCCACGGCGTGGCAGAGGGCGCGGCGCCTGACCGACGTGGTGCCCGCCATCGCGCGGCGCGACGAGCTGCTCGCGCGCATCGAGCCCCTGGCCCCGGAGTGGGCCCGCGCGCTGCGCGAGCGCCGGCCGCCCCACGCCGGCACGGTCCCGGGCGCAGGCGACGCGCAGGCGGCGTGGACCTACCGGCGCTGGGCGCACGAGCTGGCCGCGGCGACCGCCACCGACGTCGACGAGCTGCAGCGGCTGGTCAACCAGGTCAGCGGCGAGCTTCAGGACGTCACGGCGGCCTACGTCGAGAAGCTGGCGTGGAAGGCCCAGTTCGAGCGCACCGGGCTGGAGGAGCAGCAGGCGCTGGCCGGCTGGCTGGCGCTGCACAAGAAGATCGGCAAGGGCAGCGGCAAGAACGCCGCGCGCCTCAAGGAGGAGGCCAGGCGCACGCTGGTCAAGTGCCGGGAGGCGGTGCCGGTCTGGATCATGCCGCTCTCGCGCGTGGTCGACAGCTTCGACATCGCGACCACCAGGTTCGACGTGGTCATCCTCGACGAGGCCAGCCAGTGCGACGTGACCGGGCTGGCCTGCTTCGCCATGGCGCGCGAGGTGGCGGTGGTGGGCGACCACGAGCAGGTGAGCCCGTACGGCGTCGGCCACCGCATCGACAAGATCCAGGGGCTCATCGACGAGCTGCTCGACGACATCCCCAACAAGCAGCTCTACGACGGCCGCACGTCGGTCTACGACCTGGCCCGGCAGTCGTTCGGCGGCGCGATCAGGCTGCTCGAGCACTTCCGCTGCGTGCCGGAGATCATCCAGTTCAGCAACCTCCTGGCCTACGCGGGCGAGATCCGCCCGCTGCGCGAGGCGTCGTCGGCGCGGGTCAGGCCGCCGCTCCTGGTCCACGCCATCACCGGCGGCGAGAAGGCCGACCGGGTCAACGAGGAGGAGGCGCGCGAGATCGCCGCCCTGGTGGCCGCGACCTGCGAGATGCCCGAGTACGACGACTGCACGGTCGGCGTCATCTCGATGGTCGGCACCGACCAGGCCGTCTTCATCGACGCGCTCCTCCGCCAGCACCTGCCGGCCGCCGAGTACCGGCGCCGCCGGCTCCTGTGCGGCAACGCGTCCCAGTTCCAGGGCGACGAGCGCGACATCATCTTCCTGTCGATGGTCGACTCGCCGCTGGTCGACAAGCGGCTGCCCATCCTGCGGCGCGACGACGCCAAGAAGGTGTTCAACGTGGCGGCCTCGCGCGCGCGCGACCAGCTCTGGGTCGTGCACTCGCTCGATCCGGCGCGCGACCTCAAGCCGGACGACCTGCGCCTCAAGCTCATCGCCCACGCCATGACGCCGGCGTGGAAGACGACCGAGCAGCAGTTCCGGGCCGGCTCGCGCGCGCCGTCGGCCGTCGAGCGAGCCCTGGCCGAGGCGCTGCGCGCGCGCGACTTCCGGGCCAGCGTCCACGTCCCGATCGGCGACCACCTCATCGACGTCGTGGCCGAGGGGCGCGACGGCGTCCGGGTCGCCATCCAGTGCGACGGCGGCCGGCACCAGACCGACGAGCAGCTGGCCGCCGCGGTCGAGCGCCAGCTCACCCTCGAGCGGCTGGGCTGGCGCTTCATCCGGGTGCGCGCGAGCGGGTTCTCGCTGGCCCCCGAGGAGTCGATCGAGCGGGTGGTCGCGCGCCTCGGAGAGCTCGGCATCGCGCCCGCCGGGGCGCAGCCGGCGCGCAGCGAGCGGGCCGCGCCCGGCGAGCTCGAGGCCCGCGTGCGGGCGCGCGCCGAGCAGATCCGGCGCGGCTCGCGCGCGACCCTGCGCGCCATCTCCAGCGCCGACGCCGGCTGACGAGGCGCCCGGACGCGGTCACGCGCGCGGCCGCGGCCTCACTCGGCCGGGACCAGGACCAGGAACAGTCGCGAGCCCCACACCCCGTCGGTGCGCGGCCAGGCGTAGGCCGCCGCCAGCTCCTCGCCCTCCTGCCACTCCTCGTTGTCGAGCAGGACCTCGCAGGCGACCATCTCGCCCTTCTTCCAGCACACGTAGACGCGCAGCGCGTGGACCGCGCGCGAGAGCCGCACCTCGCGGAGCGCCTTCTTGATCGAGTCGACCAGCGGGCCGAGGTTGGGCACCGGCTCGCGCGCGTAGAGCACCAGCTGCCCGCTGAAGACCACGCCGAACGGGCCGCCGGGGTGCTCGAGCCGCTCCCACTCCACCTGGTCGGCGCAGGCGGCGCGGTCGAGCAGGCCGGCGATGAGCGGATGGAGGCTGGAGTACTCGAACTTCTCGACCGACTGTCCGATCGCGCCCCGCCAGGTGTCGCCCCAGCCGGCGAAGCTCTCGAGCAGGATCGGCACCGCCAGAGAGGGGTGGGCGATCGCGAAGTCGACCTGCACGCCGACCGAGCGCTCCTGGAAGCGCGGGAACACGCGGGCGTCGACCGAGAGAGGCGCCTCGACCGGATAGCCGTGGCCGGCAAGCAGCTCGACGAACGCGTCGCGCGGCGAGGGAACCCCGCCGTGCCCATCTCCCGCCGGCGCCAGCGGCCGGACCAGCGTGACCGGCGAGAACGCCAGATCCTCGATCTTCGATCCGGCGCGCAGCGCCGAGTTCGCGGCGGCGACCTCCGAGCTGCGCACGGAGATCGCGCTGACCTCGTCGCGGACGGCGCGCTCGACGCGCTCCTGGGCGGCCACGTACACCGGGTCCTGGTCGAGGCGGCGCGTGGTGCCGCCGTCGTCGATGAGCTCGCTCAGCGTGGCGCCCGGCAGGAGCCGGCGCCCGAAGGCGATCGGCAGGTAGGCGACCAGGCGCTGCGCCAGCCACGGCTCCACGCCGGTCTTCTCGAGGGCCGCCTGGACGTCTTCATCCGGCGCCTCGCGCTGGGCCAGAAAAGCGGCGATCCCGACTTCGACAGCAGCTTCGAACATGCGGGCCAGTGTAGCCGGCGAGCTCTATCTCGCCTTCTGGTCGAGCCACGGATAGCGCACGATGTCGCGCCCAGCGTAGTCCGGGTCGAGGTAGATGAAGCAGCGCTGGATCTTCCAGTCGCGGATCTCGAACACGTCACACCACCGTCCCGCGCCCCACTCCGGCACGCCGGCCCGCCACGGCCCGTCGCGGTGCTCGCCGTGGCTGGCCCCCTCGCACACGACCAGGTCGGCGCCCGAGAAGATCCAGTTGAAGTGAGAATAGTGGTGGACGATCGACTTGAGGGTGCCGCCGACGTCGCCGAACAGCCTGCCGATCATCTCCTTGCCGGTCGCCAGCCCCCACTTGGGGAAGTACACCTGCGCGTCGTCGGCGAAGAGCTCGAGGATGCTCCCGCCGGTCGACGTCACCCCGCCGTTGTCGAACGCCTTGAGGTACTCGAGCGCCACCGACTTGCGCTGCTCGTCGGTCATTGTCTCGCGTGTGAGCGCCATGTCTGTCCTCCGCCGTCCGGGACCCTGGCTGTGAGCCTCCGCCCCGCCGGTGGCCCCGTCAACTGCTGACAGCACGCCGGCCGGAGGGCCGTGTGGCCTGCAAACATGACGAGCCAGCACACATTCGATCGCGCCATCGATCCGATGGGCGCTCCTCCCGGGCGCTCTACCGCACCTGGTTCAACGTGCTGCTCCGCGCCCGGACCGGCGCCCGGGCCCGCGCCCCTGGCCGCGCCCGGGCCGCCGGTCGCGAGCGCGAGCCGGCGGCCTGATCCGCGGGGCCGCGGCGCGCTCCGGCGGCGGCTCGAGCCCGCGCAGCGCGGCCAGGATCTCCGCCACCCCCGGGTGCTCGGGAACCGCGGCCCGGCGGATGGCGAACACGGTGTTGACCAGCGGCGGCCGGCCCCAGCGCACGAGCTGGACACGGCCGCGAGCGGCGCGGACGCAGAAGCCGGGCAGGATGGCGACGCCGCGACCGGCCGCGACCGCGCCCACCACCTCCTCGACCTCCTCGAAGTGGCTCACGCTCGACCAGCGCGGCACGCGGCGGCCGAAGTGGTGGCCGAACCAGCGCCCGACCACGTAGTCGCCGTCGTCGTAGGTGATGAGCGGGACGTCCTCGAACGCCTCGCGCGTGGGCAGGCGGCGCGCCCAGGCTGCCCCGGCGACCAGGTCGAGCGTCTCGTCGTAGACCGGCTCGGTGGTGAGGCGCGCGTCGACCGGAGCGCGGTAGACGAAGCCGGCGTCGACCTGCCCGTCCAGCACGCGGCGCAGGACCTCCTCGATGGCGGGGAAGCGGAGCGCGATGCGCCGCCCGGCGAACGGCGGGCGAAGCAGGATGGGGAACAGGATGTAGCGCCCGAACGCGGACACCGCCGACAGCTCGAGCGAGGTCTGCGACGCGGGCGCGCCGCCCTCGCGCAGCACCTCCACGTCGCGGGCGAAGCCGCGGGCCAGCCGGTAGAGCTGATCGGCCAGCGGCGTCGCCACCACCCGCGAGGCCCGCCGCTGGAACAAGGGCTGCCCCATCGCCTCCTCGAGCCGCCGCAGCTGATAGCTGACGGTCGGCTGGGTGCGGTGGAGGACGCCGGCGGCGCGGGTCACGCTGCCGGTCTCGTAGACCGCCGTGAACGTGGCGAGGAACGGGAGCTCCATGGACGGTCAGTACCTCCAGCTGCGCGTGTCCGCCCCCTTCGGCGCCGTGCGCAGGAAGTGCTTCACCAGGACCGGGATGAAGCGCTCGTGGTAGGTGAGGCGCGACTCGAAGTTCATGTGCTCGTGGTCGCCGCTCCAGCAGTGGCCGTCGCGCGCGCCGTACTCGAACACGGCGTCGGAGCGCGGCCTGTCGACCTGGCGCAGCCGATCCTCGACCAGGCGCACCGCGCGGTCGAGGTAATACGTATCGTCGTTGCCGACGTTGATGCGCAGCTTGCCGCGCAGCTTGGGCCCCAGCCGCGCCCAGTCGCGCGTCAGGATGTTGCCGAGGTCGTAGTGGTCGCGCCAGTAGGCGGCCACGTCCCGATCGATGGCGCCCGTCGTCTTGTCGTAGATGCGGCGCGGGTAGCCGTCCGCCCCCACCGGCGAGTAGACCGCCTCCCAGATGTCCCACTGCTGGCCCGAGCGCGAGCGGGTGCCGAGCGCCAGCTCCCTGAGGTTGTCCTGCTCGGTGGTGGTGAGCACGATGCCGTCGTCGCTGCGCTGGCTGGAGCGCGGCGTGCGCCGGAAGCGCCCGCTCGAGTAGTAGGCGTTCTCGTCGCCGTAGATGTCGATCGTCGTGTAGGCGCGGAAGTCGATCGGGTCGGGGCAGCTGGCGATCACGCCGTTGTACTCGTCGGGATAGAAGATCTGCGCGGCGAGCACCTCCCAGCCGCCCGTCGAGCCGCCGTACATGCCGCGCGCCCACGCGCCGAGCCCGCGGAACTCCTTCTCCAGATAGGGGACCAGCTCGTAGGTGATGGCGTCGCCGTAGGGGCCCAGGTTGGCCGAGTTCACCGCGTAGGAGTCGTCGTAGTAGGGGTTGGCGTGCTGGATGTCGACCAGGATGACGCGCGGAAAGTCCTTGCTCGCCCAGCGCTCGGCGAAGCGATGGCCGGCCTCCTGCACCACCCGGTCGTAGCCGTACCTGGCGCACTCGTCGCCGTGTCCGTTGGGGCAGTGGCGGCGCAGGCCCTCCATGTCGACCGCCGGCAAGTGAGGATCGACCGGCGCCTCGCGATAGCCGGACAGCGAGCGGCTGAAGTGGCCGTGCGCGATGACGAGCGGGTAATGGGCGCGCGGATGGGCGTCCCAGCCCTCGGGCAGGAGCACGGTCGCGCCGAGGAACATGTCGCGGCCCCAGAACTTCGACAGGCGCTCGCTCCTCATCTGCACGTGGCGCACGCGGCGCAGCTCCGGCTCGGCCGAGAGCGGCGGTATCGCGCGGTCGAGCGCCACATCGATCGTCCCGCCGGCCGCGGGGTCGACGCGCACGCGGCGCGGCGCCGACATGAGGTTGCCGGGTGCCTCGTTCCACTGCTGTCCCTCGCCGCGGTCGGGCGGGAGGCTCACCACGTGGCCGTCGGCGCGGCGGAAGGTCTCGTAGCGGTGGAGGACCGCCTGCACCACGTACTCGCCGGGCGGCAGGTCGGCGACGCGGCGGACCGGATAGCCGGCGACCTCGTCGCCGCCACCGACGGTGCGGGTCTGGCCCGGCGACCAGCCGTCGACGTCGACGCCGAACACCTGCGCGCTGTCGTCCTTGTCCGTCACCTGGTTGCGCGGCTCCGGCTTGTCGCCGGTCGCGATGAGGAGGAGCAGCCGCCCGGCCTGTGGCCGGTCGACGACGCCGGGCCCCATGCGGATGGCGAAGCGCAGCGATCCCGACGGCGCGGCGGACGGCGCGGCCGGATCGCGATCGCCGGTCGCGACCGGCGCGGTGGTGCAGGAGACGAGGAAGAGGGCCGCCAGCGGGACGCGCATTGGCGCAGCATACGCTTCCGCTCGCGGCGCACGTCTCCGTCGGAGCGAGTCCTGTGCGTCCCCATTTACCTTGTCCGTCCCGGGCGCCGCGCGGTCGGTCGACTCGTCGACGCGCGCCTGTTTCGAAGCAGTGGACAGCGCGCCACTCGCCAGTGTAATAGTCGCGCCCCGCATGAACCCGAAACACATTCGAGTGTGGTTGCTTGTTCTCGTCTGTGCCGGCGCCGCCGCCGGCGCCTGTGGAGGTGACGATGGAGGTGGCAATGATGATGGAGGCGGCAGCGCCGCGAGGTGCGGCGACAACCGCGTGAACGGAGACGAGGAGTGCGACGGCACCGCGCTCGGCGACGGTGACTGCACCAGCGCCGGCGACTTCACCGGCGGCGAGCTGGCCTGCGCCGAGGACTGCACGTTCGACACCAGCGCCTGCATCGCGGCGGACGACTGCGGCAACGGCGTCATCGACGCGAACGAGGACTGCGACGGCACCGAGCTGGGCGGCATGACCTGCTCCGACGTCGACAGCGGCGGCGGCGCGCTCGCGTGCGCGGACGACTGCACGTTCGACACCAGCGGATGCCAGGGCGACAAGACGCCCTCGCAGCTCATCCAGGACGCGCGCGACGCCGCAGACGGCGACGGGCTGTCGCTTCCGATCGCGGGCGCGCTGGTCACCTACGTCAAGCCGGTGCTGGGCAACGACGTGGCCGGCTTCTTCATCCAGGCCGAGCAGGCCGGGCCCGCCCTGTTCGTGGCGATCGACGCGACGACCCTGGACCCGGTGCCCGCGGTCGGCGACACGGTGAGCTTCACGATCACCGGCAAGACGACGCAGGACGGCCAGCCGCGCGCCACCGCGATCGCCGACCTCGCCGTCGGCGCGAGCGGCGCAGACGTGGCCGCGCTGGTCCAGGACATCGGCGCCGCGAGCGACCTCCTGGCGCCGGTGGGCGGCTACGACTCGGAGCTGGTCGCGATGGACGCGACGATCATCGCCGACTTCGGCTTCGCCGGCACCGGCGCCGAGGCGGCCGACATCGCCACCGAGGGCCTGCCCGCGGCCGGCGAGATCCATCCGCGTTTCCGCCTCGACCCTGCCCTGCGCGACTCGCTCGACCTGGCCAGCGGCTGCGCGGTCCGCATCGGACCCACCCCGCTCTGGCGCTTCCAGGACACCGCGCAGCCGTCCATCTGGGCCGCCGGCGAGGTGGCCATCACCAGCTGCAACGCGCCGCGCGTCGTGTCTGCGACGGCCCCCGACGCCACGACCGTCGTGGTGACCTTCGATCGCTTCATCGATCCGCTCACGGTCGATGTGGGCAGCTTCGACTTCGATCCCGACCTGACCGTGACCGACGTCGCGGTCGATGGCCGGGAGATCACCGTGACCACCGAGGTCCAGTCGCCGCAGACGCCGTACACCGTGACGGTCTCCGGCGTGACCGACACCCGGAGCTCGCCGATCGACGGGACCGCCGCCAGCCAGTCCTTCACCGGATTCG
>DATFRY010000180.1:0-2349 GCA_035262925.1 Kofleriaceae bacterium | reverse complement strand
GCCCAAACCGGTCTCGCCCGCGCGCCCGCCGCCGCGCGCCATGGCCGGCGATCCGCTCGGCGCCGACTCGCTCATGGCCGACGCGCGACGCCTGAGCGCGCCCGACATGGCCGGCCGCGGGTCCTATCAGCCGGGTGGCGAGCGCGCTGCCGACTTCATGGCCGCGGCCATGACCCGCGCCGGGCTCGAGGTCGTGCGCCAGCCCATCGTCGGGCGCATCGACAACGTGATCGGCATCAAGCGCGCGGGGCCCGACGCGGTCCTGGTCTCGGCCCACTACGATCACCTCGGCGTCGACTCCGCCGGACGCGTCTACCCGGGCGCGGACGACAACGCGTCGGGCGCCGCCGTGCTGCTCGGCATGGCCCGCGCCGCCGCGCGCCGCCACTACCGCCACACGGTCCTCTTCATCGCCTTCGGCGCCGAGGAGGCCGGCCTGGTCGGCTCCGGCGTGTACGTGGCCAACCCGGTCTGGCCGCTCGACCGCACGCTCGCGGTCATCAACTTCGACATGGTCGGCCGCAACTTCTTCGAGTGGGGCTCGGGACGCCGCGGCGCGGCCGCCATCGTGGGCCTCGAGGATCGGCCCGATCTGGCGGCCGTGGCGCGCCGGGCCGCGCGCGCCGCCGGCATGGACCTGGTGCCGGTGCCGGCGCGTCTGGTCGAGCTGTTCGGCTTCGAGGACCGCACCGACGAGTGGTGGTTCCGGCGGCGCGGCATCCTCGCGCTTCACATGTCGACCAGCCTGCACGAGGACTATCACAGGCCGACCGACACCGCCGACCGGCTGTCGCCCGCGCAGCTCGAAGGGGTCGCGCGCACCGCGGCTGGCTTGCTCGAACACCTGGCGACCACGAGCGCGCCGGGTGGAGCCGATTGACTGACGCTTCGACTCGAGTGTTCCGACTAGGACTCTGCGTACGTCTGCAGCTGCTCGCGAATCCCCTCGTCGCTGATCGCCTTCTGCACCACCTCGAGCAGGCAGTCCGCCAGGACGATCATCATGTCGTTGACCCCCCGGTCCTCCACGATCTTGGAGAGCAGGGCGCGGGCTTCGCGGCTGTCGTCGTCGCGCAGGAAGTCGCGCAGCATCTCCAGTGTCAGGTCACCCTGAAAATCGAGAATCATGTTCTCGCGTAGGTATGCTATCAGCGCTTTCACATGGGCCTCCGGCAGTCCAGTCCGGGTAGGGCAGGACTTGCGCGCTTCTCGTCGATGGGCTTGGAGCCGTTCTGGTGGCGGGTTAGTATCTCAAGACTACAGTCAATTCAAGCCGTAATGCCACTTTCGGGCACCAGCGAGTCGAGGCGATGCCGCGCGTCCTGATTGCCGGCTTCTGCACAGCCCCCGGCCCCGACCGGATCGGCGTCCAGCTCAGCCACATCATTCGCGCCCTCGCGCGCCATCACGCGGTCGACGTTCTGGTCGTCCGGCGCGGCGATCAGGCGTACGTCGAGCGCTTCGCCAGCGCGCGCCTCCTGCGCGTCCCGGTGCCCGACGGGCCGATCCGCTCGCGCATCGACGCCTTCCGCCGCGCGCTCGGCCGCCAGCTCGAAGGCGCCGACTACGACATCGTCCACTTCCGCGACGGCTGGAGCGGCATCCCGGTGCTCGAGATGCGCGAGCGCCTCAAGTACGCGGCGGTGTTCGACGCCGGCCGATCGCCGCAGGGCGAGCCGGCCGTCCACGACGCGGAGACCGCGAGCGCGCTCGAGCGCGACGAGCTCGAGTGCGCCACGCGGGCCGATCTGATCCTGGCCGCGACCGAGCCGGCCCGGCGCTACTTCGCCACGCTGGTCCCCGAGGACCGCGTGCGCCTGGTGCCGCCCGGCGTCGACGTGGATCTCTACGACTGGGAGGCGGCCCCGACCGGCGCGCCGCGCATCCTCTATGCCGGCGCGCTGACCCCGGGCCGCGGCGTGCGCGTGCTCCTGCGCGCCATGCTCGACGTCGCCGCCCACTCCGGCGCGCGCCTGGCCCTGGCCGGCCGCTCGACGCCCGAGTTCTTCGCCTCGCTGGAGAGCGCGGTGCGCGACCTCGGGCTGACCGACCGCGTGGAGCTCCTGGGCGAAGTGCCGCACGAGGACGTGCCGGCGCTGATCGGCTCCGCCTCGGTGTGCGTCGCGCCCGGCGCGGTTGACCTGGGCCCCAGGCCGTTCGCGCTCTACCCGACCAAGCTGCTCGAGTACATGGCGTGCCAGCGGCCGGTGGTCGCGCCGCGCCGCGACACCGTCACGATGCTCCTGCGCGACGAGCAGCACGGGCTCCTGTTCGAGCCGGGGCAGCCGCTCGACCTGGCCCAGAAGATCATGCGCCTGCTCGGCGACGCCGAGCTGCGCGGGCGGATCG
>DATFRY010000179.1:0-8997 GCA_035262925.1 Kofleriaceae bacterium | reverse complement strand
GCGCCACCGATCAGCACTCGCAGCTGCAGCTCTACGCCGAGGGGCCGGACGACAAGGTGTTCCTGTTCGTGAGCCCGGCGCAGCGCCCGACCCGGCTGCCCATTCCGCGCAGCGAGCCGGCGCTGGCCGAGCCGGAGGACTACGGCTACCTGGCCGGGCGCGACCTGGGCGAGCTGCTCGACGCCGAGCTGCGCGGCACCGTGGCGTCGCTCACGCGGCGCGGACGGCCCAACGCGACCATCACCCTCGATCGCATGGCCGCTCCCGCGCTCGGCGAGCTGCTCATGCTGCTCATGGCCGCGACCGCGTTCGCCGGTCCGCTGTACCGGGTCAACCCGTTCGACCAGCCGGGCGTCGAGGAGGCCAAGCAGCTCACCTACGCCGCGCTCGGGCGGAGGGACTTCTCGCACCTCACCACCACCCTGGCGTCGGCGCGCGACCCTGATCCGCGCTATCGCTTCTAGCGCATGACACGCGCCCACTCGATCTCGTCCGCCGCGCTCGGGCTCGCCGTCCTCGTCGCGGCCGCCTCCTGCGCGCGCACGCGGGCGGTGCACCCGCAGCCGGTGGCGAGCGCGCGCGTCGGTCAGTGCGCCGACCCGGAGCGGGGGGGTGTGATGGGCAACCATCCCCGCCTCGCGCGCGCCGACCGCGATCTCGACGGCGACGATCGCCCCGAGGTGGTGGTGGCCGACCGGAGCATGTGCACCGCGCACGGCAACTGCTACTGGAACCTCTACAGCCAGGACCGGAGCGCCGGCTGCCAGCGCTACCTCGGCACCATCGCCGCGTCGGTCATCGATCGACTGACGCGGCGCGGGGACGACGGCTTCCACGACCTGCGCGGCTGGTGGCAGCTGTCAGCCGACTCGCGCGTGCTGCTGCAGGAGTATCGCTATCACCAGGGCGGCTATCGCGTGGTCGAGGCGATGGTATGTCGTCAGGAGGGCGACGACCGCCTGCTTTGTGCGAGCGAGAGGTGATCTCCAACGCTGCCCGGACTTGATGTACGCTGAGCACAAGCACTGGGACACAGCGCCGATTGAGCGACACAGCTCGCAACAAGACGGTCGTAACGGTCATCAGCCGTATCTCGGATCGTCCGGCAGGCAAGGAGGCCTGTCTGGTCGTGATCTACGGCCTCGATCTGGGTCGCAAGTACAACGTCGATCGCCCGTCGATCGTCGTCGGCCGCTCATCGAAGGCCGACATCCAGATCGATCAGGAGTCGGTGTCGCGCAACCACTGCAAGCTCATCAACACGGGCAAGAGCATCATGCTGCGCGACCTGGGCTCGACCAACGGCACCTACGTCAACGACGAGCTGGTCGACGAGTACGTGCTGCGCGACGGCGACTTCATCAAGATCGGCCGCTGCATCTTCAAGTTCCTGTCGGGCGACAACATCGAGAACGCGTATCACGAGGAGATCTACCGGCTCACCACCATCGACGGGCTGACCCAGATCTACAACAAGCGCTACTTCGTCGAGACCCTCGAGCGCGAGATCGGCCGCGCCCACCGCTACCGGCGCGATCTGTCGCTCATCATCTTCGACATCGACGACTTCAAGCGCATCAACGACACCCACGGACACCTGGCCGGCGACCACGTGCTCAAGCAGCTGGCCGGCGCCATCCGCGGACGCATCCGCCGCGAGGACATCCTGTCGCGCTACGGCGGCGAGGAGTTCGCCATCATCCTGCCCGAGCTCGGCAACTACAACGCGATGCAGTTCGCCGAGAAGATCCGCAGCCTGGTCGAGAGCGCGAGCTTCCGCTTCGAGGACGCCGACATCCCGGTCACCATCTCGATCGGCGTCGCGTCGCTCCAGCAGGACCTGCACGAGCCGCAGGAGTTCATCCGCATCGCCGACGAGCGCCTGTACGCGGCCAAGAGCGCCGGCAAGAACCGCGTCGTCGGCTGAGCGCGATCGCCGGGCCGGCCGCGCGCGGGCCCCTCAGCGGAGGCCGCCGGGGATGACCTTGAAGGTGGAGCGGATGCGCTCGCGGCGGAGCGGCTCGAGCCCGGCCTTGAGGATGGTCGACTCGGGGCAGCGCTTGAGGCCGGCCTCGAAGGTGGCCACCGCCTCGTCCTGGCGCCCGATGGCGTCGAGGATCATCGCCTTCTCGCAGTAGAGGTCCTCGAGCAGCCAGTCGTCCTCGTGGTTGAGGTGGCGGAAGGAGCGCTCGACCGCCTTGAGGCCGTCGCTGTAGCGCTCGAGATCGGCCAGCACGGCCGCCCGCCAGTAGTGGGCCTCGGCCATCTTGGGCGCCCGTCGGACCGCCATCTCGATGGCGGCCAGGGCTGCCGTGTCATCGTCGAGCGCCGAGAGGATCTGGCACTTGAGGATCCACGCCTCCGGGTCGGACGGGCGGAGCCGGATGGCCCGGTTCACCAGGTCGTTGGC
This sequence comes from Kofleriaceae bacterium, assembly GCA_035262925.1. Lineage (GTDB taxonomy): Bacteria > Myxococcota_A > Polyangia > Haliangiales > Haliangiaceae > DATFRY01. The sequence goes on along the minus strand of DATFRY010000179.1, from coordinate 6,587 downwards.
CTCCCACAGGTCGGCGGCGTCCTCGTTGCCCCCCAGGAGAGCGCGGGCCATCTCCAGGACGTCCTCGAACTCGTTCTCGTAGGTTTCCATCGCCGCAGGGCCCCTCGAGCTCGCGAGAACGTCCGCGGGCGCGGCCGTTCCATTTCATGCTAGCCCGAAAGAGACCCCGTTGCCACCCTGCGGGACTGTGTTCAAGCGAACGCCGACGCCCCCCGCGCGGCCAGTAAATGTTCAATCATATCTTGAACCTGAGTCCTGATGGACTCGGCCAGACGGGCGACCAGGAGGCGGTCCTCCGCGTCCATCGTGCCCCCCTCGCTGGACAGGCTCACCGGCTCTCCGAACCGGACCCGCCACTTGCTCGGCAGGGGCAGGAGCCCGGCCGGTCCGAGCAGCGGAAACAGGGGTGTGATGGGCAGGTGAGGCATGCCCAGGGCGCGGGCCAGCCACGTGAACCTGGCCACCAGCGGGGTGGCCTCCTCGGCCCCCACGACCGCGACCGGGATGATGGGTGAGCCGGTCCTGAGCGCGAGCTTGACGAACCCGCCCCGGCCGAAGCGCTGCAGCCGGTAGCGGTCCCGGTAGAGCTTGCCGATCCCCTGGATGCCCTCGGGGAAGACCGCCACCAGCTGCTCGTCGGCCAGCAGCCGCTCGGCGTTCTCCGGGCAGGCCCGGACCCCGCCCATCCGGTTGAGGAACGTCCCCAGGTAGGGGAAGTGGAACACCTCGTCCTCGAGCAGCGGCCGCACCTGGCGGCGCGCCGGGTGCTCGCGCTCGACCGCCCGCATCAGCATGAGCGCGTCGTAGGGCAGGGCGCCGGAGTGGTTGGCGACCAGGATGGCGCGCCCCCTGGCCGGGACGTTCTCGATGCCCTCGCACCGGGTGCGGAAGTAGCGCCGGTAGAGGAAGTCGAGGGCGGGCATGAAGCGCGAGGCGTAGACCGGGTCGCGTCCCATGTCGTCCACCACCGCCGAGCGATCGCGCATCGCGAACCGGCTGTAGCGGCGCAGGATCGACCGCAGCGGCGGGTTGCGGCGCACCTCGAGCGGGAAGACCGGGGTCAGCCGGGCGCGCACGCGGCGCTCGAGCTCGCGCACCTCGCTGGCCACCGACTCGACGTCGGGGAAGCGGGTCGGGATGGGCGGCCCGTAGTCGTTGTCGCGCACCTCGGCCTCGCCGCCCCACAGCTCGGGGCTGGTGAAGATGGCGTCGTGCGGGCTCTCGCCGGCCCAGCCGGGCGGCGGATCGAGCGCGTCGGGCACGGCGTCGAGCTCGTCGTACGGGCTGGCGCTGGGCGGCGCGGTGCGCATGCGACGCGGCGGCTCGCGCTCGTCGGCCGGCGATGCGTCGTCGGCCGGCGGCGGCGCGTCGGCCGGGACGTCCGCGGCGCCTTCGTCGGGCTTCTTGTCGTCGGGGGAGGTCACGTGTCTCGGCTCTGGTCAGCCCTGGGCCCGCGCGATGTCGGGCTCGTCCTCGGGCGCGACGCCGAGGAAGTCCTGGATGGCGCGCTGGACATCATAGCGGGCGCGGAAGCCGAGCTCGCGCTCGGCGCGCGAGCCGTCGGCGACGCACAGGTAGCGCAGGAAGTCGAGGAAGGTGGCCGGGGTCGCCGCGATCTGGGTGGCCCACAGCGCGCGGTAGAGCCGGCGGGCCACGAAGTGGGGCATCGGCAGCGGCACCCGGCCCATGAGCGCCAGCACCGTCGAGTAGGGAAGCACGCCCTCGCCGACGATGTTGAACGGGCCGACCACGTCGCGGTCGACCGCGCGCTTGAGCGCCTGCACCGCGTCGCTCTCGTGCACGAACTGGAGCAGCGGGTCGTGGCCCATGAGCACCGGGGCGATGGGGCGCGAGAAGAAGCGCGTGACGTAGTTCGACACCGTCGGGCCGAGCAGCGGGGCGAAGCGCAGGACCGTCACCGCGGTCTCCGGGTGCTCCTCGGCGTGTCGCGCCACCTGCATCTCGGCGCGCACCTTGTCGGTGACGTAGCGCGAGCCGGGCAGGCCGCGCAGCGGCGCGCTCTCGCCCAGCCAGTTGGGGTTGCCGCGCGCCGGCCCGTACACCAGCGTGGTGGACAGCAGCATGAGGCGCGACGGACCCACCTGGGCGCAGGCGTCGAGCACGTGCATGGTCCCCACGTCCTCGAGCTCGTGCGCCCACGACGCGGCGTGGGTCGGGAACGAGAGGAAGGCGCCGTGGATGACGGTGTGGGCGCCGCGCAGGAGGCTGGCCAGCTGGCTGCCGACCGTCGGCACCGTCAGATCGATCGGGTGGTGCTCGGTCTTGATGAGATCGGGCGGCAGATCGGGCCGCCGGATGTCGAGGGCGAGCACCCGCGAGTAGCGCGGGTCGGCCTCGAGCAGCTTGATGAGCTCGGTGCCGAGGTAGGTGCAGGCGCCGGTGATGGCGATGGTGCGATCGCGCGCCTGGAGGGATGGCGCGCGCGCACGGGCGCCGTTGTCACCGTCTGCCCGCGTCATGACGCGGCTAGACTATCGACCCGCTCATGGCTGCGCAACCAGGTACGCACCCATGAAGGATCTTCGGGCGCGACCGGTGGTGTCAGAGCGTGGTGCTATGCGGCTCCGATGGCGGGTTCCATGGAGGCGCGCGCGATCCAGGTCCTGCCGGATCATGTGATCGATCAGATCGCCGCCGGCGAGGTGGTCGAGCGCCCGGCCTCGGTGGTCAAGGAGCTGGTCGAGAACGCGCTCGACGCCGGCGCCCGCCAGGTGACGGTCGAGATCGAAGGGGGAGGGCGCGAGCTCATCCGCGTGCTCGATGACGGCGCCGGCATGACCGGCGACGAGGCGCGCCTGGCCCTGGTGCGGCACGCGACCTCCAAGCTGCGCTCGCTCGAGGACCTGGCCAGCCTCGGCACCATGGGGTTTCGCGGCGAGGCGCTGCCGGCCATCGCCGCGGTCTCGCGCATGGTGCTGACCACGCGGCCGCGCGGCGCGCGCGAGGCGCCGGGCACGCGCCTGGTGCTCGAGGCCGGCCGCCTGGTCAGCGAGGAGGCCGCGGCCAGCCCGCCGGGCACGGCGATCGAGGTCCGCGACCTGCTCTTCAATTTGCCGGCGCGGCTCAAGTTCATGAAGGGCGAGCCCACCGAGGCCGCCCACGTGAGCGAGGCGATGGCGCGTCTGGCGATGGCGCACGCGGGCGTGCACTTCCGGCTGAGCTCGCGCGGGCGCACGGCGCTCGACGCGCCCCCGCACGGGGACGCGCACCAGCGAGTGGCCACCGTGCTGGGCTCGCGGGTGGCCGGCGCGCTGCACCGGAGCGCGCGCCAGGACGGCCGCATCGCGGTCGAGGTGCTGCTCGGCGCGCCCGAGCTGGCCCAGACCACCGCGCGCGCCATGCACCTCTATGTCGGGCGCCGGTGGGTGCGCGACCGCGGGCTGGTGCACGCGGTCTTGCAGGGCTACGGCGAGCTGCTCGCGCGCGGCCGCTATCCCGCGGCGGTGGTGTTCCTCGACATCGACGGCCCGGACGTCGACGTCAATGTGCATCCGCAGAAGCTGGAGGTGCGCTTCGCCGACGCGCAGGCCGTGTACGCCGCGGTCCGGCGCGCGGTGCGCGAGGCGGTGGCGCGCGCGCCCTGGGTTGGCGGGGCGCCCGCGGGGCTCGGCGCGGCCGGGTTCGGGGCCGCGGGGCCTGGCGGCATGGGGCTCGGAGCCGCGGGGCTCGGCGCCGCCGGTCCCGGCACCGCCGGTCCGGGCGGCGGCCGCGCGTCGGAGCTGGCCAGGGAGTACGCGAGCAGCCTCTCGCGGTCGCTCTTGTCGTGGCGCCGGCCCGAGGGCGCGCCGGACGCGTGGCCGGCGCGCAGCGCGGTCGCCGGGACGAGCCCGACCGCGCCGGCCGCTGGCTCGCCGTCGCCCGACCCGACCGCGACCGCTGTCGCCGGCGCGATCGGCGGCCCGATCGGCGGCGCGATCGCGAGCCGCGCGCCGTCGCCCGGCCCCGGCGCGGACCGGATCGCGAGCCCGGCGCCGGCCCTCGCCCTCGGCGGCGATGCCGGCTTCTTCACCGCCCTCCGCTTCCTCGGCCAGCTCGATCGCACCTATCTCGTGTGCGAGAGCGAGGGCGAGCTGGTGCTGGTCGATCAGCACGCCGCGCACGAGCGCGTGGCGTTCGAGCGCCTCCGCGAGCGCCAGCGCAGTCGCTCGCTCGCCCGCCAGCAGCTCCTGTTCCCGCAGACCGTGGGGCTGGACCGCCAGCAGGCGGCGCTCGCGCGCGAGTCCCAGGCGGTGCTCGACTCCGTCGGGTTCGAGATCGAGCCGTTCGGCGACGCGCCGGGCGGCGGCTGCGCGTTCGCCGTCAAGTCGGTGCCGGCCGAGCTGCGCCCGGGCGAGGACCCGATCGCGCTCCTGGTCGAGCTCATCGACGAGCTGGCCGAGCAGGGCGGCTCGCGCGCGCTCGAGGAGCGCACGGACGCGGTGCTGGCCACCGTGGCCTGCCACTCGGTCGTGCGCGCCGGCGACGAGCTGGGCGCCGCCGAGGCCGGCGCGCTCCTCGCCGCGCTCGACGCCACCCCGTCGCGCAGCCACTGCCCGCACGGCCGCCCGGTGCTCCTGCGCATGCGCGTGGACGAGATCGCCCGCCGCTTCGGCCGGACCTGATCGGCGCCTCTCGCTCCGGTACTCTCTCCCCCGGTGAACGCGACGTCCACAGGAGCGCCGCCGCGGCTGGTGGTCGTCGTCGGCCCGACCGCGTCGGGCAAGTCGCGCCTGGCGCTCGACGTCGCGGCCGCCACCGGCGGCGAGGTGGTGTCGGCCGACTCGCAGCAGGTCTACCGCGGCATGGACATCGGCACCGGCAAGGTGAGCGCGGCGGAGCGCGCGGCCGTCCGCCACCATCTCATCGACGTCATCGAGCCCGACGAGGAGATGACCGCGGCGCGCTTCGCCCGGCTGGCCGACGCGGCCATCGCGGGCGCCGCCGGGCGCGGCGCGCCGGTCGTGGTCGCCGGCGGGACCGGCCTCTACGTGCGCGCGCTCCTGCTCGGCCTGTTCGCCGGGCCGGCCGGCGACCCGGCGGTGCGCGCCCGTCTCACCGACGAGGCGTCGGTCGCCGGCGTGCCCGCCCTGTGGCGGCGCCTCGCCGCCCTCGACCCCGCCGCCGCGGCGCGCATCGAGGAGAACGATCTCCGCCGCATCATCCGCGCGCTCGAGGTGCTCGAGCTGACCGGCGCGCCGATGAGCGAGCACCAGCGCCGCCACGACCACCGCCGGGTCGCGCCGCGCTATCCCGCCCTGGTCGTCGGCCTGTGTCCCGCAGACCGCGCCGAGCTCTACCGGCGCATCGACGCGCGGGTCGACCGGATGATGGAGGCGGGCCTCCTGGACGAGGTCCGCGCCCTGCGCGCGGCCGGCCACGGGCCCGCGCTCCGCTCCCAGGCCGCGATCGGCTACGCCGAGCTTCACCGCCACCTGGACGGCGCTCTGCCGCTTCCGGACGCGATCGAGCTAGCAAAGCGGAATTCCAGACGTTATGCTCGCCGCCAGCTCAGCTGGTATCGCGGGGATGGTCAGGTCTCGTGGCACCCCGACCCCTCCGCGGTTGCAATCGGCGACCTGGAGCGCTACCTACTGGGCCCCCGGTCTACCTGAAGGACTACATGATGGCCACGTACCCCCTCAGCGAGCGGGAAATTCTCGACTTCGAGCGCCCGATCATCGACCTCGAGCGCAAGATCGACGAGCTCCGCGGCCTGTCGACCGAGACGATCGACTTCACGGCCGAGATTCACAAGCTGGAGCAGAAGGCGCGCAAGCTGCAGCGCGAGGTCTTCGCCGACCTGACGCCGCAGCAGAAGGTGCAGCTGTCGCGCCACCCGGCTCGCCCCTACACCCTCGACTACGTCCGCCTGCTGATGGAGGACTTCGTCGAGCTCCACGGCGATCGCTCGTTTCGCGACGACCCGGCCATCGTGGGCGGCATGGCGCGCCTCGACGAGATGGAGGTCCTGATCCTCGGCCACCAGAAGGGCCGCAACACCAAGGAGAACCTCCACCGCAACTTCGGCATGCCCCGGCCCGAGGGCTACCGCAAGTGCACGCGCCTCATGCGCCTGGCGTCTCGCTTCGGCCGGCCGATCATCTGCTTCATCGACACGCCGGGCGCCTATCCCGGCATCGGCGCCGAGGAGCGCGGCCAGGCCGAGGCGATCGCCAAGTCGCTGCAGGTCATGGCCAGCGTGCGCACCCCCATCGTGGCGATCGTGGTCGGCGAGGGCGGCTCCGGCGGCGCGCTCGCCATCGGCGTGGCCGACCGCGTGCTCATGCTCGAGTACTCGGTCTACTCGGTCATCTCACCCGAGGGGTGCGCGTCGATCCTTTGGCGCGACCCGAGCAAGGTCGGCGACGCCGCCGAGCAGCTCAAGCTCACCGCGCCGGATCTCAAGCGCCTGGGCGTCATCGACGAGATCGTGCCGGAGGCGGACGGCGGCGCGCACCGCGATCCGGCGCTGACGGCGTCCCACGTGCGCACCGCGCTCAAGCGCAGCCTCAAGGAGCTGCTCCAGCTCCGCGCCGACGATCTGGTGGAGCGGCGCTACCAGAAGTTCCGCGCCATGGGCTCCCACG
>DATFRY010000178.1:0-3302 GCA_035262925.1 Kofleriaceae bacterium | reverse complement strand
TCGAGCGTGGCGACGCGCAGCGCGCCCTCGACATCTTCCAGAACTTTCTCCGCGGCAGCGTGAGACCGGAGCTGGTGCCCACGGCGCGGCACGGTCGAGCCCTCGCCCTCCACGCGCTCAAGCGGTATCCGGAGGCGCGCGACGAGTGGACGGCTCTGCTCAACGGAAGCCTGCCACGCCCGCTCGCCGCCGAGGCCTCGTACTGGCTGGGCGACACGCTGGGCCGCCTGGGTGATCCGTCGGCCGCCGCGCAGCGGCTGCAGGTCTTCACGGCGGCGGGTCCGCAGCTCCTGATCGAGTCCGGCCTCATGCGCCTGGGCTGGTGGCGCCGCGAGGCCGGCCAGCCGCTCGAAGCGGTGAAGTCCTATCGCGGGCTCCTCGTCGCCTATCCGCGCACACGCGAGGCGCCCTGGGCGCGGGCCGGCCTGGTGCGGGCCCTCCTCGACCTCGACGACTTCAGCGCCGCGCGCGATGAGGCGCAGCACCTCGAAGCGCTCGACAAGAAGGGCGCGCTCGTGGTGCCGGTGCGCCTGCTGCTCGCCCGACACGTCGTGGAGAAGAAGCTCACCGGGGAGGCGGAGGGGATCTTCACGGAGCTGCTCGGTCTCGACCTCGATCCACCCGTCCGCGCCTACGTGCTGGCGCTGAGCGCGGAATCGCTGCGCCAGGCCGGCCAGACCGCCGAGGCGCGGGATCGTTTCGTGGGCGCGAGCCAGGGGCAGGGCAGCGCCGATGTGCGCGCCTTCGCGGGTGCCCGGCTGGCCCAGATGGATCTCGAGGCGCGCGAGCTCGAGCAGGCGCGCACCGGCGCCGAGCGGCTCATCGCCGACCTCTCGCCGACGCCCCCGCTGCGGGCCACCGCGGCCATCATCGCCGGCGAGGCCTCCTATGGCCTTCGCCAGTACGACCGCGCGGCGGACTTCTATCGCCGCGTGGTCGCCGAGTCGACCGACCCGGCCCTGGCCGCCTCCGCCCGTCTCGCGCTCGGCTGGGCGGAGCTGCGCCGCGGCCGCCCCGAAGCGGCCCGCGAGCAGTGGGACCGGTTCGCGCGCGATGTCGGCGACGATCCGCGGGTGCCCGCGGTGCTGCTCCTCGCCGCGGAGCAGGCAGCGAGTGCCAAGGATGAGGCGGGCGCGCGCGCGCTCCTGACCCGGGTCATCGACCGCGCCGGCGAGACGGAGGCCGGGCGCACCGCGCGCCTCAACCGCGCGATCCTCCTCCTCCGCGCCGGAGATCCGGCGGCCGCGCTGCGCGACCTCGACGATCTCTCTACGCGCGGATCGCTGTCGCCCTTCGACGCGCGCATGCGGTTCGCGCGCGGCGTGGCTCTGCTCCGCATGGGCCGCACGGACGATGCACGGACCGATTTCCGCAGCGCGCTGCTCGACGGGGAGGATGCGGCGCGGCTCGGCCTCGGCGTGCTCGCCTTCGACGCCAAGCAGTGGGACGAGGCAGCGCGCGAGTTCGCCCCCGTGCGCGATGCGTCGGCTGGCCCCGCCGCCAGCGCCGCCGAGTACGGCCTCGCCGCGATCGCGTTCAATCAGGGCAAGAACGACGAGTTCCGCAAGCTCGCGGAGCCGCTGCTCAAGGGCCCGCCCGATCCCGCCATCGCGCCGGGCCTGCTCGCCGGGATGGTCTATCTGGCCGGCGAGGAGAAGAAGTGGCCGGAGGCGCAGCAGGTCGTACAGCGGGTCACGCGCGACTACCCGAAGAGCCCGGCCGCGCCGGTGGCGCTCGCCGCCCTGGGCGCGGGCGCCGCGCGCGACGGCCAGTGGGCAATCGTCCGCGACGCGTACACCACGCTCGGGGCGCGTTATCCGGGCGATCCCGCCAACGACGTGGGCGCGCTCGACTTCGCCGAGTCGCTGCTGCGCACCGGCGCCGCGCCCGAGGCGCGGCCGCGCCTCGAGAAGTTCGTGGAGGGCCATGCGAGCGATGCGCGCGTGCCGCGCGCCCTCGTCTTGCTCGCACAGGCCTACGAGGCCGGGGGGGAGAAGGACAAGGCGCTCGAGCTCTACGCGCGCGTGCGCCGCGACTATCCCACGGCGGAGGGTCTGGATCGGGCGGCCGTGAGCCAAGCCCGCCTGCTCCAGAGCGAGGGGAAGTGGGACGCGGCCCGCCCGCTGCTCCAGAAGGGCCTGGACACCGAGGATCCCGCGTCGGCCGCCGAGGCCTCCTATCGCCTGGGCGAAGGCTATCGCGCGGCCGGGCAGCACGCGGACGCCGTGCAGGCGTACATGACGGCGGCGTATCTGGCGCCCGACTCCCCCTGGGGTCGCAAGGCCTTGCTGGGCGCCGGCCAGTCGCTCGTCGCCCTCCGCCAGAAGGACTCCGCCGTCATCGTCTACAGGAAGCTCGTCGCCGCCAAGGACGCGGAGCCGGAGCTGGTCGAGTCGGCGCGCGCCGGCCTCAAGTCGCTCGGCGTCAACTGAGCCCGGTCGGGCTTCTGGCCCACCGCCGGGCGCTCAGCCCGAAGGGCCGGCACCCCCTCGACGCCTAAGTATATGATCTGGCTACACTCTCCAGCTGGCACGTCCTGTGCCAGTAGACGGGCAAGGAGGGGGACGCCATGGAACTCAACACGGTGCTGACACACGGGCTCACCTACCTGGCCGCTCTGGCCCTTCCGCTCTGGCTCCTCGGCGAGCAGGTCGCCGGCTGGCTGGTGCTGAGGAAGAAGGACGAGGTCAAGGCCGACGTGACGGAGCTGAAGCCCAAGCGGCCGGCCGCCATTCCGCTCGAGAAGGCTGCGTAGCTAGACATCGCGGCGTGCCGGGCGCGTCTACCCGGCCCTCGACGGGGTGCCTATACTGAAGAGGTGTTCCACCCTGTCGTCGAGCAATGGTTCCGTGCGCGGTTCGCGGAACCCACTCCGGTCCAGGCTCAAGCCTGGCCCCTGATCGCGGGCAGCCGGGACGTCCTCCTCACCGCGCCGACCGGCTCCGGCAAGACCCTCGCCGCCTTCCTCGCCTGCGTCGACCAGCTTTTCCGGAAGGCTATCGAGGGCGTCCTCGACGATCGCGCCCAGATCCTCTACGTCTCTCCGCTCAAGGCCCTCTCGAACGATGTCCGGAGGAACCTGGACGAACCCCTGACCCAGCTTGCCGCCGCGGCGGTGGCGGCCGGCCTGCCCGCTCCCGCGATTCGCACCGCGGTGCGCACGGGCGACACGCCAGCGCACGAGCGCCGTCAGGCGGGAAAGCGGCCGCCGCACATCCTCGTCACGACGCCCGAGTCGCTCTTCATCCTTCTGACCGCTGACTCCAGCCGAAAGTGGCTGGCCGACGTCCGCACCGTGATCG
>DATFRY010000177.1:0-36723 GCA_035262925.1 Kofleriaceae bacterium | reverse complement strand
GGCGTGACGACCTCGTTCACGACCCAGATCGGCTGGTTCTGATCTCGGTCCCGGCCCGGCCTCGGTCCGGCCGGGTTTCGGTCCCGGCCGGGCCCGGCCCGGTCCCGATCCCGGCTGGATCTGCTACTCTGACGCGGAGCGCACGAGGCGCTTCCAGTCCGCGGACAGGGCCAAGCCCACTCGACGTTCGAACATCATCCCGGCAAGCGCACTCCTCGCCTGCTGCAGCGGACACAGGCGAACATCCCGCATCGCGGGGAGGAGGACGCCATGCCGACGCAGCCGTTACCCCACAACCCTTCGCTGTCCAATCTCCGGAAGCGCGCCAAGCAGCTGCTCGAGCGCGCGCGGGCCGGGCAGGGCGAGGCCGCCGAACAGGTCCGCGAGTTTCACCCGGCGCCGCCGCCGCTGGCCCAGCTGGCGCTGCACGACGCGCAGCTGGTCGTCGCGCGCCTGTACGGGTTTCCCAGCTGGGCCCGGCTCAAGCACCACCTGGAACAGGTCGAGCCCTTCGCGTGGGACCCGCAGGCCGCGCCGGCCGTCGACGAGTCGCCCGCCGATCGGCTGATCCGCCTGGTCTGCCTCGACTACGGCGGCAGCTGGCGCCCGCTCGACCTCGCCCCGGCCCGGCGGCTGCTCGCGCGCGAGCCGGGGATCGCGCGCGCCAGCATCCACGCCGCGGCGGCGGCGGGCGACGCGGCCGCGGTGCGCCAGCTCCTGGCCGCCGACCCGGCGCTGGCCGACACGAGGGGCGGCCCGCACCGGTGGCCGCCGCTCCTCTACGCCTGCTACTCGCGGCTGGAGCCGGAAGGCGATCGCTCGACCCTCGAGGCGGCGCGCGCGCTGCTCGATGCCGGCGCCGACCCGGATGCCGGCTTCCTGTGGTGCGGCAACGTGCCTCCCTTCACCGCGCTGACCGGCGCGTTCGGCGAGGGCGAGGACGGCAACAACAGCCCGCCGCACCCGCAGCGCGACGCCCTCGCGCGCCTGCTGCTCGAGGCGGGCGCGGATCCGAACGACGGCCAGACGCTCTACAACCGCCACTTCCGGCCCGACGACGGCCACCTGGTGCTGCTCTTCGAGTTCGGGCTCGGCCGCGACCGCGGCGGTCCGTGGGTCGCGCGCTTCGCCGATCGCATGGGCACGCCGGAGAAGATGCTGGTCGAGGAGCTGTGGTTCGCCGCGCGCAAGAACCTCACCGCGCGCGCCCGGCTCCTCGTCGAGCACGGCGCGGACGTGAACACGCCCGGGTTTCGCGACGGCCGCACGCCGTACGAGCAGGCGCTCCTGTCCGGCAACCACGAGATCGCCGAGTACCTGGCCGCGCACGGCGCCCGCCGGGTCGCGCTTCCGCCCGACCAGGAGCTCGCCAGCGCATGCGTGGCCGGCGACGGCGACCGGGTGCGCGCGATCGTGGCCCGCCATCCGGGGCTCCTGGACCAGCTGGGGCCGGCGGGGCGCATCCAGCTGGTGGCGCGCGCGGTCGAGACCGGCCGCGCCGAGGGCGTGCGACTCATGGCGGAGCTCGGCTTCGAGCTCGGCCACCCCATCGGCACCACCCCCATGCACCAGGCGGCCTGGGCCGGCGATCTGGCGATGGTGCGGCTCCTGGTCGAGCTGGGTGCCAGCACCGACGCGCGCGACCCCGACTACCGCTCGACGCCGCTCGGCTGGGCCCACTACAACCATCAGGAGCGCGTGCTCGAGTACCTGATGCAGTTCGCGGACATCTTCGACGCCGTGCGGTGCGGGGGCGTGGAGCGCGCGGCCGCGCTCCTGGGCGAGCGTCCGGACCTCGCCCGGGCGGCCAGCGAGCGAGGCGGTCTGGTCTTCCAGCTCCACCGCGGCATCGAGCGACTGCCCGAGATGATCGAGGTCCTGCGCGCGCACGGCGTCGACTTCTCGGCCCGCGATCGGGAGGGGCGCACCGCCATCGAGGCGCTCTCCGCGCGTGGCGACCAGGCGGTTGCGGACCTGCTCGGCTGATCGCCGCGGCGCGCGCTCTCGCCGCGGCGTGCGCCATCGCCGCGGCGTGCGCGACCGCCGACGGCGCGCGCGATCCTCGACGGCGCACGCGATCGCCGCTTGACGAAGTCCTCGCTCCCTGTCAACGTTGGCACAGACGTTCGCCAACGTTGACAGGCCCGAAAGGAGCCGGCTCATGACACTGCCGCGCAGCTCGAACCTCTCCCTGGCCGTCGTCCTGGTGTTCGCGTTTCCCCTCGCCTCGTGCGGGAAGTCGGAGCCCGCCGGGTCAGGCGGATCGGGCGGTGGGTCCGCCGGCGGCGAGGCCGCGGGCGGCGCCGTCAAGGTCGGCCTCATCACCAAGACCGAGACCAATCCCTTCTTCGTGAAGATGAAGGAGGGGGCGCAGAAGGCGGCGAAGGAGCAGGGCGCCACGCTCCTCACCGCGTCGGGCAAGTTCGACGGCGACAACGAGAGCCAGGTGACCGCGATCGAGAACATGGTCGCCGCCGGGGTCAAGGGCATCCTCATCACGCCCAACGACTCGAAGGCGATCGTGCCGGCGCTCGAGAAGGCGCGCGCCAAGGGCGTGCTGGTCATCTCGCTCGACACGCCGACCGAGCCCGAGTCGGCCGCCGACGGCCTGTTCGCCACCGACAACTTCAAGGCCGGTCAGCTCATCGGCGCCTACGCGAAGTCGGCGATGGCCGGCAAGGAGCCGAAGATCGCGACGCTCGACGGCCCCCCCGGCATCTCGGTGGGCAAGCTCCGCCACGACGGCTTCCTCAAGGGCTTCGGCGTGAGCGAGGGCGACGCCTCGATCCTGTGCAGCCAGGACACCCAGGGCGATCAGGCCAAGGGCCAGACCGCGATGGAGAACTGCCTGCAGAAGTCGCCCGACATCAACCTCGTCTACACCATCAACGAGCCGGCCGCGCTCGGCGCCTTCACCGCGCTCAAGGCCAAGGGGCGCGAGAAGGACGTCCTCATCGTCTCGGTCGACGGCGGCTGCACCGGGGTCAAGGCGGTGCAGGGCGGACAGATCGCCGCCACCTCGCAGCAGTACCCGCTCAAGATGGCGGAGCTCGGGGTCGAGGCGGTGGTCAAGTACGCCAAGGACGGCACCAAGGTGACCGGCTACACCGACACCGGCGTGGAGCTCATCAGCGACAAGCCGCAGTCGGGCGTGGAATCCAAGGACGCCGCGTTCGGCATCGACAACTGCTGGGGCTGACCGGTGACCGCGGCCGACCGGCTCGCCGGCGCGCCGCCGTGGCGGAGGCTGGTGAGCGGCTCCACCGCGGGGCCGCTCGCCGCCCTGCTCATCGCCTGCGTCTTCTTCGCCACGCGCTCGGATCGCTTCCTCGCCCCCGACAACTTCTCGCTCGTCATCCAGCAGGTCATGGTGGTCGGCACCCTGGCCATCGGCCAGACCCTCATCATCCTGACCGCCGGGATCGACCTGGCCAACGGCGCCATCATGGCGCTCGGCAGCATCGTCATCACCAAGCTGGCCGCGAGCGGGGCGCTGCCGCCCATCGCCGCCATCGGGGCCGGCATCGCGGTGTGCGCGGCGCTCGGCCTGGCCAACGGCCTCCTGGTCACCAGCATCCCGCTGCCGCCGTTCATCGTGACGCTCGGCATGCTGAACATCGCGTTCGCGCTGACCCACATCTACTCGAACGAGGTGACCATCACCGGGCTGCCGCCCGCCCTGACCCGCCTGGGCAACACCTTCCGCATCGGCGCCACCGACGTGACCTACGGGTCGATCGCGATGCTGCTCCTGTTCCTCTTGTTCGCCTACCTGCTCGGCCACACCGCCTGGGGCAGGCACGTGTACGCCACCGGCAACAACCCCGAGGCGGCCCGCCTGACCGGCATCCCGACCCGCCGCCTCCTGGTCGGCGTCTACACCGTCGCCGGCGTGGTCTACGGCGTGGCCGCGCTGCTCCTGATCGCGAGGACCGGAGTGGGCGATCCGAAGGCGGGCCAGACCGACAACCTCGACAGCATCACGGCGGTCGTGCTCGGCGGCACCAGCCTGTTCGGAGGGCGCGGCGCGGTGCTGGGGACGCTCATCGGCGCGCTCATCGTGGGCATCTTCCGCAACGGGCTGCAGCTGATGGGTGTACCGTCCATCTATCAGATCCTGATCACCGGCATCCTGGTCATCCTGGCTGTCACGGTCGACCAGATGTCGCGGCGCAGAACGCGATGACAGCGACCTCCCCGACATCGTCACCGTCCCCGCAACCGGCCTCCACCCCCATCCTGTCGGCCCGCGGCCTGGTCAAACGCTACGGCCACGTCACCGCGCTCGACCGCGCCGACTTCGATCTCCAGGCCGGCGAGGTGCTCGCCGTGGTCGGGGACAACGGCGCCGGCAAGTCCACCCTCATCAAGGCGCTGACCGGCGCGCTGGTGCCCGACGAGGGGGCCATCGAGCTCGACGGCGCGCCCATCCGGCTGCAGAGCCCGCTCGACGCCCGGCGGCTGGGCATCGAGACCGTGTACCAGGACCTTGCGGTGGCGCCCGCGCTCGACATCCCGAGCAACCTCTTCCTGGGGCGCGAGCTGCGCCGTCGCGGCCTCCTGGGCTCGGCCCTGCGCATGCTCGACAAGCCGCGCATGCGGGCCGAGGCCGCCCGCCACATGGCCGAGCTCAAGATCGGCCTGCAGAGCATGACCCAGCCGGTCGAGACGCTGTCGGGCGGCCAGCGCCAGGGCGTCGCGGTCGCGCGCGCCGCGGCCTGGGGCAGCAAGGTCATCATCATGGACGAGCCGACCGCGGCCCTCGGGGTGAAGGAGTCGGCCCAGGTGCTCGACCTCATCCGACGGGTGCGCGAGCGCGGCCTGCCGGTCGTGCTCATCAGCCACAACATGCCCCACGTGTTCGAGATCGCCGATCGCATCCACATCCAGCGGCTGGGCCGGCGGGTCGCGGTGGTCGATCCCGCGCACTACGGGATGGCCGAGGTGGTCGCGATCATGACCGGCGCGCTCCGGGTCGACGACGCGCAGCCGGGGCGCACCGTGGTGGTCGACGCCGCGGCCGTGGCCGCTGCCGGGGTCGGGCCCTCTTGAGCGAAGAGGATCCGGTCCACGAGGTCAAGCGCCGCGCCCGCCCGCGCGGCCCGCGCCCGACGCTCAAGGACGTGGCGCGGGTGGCCGGGGTCAGCCCGCGCACCGTGTCGCGCGTGTTCAACCGCGAGCCGCGCATCAGCGACCGCACCCGCAAGCACGTCCTCGAGGTGGTGGAGGAGCTCGGCTTCCGCCCCAACCTCATGGCGCGCAACATGCGGGTCGGCGCGCGCGACGCCGCGGTCGGGCTGGTCATCCCCGACCTGGCCAACCCGTTCTTCGGCACGGTGGCCAGCGGCGTCGAGAAGGTCATCCGCACCCGCGGGCTCAACCTGGTCATCGCCTCGTCCGACGAGGACGCCGAGCGCGAGCAGTCGGTCGTCAACACGCTGCTCGAGCGGCAGGTGATGGCGCTCATGGTGGTCCCCTCGGCTGGGAGCGATCACCGGTACCTGCGCGCCGAGCGCAAGCACGGCCTGCCCATCGTCTTCCTCGATCGCCCGCCCGACGGGCTGCCCTGCGACGTGGTGCTGACCGCCAACTTCGACGGCGCGGCCCGCGCGGTCGCCCACCTGGTCGGGCACGGCCACCGGCGCATCGGCTTCCTGGGCGACGTCCCGGCCGCGCTCTACACGCGCCGCGAGCGCTACCGCGGCTACTGCCACGCGCTCGAGCAGGCCGGCGTGGAGCTGGACGAGGGCCTGGTCGACCACGGTCACCACGAGGGGGACGCAGCCGAGGCCACGCGCAGGCTGCTGGCCCAGGAGCGGCCGCCGACGGCGATGTTCGCCGCCAACAACCTCGCCTGCATGGGGGTCATCATCGCGCTCACCCGCGCGCAGCGCCGCGACGTCGCGCTGGTCGGATTCGACGACTTCACGCTGGCCGACGCCTTCGAGCCCGGCACCAGCGTGGTGGCGCAGGACGCCGAGCGGCTGGGCACCACCGCGGCCGACCTCGTGCTCGCCAGAATCGACGGCGACCACGGCGACCCGCGGACCGTGGTCCTGCCGACCGAGCTCATCAGCCGCGGCTCCGGCGAGCTCTCGCCGATCGCCTGAGCGCGGCGCGAGCGCCCCGGCGGCGGGCGGCGCGACCGGGCCGTCGCCGCGCCGCGACGAGCCCGTGCGAACCCGGGCGGTTGGGCGCTGCAACCTCGTGTGCGCGAGCCCGGGCCGCGGCCCTGCACTGACGGGCCGGCCCCCCTCGATTTAAGGCGCTGGATGTGATTGAAGGCCCCCGTCCGGAGCTAGAGTGCCCCCCGTTCAGTCGCTGTGGAGGCGTTACAAATGGTGGCAAGACGTGCATGGAACCGGTCGCTCTCGGTCGCCGTGGGAGCGGCCTTCCTCGTGGCCTTCTTCCTCGCGGGCGGAGGTCCTCGCGAAGCCCGCGCTCAGGTCACCACCGCGGGCCTGCGCGGGGCGGTGACCGGAGAGGACGGCGCCGCCCTCGAGCTGGCCGAGGTCAAGCTCGTCCACGAGCCCAGCAAGAACACCAAGACCGCCTACACCAACGCCGACGGCGAGTTCGCCTTCACCGGGCTGCGCGTCGGCGGGCCCTACTCGGTGACCGTCACCTTCGCCGGCTTCCGGCCGGCCGGGTTCAGCAACATCTTCCTCGACGCCGGCAAGGTGGAGCGCATCCCGGTCCAGCTGCGCGTCGCCGAGGAGGAGGTCATCGTCGTCCACGCTGACGCCACGCCCAAGACGACGTCGCAGAAGGTGGAGTTCAGCGCCAAGGACATCGCCGAGCTGCCCGGCATCACGCGCGACCCCAAGGACGTCGTCCAGCTCACGCCGGAGGCCTACATCGGCGAGCTCAGGGGGCTCAGCATCGGCGGCGTCAACAACCGCTTCAACAGCATCACCATCGACGGCATCCGGCAGGACGACGACTTCGGGATCAACCAGGGCGGCTACCCGACCGCGCGCAGCCCGATCGCCATGAACGCCATCGAGCAGATCGCCGTCGAGCGGTCCCCGTTCGACGTGCGGTATGGCCAGTTCCTGGGCGGCAACGTCAACATCGTGACCAAGTCGGGCACCAACGACTTCCACGGCGCGCTGCTGGGCGCGTTCGCCAACGAGAGCCTGACCGGCAGCACCATCAACGACGACGAGGTCCCGGAGTCGGAGTTCCGCGAGGTGCGCTACGGCCTCAACCTGGGCGGCCCGATCATCAAGGACAAGCTGCACTTCTTCCTCAGCGTCGAGGGCCTCGACGCCACCACGCCGACCAGCGTGGGCCCGTCCGACTCGGCCGCCGCCATCAAGATCGACGACGTCACCCAGGCCGACGTGGAGCGCGTCCGCCAGGTCGCGCGCGACATGTACGGCTTCGAGGCCGGCGACGCCAGCCGCTCGCTCGACGAGGGCGACCTCAAGCTGCTCGGCAAGGTCGACTGGCAGGTCAACAAGCAGCACCACCTGACCGGCAAGTACCAGCTCACCTCGGGCAACGTGGTGCAGGACGCGGCGGCCTTCGGCAACAACCTGCCGCTCACCTCCAACTGGTACGACCAGAAGGACCGGCTGCACGCCTTCTCGCTGCGGCTCAACTCCGACTGGACCTCGAACCTGTCCACGGAGGCCGAGCTCTCGGGAAAGATCGTGGATTCGGATCCCAGCCCGCTGAACGGCGCCGAGTTCATGCAGGCGAGCATCACCACCCCCGACGGCGGCACCATCACCCTGGGCCCGGATCCCTTCCGCCAGCGCAACGAGCTCGACAACGATCTCCTGCACGGCAAGGTCCAGGCCGACTACCTGCTCGGCACGCACCTCCTCCTGGCCGGCGTCGAGTTCGACCGGCTGAGCGTGTTCAACGTGTTCGTGCCGTCCAGCCGGGGCGAGGCGGAGTACGCGTCGATCGACGCCTTCGCCCAGCAGATGCCGACGTCGATCTTCTACTCCAACTCGGTCGACAACATCCCGGACAACGCGGCCGCCTCGTTCGACCTCGGGCTCCTGTCCACCTACGCGCAGGACCAGTGGGCGGTGACCTCCGACCTGACGGTCCAGGCCGGCGCGCGCTTCGAGGTCTACACGGCCTCCAACACGATCGCGGAGAACGCCAACTTCGTCGACCGCTACGGTTTCTCCAACTCGGAGACCACCAACGGCAAGTCGCTCGTCCTGCCGCGCGGCGGGGTGAGCTACCGCCCGATCCAGGGCCTGAACCTCCGGGCCGGCACCGGCATGTACAGCGGCGGCACGCCCAACGTGTGGGTCTCGAACAACTACACCAACAACGGGGTCAACATCGACTCGGTCTTCAGCGACGACCCCGGCGTGATCGGCGGCTTCAACGGGCGCGACATCCCGGCGGCGCTCGCCCAGCAGCTCATGGCCGGCGACGGCAACACCGACGCGCTGGACCCCAATTTCAAGATCCCGTCCGAGTGGAAGACGTCGGCCGGCGTCGACTACAAGGCCGACCTGCCGACGGTGGGCGCGACCGGCATCGAGGCCAACTACGTCTACAGCCAGACCATCAACGGCGTGAAGTGGCGCGACCTGCGCCGCGACCTGGGCTCGCTCGACGACAACACGCCGATCGGCACCCTGCCCGACGGCCGCCCCTACTACGACTTCGACGACAGCGACGGCGCGTCGTTCAACCCGCAGCGCGGCTACGACATGCTGCTGACCAACACGAAGCAGGGCAGGGGCCACACCGCCAGCATCGCGATCACCAAGCCGCTGCCGTTCGGTTTCGGCGTGTACGCCGCCTATGCCTACCAGAACGTGACCGAGGTCAGCCCGGCGACCAGCTCGCGCTCGGTGTCCAACTACGGCCTGGCCGCGATCGAGGACCCGCAGAACCCCGACCCGGCGCGCTCCAACTACGAGCGGCGCAACCGCATCATCGGCTCGCTGCGCTACGAGCGCCCGCTCATCGCCGACATCTTCCGCTCACAGCGCCTGAACGATCTGCAGAGCCACCTGGCCATCTTCGTCGAGATGCGGAGCGGCCAGCCGTACAGCTACACGTTCGGCGACTCGGCCCAGGGCAACGACCTGGCCGCGCTGTTCGGCGAGGACCGCGAGTTCGCGCGCCGCAACCGCGAGCTGTTCTACGTGCCGCGCGGCGACGGCAGCGACGTGGTGCTCGATGGCATCGACCCGGCCGACTTCAACGACTTCCTGGAGCGGACCGGCCTGGACAAGTACCGGGGTCAGATCGTGCCGCGCAACGGGTTCACCAGCCCCTGGTACAAGCGCGTCGATCTGCGCTTCGCCCAGGACGTGCCCGGCTTCGCGGTGGGGCAGAAGGGTCGCCTGCTGCTCGACATCCAGAACCTGGGCAACCTCATCAACTCGAAGTGGGGCACGCTCGAGGCGGTGCCGTTCCCCTACACCGTCCCGGTGGTCGACGTTTCCTACGACCCGAACACTCAGCGCTACACGTACAGCAACCTGCGCACGACGCGCCCGCAGCAGCTGGACCTGACCGCCTCGCTGTGGCGGGTCCAGATGACGCTCATGTACGAGTTCTGAGGCCGGCCTTCGCGGCCTTCGCCTTCCCCGCGCCCTTGCCCCTCGGCGCCGGCTCGGGCTGGGCCTCGGGCTCGCGGCTCTTGACCTTGCCGAACAGGAGCAGCAGCCCGATGGCGAAGGCCGCGATGCTCGCCCACTGGGCGAAGGTGAGCCCGCCGTAGCGCGGGTCGGAGTCGGCGAGGCGCAGGAACTCGAAGCAGAAGCGCGGCACGCTGTAGGTCACGGCGAGCATGCCGAGCACGAACCCGGGGCGCCGGTTCTTGCGGCGCTCGAGCAGGACCACCATCGCGGTCAGCGGGATCCAGAGAAGAAATTCGTAGAGCCCGAGGTCGTGGGCCCGGATCACGTGGTTGACGTGCTCGAACGGGTAGCGCATGGGCGGCACATTCACGCCGAGGGCGAAGTCGGTCTTCTGGCCCAGGTGATCGTGGGCCAGGGCGCAACCCAGGCGGCCGAACAGCCAGCCTCCCGCCACGCCCCACGAGGCGGCGTCGCCCCACACGCGGCGGTCGAGCTTCTTCCTGGCCGTGAAGTACATGAAGCCGACCGCCGCCCCCACGAGCGCCCCGTAGGACGAGATGCCGAGCGACTTGACGACGGTCCACGGGTGCTGGAGGAAGCGCGGGAAGTCGTAGAACAGGATGTCGAGGGCGACCGCGCCGATGAGGCCGCACACGATGAGGCGGACGCCCAGCCACTGCATGGTGTCGTCGTCGAGGCCGTTGCGCTGGCAGTACTTGCGCGACATCCACGACGCGAACACGATGCCGATGAAGAGGAGGACGCCGAAGGTCTTGATGGGTCCGAAGGTCTGGGGGACATCTATATAGGGGAGACCGTGCATGGCCACTGGCGTTCCTAGCACGGGTCGCCCGCGGCGGCGACCGTCGCTTTGGCGCGAAAATCCGGTCGCCGCCGGCGCGGGCCGTGCGAACCTACCGGGCAGGGTCGACCCGCTCGTCCTGCGCCGGGGGCGATGAGCCGGGCGGGCGGAAAGGATGCACCCATGAGCGCACCGCACGACCGCAACACCAGGCGCCCGCTCCGCTCGCGGCTCTGGTTCAACGACCCGTCGAATCCCGACATGACCGCGCTCTACCTCGAGCGCTACCTGAACTATGGCCTCACCCGCCAGGAGCTGCAGTCGGGCATGCCGATCATCGGCATCGCCCAGTCGGGCAGCGACCTGTCGCCGTGCAACCGCCACCACCTGGAGCTGGCGCGGCGCGTGCGCGAGGGCATCCGCGAGGCGGGAGGGGTGTGCATCGAGTTCCCCACCCATCCGATCCAGGAGACCGGCAAGCGGCCGACGGCCGCGCTCGACCGCAACCTGGCCTACCTGGGCCTGGTCGAGCTCCTGTTCGGCTATCCGCTCGACGGCGTGGTGCTGACCACCGGGTGCGACAAGACCACGCCCGCGTTCCTCATGGCGGCCGCCACCGTCAACATCCCGGCCATCGTGCTGTCGGGCGGACCGATGCTGAACGGCTGGTTCCAGGGCGAGCGCACCGGCTCCGGCACCATCGTGTGGAAGTCGCGCCAGCAGCTCGCCGCCGGCCAGATCGACTACGACCGCTTCGTCGACCTGGTCGCCTCGGCCGCGCCGTCGGCCGGCCACTGCAACACGATGGGCACGGCCACCACCATGAACTCGCTCGCCGAGGCGCTCGGCATGTCGCTGCCCGGCTGCGCCGCCATCCCGGCGCCCCACCGCGAGCGCGGCCAGATCGCCTACGCCACCGGCAAGCGCATCGTCGACATGGTGTGGGAGGACCTCAAGCCCTCGGACATCCTGACCCGCGAGGCGTTCGAGAACGCGATCGTGGTCAACTCCGCGATCGGCGGCTCGACCAACGCGCCCATCCACATCAACGCGCTGGCCCGCCACATCGGCGTCGAGCTGGCCATCGAGGACTGGCAGCGCATCGGCCATCGCGTGCCGCTGCTGGTCAACCTGCAGCCGGCGGGGGTCTACCTGGGCGAGGAGTTCCACCGGGCCGGCGGGGTGCCGGCGGTGGTGCGCGAGCTCATGGAGCGCGGTCGGATCCACGCCGGCGCCCTGACCGTCACCGGCCGCTCGATCGGCGAGAACTGCGCGGACGCGCCGCGCCCCGACGGCGACGTCATCCGCTCGTTCGACGCGCCCCTGGTGGCCGACGCCGGTTTCCTGGTCCTGTCGGGCAACCTGTTCGACTCGGCGATCATGAAGACCAGCGTCATCTCGCCCGAGTTTCGCGCGCGCTACCTGTCCAACCCGGCCGATCCGGACGCCTTCGAGGGGCGCGCGATCGTGTTCGACGGGCCGGAGGACTACCACCGGCGCATCGAGGACCCGGCGCTCGAGATCGACGAGCGCTGCGTCCTCTTCATCCGCGGGGCCGGGCCGATCGGCTATCCGGGCGGAGCCGAGGTGGTCAACATGCAGCCGGCGGCCGCGCTGATCAAACGAGGCATCCACGCGCTGCCGTGCATCGGCGACGGGCGCCAGTCGGGGACCTCGGGCTCACCGTCGATCCTCAACGCCTCGCCCGAGGCGGCCGCGGGGGGAGGCCTGGCCGTGCTGCGAACCGGCGACCGCGTCCGCATCGACCTCGGCAAGGGGGAGGCCAACATCCTCGTCGCGGCCGAGGAGCTGGCCGCGCGGCGGGCCGAGCTGGAGGCGAAGGGCGGCTTTCCGTATCCGGACAGCCACACGCCGTGGCAGGAGGTCTACCGCGCCACCGTCGGCCAGCACGCCACGGGTGCGTGCATGGAGCTGGCCACGCGCTATCGCGACATCGCTGCTCGCTTCGGCACGCCGCGCCATTCACACTGATCCGGACCGGACGCGAGGAGGAGAAGATGGCAGGACGGCTGGAGGGCAAGCGGGCGCTGGTCACGGCGGCGGCGGCCGGCATCGGTCGGGCGTGCGCGGTCGCCTTCGCGCGCGAGGGTGCGCGCGTCATCGCCACCGACATCGACGAGGCCGGGCTCCGCTCCCTCGGCGAGGCGGGAGTGGCCGAGACGGCCCGGCTCGACGTGCGCGACAGCGAGGCGGTTCGCGCTCTGGCCGGGCGGGCCGGCCGGGTCGATGTCCTCCTCAACGCGGCCGGCTTCGTCCACCACGGCAGCGCGCTCGAGTGCTCGGAGGCGGACTGGGACTTCTCATTCGACCTCAACGTCAAGTCGCTGCACCGGATGCTGACCGCGTTCCTGCCCGGGATGGTCGCGGGCGGCGGGGGGTCGATCGTCAACATCGCGTCCAGCGTGGCTGCCACCAAGGCCGCCCCGAACCGCTACGTCTACGCGGCGACCAAGGGGGCGGTGGTGGCGATGACGAAGTCGGTGGCGATCGACTTCATCGCGAAGGGGGTGCGGTGCAACTGCATCTGCCCCGGCACCATCGACACGCCGTCGCTCGACCAGCGGATCGCGGCGCTGGGCGGCAACGCGCGCGAGATGTTCGTCGCGCGCCAGCCGCTGGGCAGACTCGGCACGCCGGAAGAGGTCGCGGCGGTGGCGGTCCACCTGGCCGGCGACGAGAGCGCCTTCACCACCGGCATCGCCTACTTCGTCGACGGCGGCTTCACGCTGTAGCGCAGCTACCTGGCCGGCCAGCTGGCCCCGCGGGTGTTGAGGTAGATGGCGTGGATCGACGTCGTGGCGCAGATGAAGAGGCGGTTGCGCTTGCGCCCGCCGAAGCAGACGTTGGCCACCGCCTCGGGGAGCTCGATGCGGCCCAGCCGCGCGCCGTCCGGGGCGTAGCAGTCGACACCCGGGCCCGCGCTGGTCCACACGTTGCCGTGCACGTCGACGCGCAGGCCGTCGAACAGGCCCCCCTTCTCGCAGGTCGCGAACACCTCGCGGGCCGACGACAGGGTGTGACCGTCCTGGCCGACCTGGAACCGGCGCAGGTGGCGCGCCCCTCCCTTGCGGTGGGTGGCCCCGGTGTCCGCGATGTAGAGCACGCTCTCGTCGGGCGAGAAGGCCAGCCCGTTGGGCTTCTCGAAGTCGGTCGCCACCGCCCGGCACTCGCCGGTCGATGGGTCGAGGCGGTAGACGTGCGACCCGCCCAGCTCCGGCTGCGCCGCGTCGCCCTCGTAGTCGCTGTCGATGCCGTAGGTCGGGTCGGTGAACCAGATCGAGCCGTCCGACTTGACCACGACGTCGTTGGGCGAGTTGAGCCGCTTGCCGCCCACGTGGCTGACCAGGACGGTGCGCGAGCCGTCGTGCTCGGTGCGCGAGACGCAGCGGCCCTGGTGCTCGCACGACACCAGCCGGCCCTCGCGGTCGACCGTGTGGCCGTTGGTGTGGCCGCACGGCTGGCGGAAGACCGAGACCGAGCCGTCGGTCTCGTCCCAGCGCATGATGCGGTCGTTGGGGATGTCCGACCAGACCAGGTAGCGGCCGGCCGGGAAGTAGGCCGGACCCTCGGCCCAGCGGGCCCCGCTCCACAGGTGCTCGAGCTGGGCGGAGCCGTGGATGAGGCCGCGGAAGCGGTCGTCCAGGATGGTGAGCGGGGAGGATGAGGGCGGAATGTCAGGACCCCACTTTCTCGCCGCGGCCGTAGGCCAGCAGCATCGCGATGATGACCACGCCGTAGGTGATCTGGCGCCCCGACTCGGGGATCTGCACGATCGAGAGGATCGAGCCCAGGAGCGTCACCAGGATGACGCCGGCGACCGTGCCGAGGTAGGTGCCGCGGCCGCCCAGGATGCTGGTCCCGCCGAGCACCACCGCGGCGATGCCGGTGAGGAGGTAGGGGTCGCCCATCGCCTGGTAGGCCTTGGTCGAGTAGCCGGCCAGGAGCGCGCCGGCCAGCGCCGAGCAGGCGCCCGCGATGGCGAAGCAGGCCACCACCACGAGCTTGACGTTGACCCGCGACAGGAAGACCGCGCGCTCGCTGTTGCCGATGGCGTAGATGCGGCGGCCGAAGGCGGTGCGGGTCAGCAGCACGACCGCCAGGCCGCCGACCGCCGCCCACACCCACACCGCGTTGGGGATGCCGAGGATCGAGCGCTCGACCGCGAGGAAGTGCATCCCGGGGGTGGCGTGGTCCTGGGGCGCGAAGCCGCTGGTGTGGATCACCATCAGGCCCTGCGCGATCGCGTTCATGCCGAGCGTGAAGATCATCGACGGCACGCGCAGGTAGGCCACGCCGATGCCGTTGACCAGGCCGATGCCGACGCCGCACAGGATGGCGAACGGGATGGCCAGCGCGCTGCCGGTCGCGCCCCAGCCGGCCGCGGCGGTCGACATCATGCCGCCGATGGTCACCACCCACGGCACCGACAGATCGATGTGGCCGAGCAGGATGACCAGCATGAGCCCGGTGGCGATCACGCCGAGGAAGGAGGAGATCTGGACTTGCTGCAGGAGGTAGTCGGCGGACAGGAAGTTGGTCGAGTAGATGGCGCCGCCGGCCAGCAGCGCCGCGATGCAGCCGAACGCCGCCAGGACCGCCCTGTCGATCCGCCGGATGAATGTCGGGATGAGCGCCATGACTACCGATAGAGCTCGAGCCGGTTCTTGATGCGGACCAGCCGCAGCGAGCCGAGGGCCACGGCGACGATGAGGACGAAGCCGTTGAACAGCGGCTGCCAGAGGGGATTCATGTCGAACACGAACAGGAGGTCGCCGATCGTGCGCAGGACGAAGGCGCCGGCGATGGAGCCGACCGCGCCGCCGGTGCCGCCGAACAGCGACGTGCCGCCGATGACCACCGCGGCGATCGAGTTGAGCGTGTAGTTGTTGCCGAGGAGCGCGTTGGCCTCGCCCGAGTAGGTGACGCAGGTCAGCAGGAGGCCGGCGATCGAGGCGAACAGCCCGGCGATGACGTAGGTCAGGAGCACGGCCCGTGCCACCGGGACGCCGGTCATGTAGGCCGCCTGCTCGCTGGAGCCGATCGCGTAGGCGGCCCGGCCGATGACGGAGTGGCGATACGGCAGCCAGAAGATCAGCACCACGCCGATGAGGAGCAGGAGCGAGAACGGGATGCCGCCGGCGATCGATCCGGTCATGAAGTCGGCGAAGGTCTCGTTGACCTCGCCGCCCGGCTCGGGCCGCAGCCACAGCGCGGCCCCGTAGTAGATGGCCCCGGTGGCCACGGTGACGATGATGGGCTGCAGGCGGCCGAACACGATGATGGCGCCGTTGAGCGCGCCGCAGGCCAGGCCGGAGCCGAGCACGATGACGACGCCGAGCGCGGCGTGGGTGGGCGATCCGGTGACCAGGGCGGAGGCCAGGCAGTTCGACAGCACGAACACCATGCCGACCGAGAGGTCGAGCCCGGCGGTGAGCACCGGCAGGGTCTGGGCCATCGCCACGAAGGCGAGGAGGGCGCCCTTGTTGGCCGCCGTGTTGATGATGTTGCTGCTGAAGCCCGCCGGGTGCTTGGACACGAACAGCGCGAACATCGCCACGAACGAGGCGAAGGCGACCAGGAGGCCGCGGTGGGGCGCGAGCCGGTAGACCCAGTCGCGCGTCACGGCGCCGGCTCCCCCGGGCCTGCTGCCGCCGCGGGCAGGGCGCCCTCGGCCGGGCGTTCGCCCAGGTTGAGCGAGCTGGCCACCAGGTTGCGCTCGTTCATGGCGTCTCCCTCGAACTCGCGCACGATCGCCCCGTCGTAGAGGATCAGCACCTTGTCGCAGCAGCCGATCAGCTCGGCGTAGTCGGTCGAGTAGAACAGCAGGGCGGCGCCGTCGTCGGCCAGCGCGCGCAGGAGGCGGTAGAGCTCCTGCTTGGTGCCGACGTCGATGCCGCGGGTCGGATCGTTGAGCAGGACGATGCGCGGCCGGGTCATCAGCCACTTGCCGAGCACCACCTTCTGCTGGTTGCCGCCCGACAGCGAGGCGACCGGCTGGTCGATGCCGTCGGCGCGGATCGAGAGCAGCTTGATGATGTCGCCGACCGCCTTCTCCTGGGCGCGCCGGTCGATCAAGCCGAAGCGGCGGAACTGCTCCATCGCCGCGAACGACAGGTTGTCGCGCACCGTCATCGGCAGCATCAACCCCTCGGTCTTCCGATCCTCCGGGATGAGCGCGATGCCGCCGCCGGCCAGGCGGGTGCGGCGCGGGCTCGACAGCGAGACGCGCTTGCCGCCCACCTCGACCGATCCGCTCACGCCGCTCAGCGCGCCGAACAGGGCGAGCAGGAGGTAGCGCTGGCCCTGGCCCTCCAGCCCGCCGAGCCCGACGATCTCGCCGGGGCGGATCTCGAGATCGATGTCCCGGAGCCGGCCGGCCCAGGACAGCTTCTTGACCGCCAGGGCCGGCGGGGCGGCGGGTCGATCGGCCGGCCGCGGCGGGAACACGCTCTCGAACTCGCGCCCGATCATGAGCTCGACGATCTCGGACGAGCTCTTGCTCCTGGCCGCGAAGGTCGCCACGTGGCGGCCGTTGCGGTACACGGTGCAGTCGTCGGCCAGCTCGTCGATCTCGTGCATGCGGTGCGAGATGTAGACGATGGCGACGCCCTCGTCGCGCAGCTGTCGCAGGACGCGGAAGACTCCCGCCACGTCGGCGGCGGTCAGCGCGGAGGTGGCCTCGTCGAGGATGAGGATCTTGGGCCTGCGGGCGAGCGCCTTGGCGATCTCGACCATCTGGCGGCGCGACAGCGGCAGGCTGCCGACCGGCGCGAGCGGGTGGATGTCCGTGGCGCCCACCCGGGCCAGCGCCTCCTCGGCCACGCGGCGCTGCGCGCGGTGGCGGATGAGACCGAACCGCCGCGGCGGGTCGGTGATGGCGATGTTGTCGGCCACGCTGAGGTCGGGCAGGAGCGACAGCTCCTGGTACACGCTGACGATCCCGAGGCGGGCCGCCGCGGCCGGGGTGTCGAGCGCGACCGGCTGGCCGGCCAGCTCCATGGTGCCGGCGTCGGGTACCACGACGCCGGACATCACCTTGATGAGCGTGGACTTGCCGGCGCCGTTCTCGCCCAGCACGGCGTGGATCCGGCCACGGCCGCACTCGAGGCGCGCGTCCTCCAGGGCGCGAACACCGCCGTAGCGCTTCGACACCCCCTCAAGGCGAAACAGCGAGGCGGTCATGTTTGCGTGCTGGGTTCTCTCTCGCGAGACCGGCGAGCGCCGCGCGGCCGTGGCCGGCGGCGCTCGCCGCGAGCGGCCGAGCTACTGATTGGCCTCCGACTTGCCCATGATCTCTTCGGCGGTGAAGCCGATCTTGCAGTCGGGGAAGGAGTTGCCGACGAAGAAGTTGTCCGACAGGGCCGGATAGAAGTCCGACCCCTCCTTGATGTTCGGGAACTCGACGTAGGACGCGGGCAGCGAGATCGACTGCGGCACCTTCTCGCCCTGAAGCGCGGCGATCGCCGCCTTGATGGTCACCGCCACCTGGGCCGGGCCGGTGCCGGCCGACGAGCAGTGCAGCCCCTTGGCGGCGTACTTGGCGCACAGCTTGCGGAAGCCGTTCTCGGTCTCGCCGGAGATCGGGACCATCGGGTGGCCCGAGTCGAGCAGCGCGCGCACCGTACCGGTCGATCCGCCCTGCACGTAGACGCCGGCGAACTTCTTGTGGATGGCGATGGCGTCGGCCGTCGCCTTCTGGGCGGTGCCGTCGTCCCACTTGCCGACCACCTCGACCACGTCGAACTTCTTGCCCGACTTCTTCAGGATCTCGTGGAAGCCGGTGTGGCGGTCGCGGTCGACCGAGTTGCCGGACGGTCCGCGCACCTCGAGCAGCTTGCCGCCGTCGGTCTTGATCTCCTTCAGCAGCCAGCGCGCCGCGAGCCGGCCGAGCTCCACCTGGTCGACGTTCACCACGATGTTGTCCGGCGACTCGATGACGTTGTCGAACGACAGGAGCACGACGCCGGCGGCCTTGGCCCGCTTGACCACCGGGGCGAACGCGGCGGGGTTGAGCGCGTTGATGATGACCGCGTCGTAGCCCGCGTCGATGAAGTTGTTGGCGGCCGCGATCTGGGCCGGCAGGTCCTCGCCGGTCGAGATGACCTTGAACTCCTTCAAGTTCGACTTCACGCCGGCCTGCTCGGCGTACGCCTTGGCGGTCTTGATCATCTGGATGCGCCACGTGTTGCCGATGAAGCCGTTGTCGAGCGCGATCCGATAGGGGCCGTTCTTCTTCTTCCACTGGAAGTACTTCGTCGAGGTGGTCCATGGCCGGAAGCATTTCGGGTCCGCTCCGGGTCCTGCTGACGCCGTCGGTCCGCCGGCGAGCGCCGCGACCGATAGAACAGAAACCAGCGCGAGGCCCCCGAACGCGGCCAGAAGCCCACACCTGAGAGCCGTACGTCTCATTGCGTGCCTCCCTGCTAGCGTTTTGTTGCGCTACGAGCGGCCCAATTCAATCGAGCCACCCTATTAGCGCGGATGGTAGTGCCGAAAAACGAAATGTGTCAATTTGAAACTTCGGCGACGGCGTCGCGCTCGATCATGAGAACCCGCCTCCTCGCGCTCGACTGGGGTACGTCGTCGCTCCGCGCCCACCGTCTGGGCGCGGGCGGCTCGGTGATCGAGACGCGCCAGCTCGCGCTCGGCGTCGCGCACATCTCGCGCTCGTCGGGCGAGGAGCGCGCGCGTGCGTTCGCCGCGGCGTTCGAGCAAGCCTGCGGAGACTGGGTTCTGGCGCACCCGGGCGCGCCAGCCATCGCCTGCGGCATGGTCGGAAGCGCGCAAGGTTGGCGCGAGGCGCCTTACGTCGAGATCCCGGCGGACGCCGGGGCGCTGGCCGGCGCGCTCACGGCGGTGGTCACCGACGGCGGCGCGACGCTCCACATCGTGCCCGGGCTGCGCGAGCGCGGGCGACTGCCCAACGTGATGCGCGGCGAGGAGACGCAGATCGCCGGCGCGCTCGACGAGCTCGGCGGGCTGGCCGGGCTTGCGCCCGATGCCGCGTCGGGCGCGCCGATCCTGGTCGGCCTGCCGGGCACGCACTCGAAGTGGGCGCAGGTCGGCGCCGGCCGCGTGCTCCAATTCGACACCTTCATGACCGGCGAGGTCTACGACGCGCTGTGCGGGCACACGCTGCTCGGCCGCACGCTGCGGCGCGGCGGCGACCGGGAC
Source organism: Kofleriaceae bacterium (assembly GCA_035262925.1). Lineage (GTDB taxonomy): Bacteria > Myxococcota_A > Polyangia > Haliangiales > Haliangiaceae > DATFRY01. The sequence goes on along the minus strand of DATFRY010000177.1, from coordinate 17,157 downwards.
CTGGCCGCCTTCGATCGCGGCGCGCGGGTGGCGCGGTCGCCGGAGGGGCGCGCGGGCGTGCTCTCCACCATCTTCAGCGCGCGCACGCTCGGCCTGGCCGGAGAGCTGTCGCCCGAGGGCCAGGCCGACTATCTGTCGGGGCTGCTCATCGGTCACGAGATCCAGGCGCTCGAGGACCTCGACCGCCACGCGCTCGACGGCGCGGCCCGGATCGTGCTGGCCGGCGAAGGCGAGCTGTGCGCACGCTACCGGCGGGTGCTCGCCGGCTGCGGCCACCGCGGCGTCGCCCTGGCGCGCGCCGCCGCCGAGCGCGGTCTGTGGAGCCTCGCGCGCGCCGCCGGGCTGGTCGCCGACTCGCCGGAGGATGCCCGGGCGGGCGGCTCGCTGCGGGCGGCGCTGGGCCGGTGCGGCCTCGTCGCCATCCTGCGCGGCATCCGGCCCGAGGAGGCGCGCGCGGTCGGTGAGGCCCTCTACGCGGCCGGCCTCCGCGCCATCGAGGTGCCGCTCAACTCGCCCGACCCGCTGGCCAGCATCCGCGCCCTGCGCGAGTCGCTCGCGTCCGACTGCGCGGTGGGTGCCGGCACCGTGCTCGACCCGGCGGCGGTCGAGGATGTGCGCCGGGCCGGCGGCGACTTCGTGGTCACGCCGCACGCCGACCTGGCGGTGGTCCGTGCGGCGCGCGCCGCCGGGCTGGAGGTCGCGCCCGGGGCCGCCACCGCCACCGAGGCGATTGCGGCGCTCGCCGCCGGCGCCGACCTCATCAAGATGTTCCCTGCCGCGGAGCTGGGCGCCGGCACACTCGCGGCCTGGCGCGCGGTCCTGCCGGCCGGGAGCCAGGTGATCGCGGTCGGCGGCGTCACGACCGACAACCTGGCCGAGCTCGCCGCCGCCGGCGCGGCCGGCTTCGGCATCGGGTCCGCGATCTACCGGCCGGGGCTCGGCGCCGGCGAGGTCGCGGCGCGTGCGGCCGGCTTCGTCGCGGCATGGCGGGCCACCTGCACTACAATCACGGTGTGAGCTTCTGGAGCGGGCTGTGGGTCGGTGACGCGGACGACATCGGAGCGCGCCTCGACGACGAGGGCGAGGAGTCCCTGGCCGCGTCCGGTCGCGTCCTCGCTCACGTGGACCTGCCGGGTGTGCTGCCGGGGAGCGGCGATCCCGGATCACCCGAGCGGCTGACCGCGATCGCGTGCGAGGTCGCCGGGCAGGCGGCGCGCGCGGAGCTCGCCTTCGAGGCCGCGCGCGGCCGCCACCTGGCCGGCGACGATCCGGACGAGCGCGAGGCCAGCGGCGGCGCGTTCGAGATGAGCCGCCCGTGGGTCGAGCTGTTCGCCGGGCTCGACGACGGCGCGGTGGCGTGCGTGGCGCAGCGCTGGGCCGGAGAGCTGGCCGACGAGGCCGGGGTGCCGGTGGGCTCGGTGATCGGCATCGCCGACCTGGTGACCCAGGTGCGCGACGCCTGCCGCACGGCGCGCGAGCGCAGCGCGGCGGTCGTGTACAGCTGGACGCTGTAGCTCGCGGTCGCTCGCGGTCGCTAGCGCGCGCGAGAGAGTACTGGACCGGCATGCCGGCGCGGCATGCCGCGGCGAGGGCGGCGCGCGGCGCGCGGCGCGCGCGAGCTCGCGGAGTGGGCCGCCACCGTCATCGCGGCCACGCCGCCGGGGGCGCGGCTGTTCGGCCCCTACGTGCGGCGGTTCTGCTGCGCCTGCGACGCGGCCACCTGCCCGTAGAAAGCCCGCCCGGCGCGGACGCGCGGTGTTACCGTCGACCCATGCGACGGATGATCATCGTGGCTGTCCTCGCGGCCGCCGGCCTCCCCGGGTGCAAGCGCGAGAGCCGATCGCCGCTCCTCGACGCGGCCCGCGCCTGTACGGCCAAGGGGTCGGACCTGTCGTGCCCGCGGCCCATCTTCAGCGTGCGTGATCTTCGCGCGAGCACCCGGTACTTCCACGACGTGCTCGGCTTCCACGTGGACTGGGAGTACGGCGAGCCGCCCGACTTCGCGTCGGTCAGCCGCGGCGACGCCGTCATCTTCATGTGCATGGGCTGCCAGGGTTCGCCGGGCGCGTGGACCATGATGTTCTCGCCCGACGTGGATCGCCTGCACGACGAGCTCCGGCGGCGCAAGGCGATCATCCAGATGCCCCCGACCGACATGCCGTGGCACGTGCGCGAGATGCGCGTCGCCGACCCCGACGGCAACGTGCTCCGCATCGGCACCGGCATCGACCACGACTGATCGGGCGCCCGGCGGTTCCGGATGCGCCGGGCGGACAGAGATCACGAGAAGCGACACTGGCAGTTTCATGAACGTGCCTGTCGTTTTGCGTGACTGTCGTTCTTGCGTGACACCTCCGCACGTACGCGATGTCTGCGGCTCGCCCCTCGCGGCGCCACATCGCGCGGGTGGCCGGGGCGTGGATCGGCGCCGCGAAGGCGCGAGGGCGCGGCCGGGATCGCCGGGGCGTCACGATCTGGACGGCTGCTAACCGACGTGCTCGCCGTCGATGGCGGGCTCGATCGCCGCGGCGGCGAAGGCCGCGGCGGCCAGTGCCGGCGCGCCCAGCTCGCGGGCGCGGACTCGCCGGTCGACCAGGTAGATGATGCCCGGCAGGATGATCGAGGTAGCGACGGCGAACCAGGCGAGGTCGTCCATGCCGATGAGGGAGCCGTCGGTGCGCTCGGCGAGGATCTGGGCCCCGGTCATGGCGCCGGCGGCGGAGGCGAGGTGCTGGACGGCCGACTGGGCGGACATGAAGCGGGCGCGCTCCGGCGCTTCGGGGACGCGCGAGGACAGGGCCTGCATGGGCACGAAGCGGAAGCTGCCCGAGACCATGAAGCCGACGAAGACGGGCAGGACCGGAAGCCACGCCGGCGGGTAGATGAAGCCGACCATGAGGATGCAGATGAAGGCGGCCGAGCCGCCGGCGGCGACCGCGGGTGAGCCGTAGCGGTCGGCCAGGTAGCCGGCGATGCGCATGGTCGCGAAGCTGACGGCGCCGCCGACCAGGTAGAGGAGGCCGAGCTGCGCGCGGGGATAGCCGCGGTTGAACTGGAAGTAGGCCGACAGGTTGGGGATGAGCGCGAAGTTGGCGATCACGGCGGTCGCGGTGCCGGCCAGGGAGAGCCGCACGACGGGACGGCTCAGGACCGCGCGGAACGAGCTGCGCGCGGCGCGGCGGAGGAGGTGGGCGCGCTGCGGCGGCAGGATCGCCATGGCGCTGGCCACCACGACCGCGCCGAGCGCGGCGACGGTGAAGAACGGCAGGCGCCAGCCGCCCAGGCGGGCCAGCTCCAGTCCGGCCGGCACTCCGAGGACCGACGCGACCGAGAACGCGCCCATGACCGCGCCCATCGCGCGGCCGCGGCGGTCGGGCGGTACTGCGTCGGTGATGATGGCCAGGGACAGGGACGTGGCAGGACCGCCGAAGGCGCCGGCGATCATGCGCGCGGCCAGGAGTGAGCCGAGACCGACGGCGAAGCCGCCGGCCAGGGTGCCGAGGACCAGGCCGGCCAGAGCGACCGCGAGGGCGCGGCGGCGGTCGAAGCGATCGAGGAAGAACGCGCCCGCGATGCCGGCGCATGCGGCCGACAGGGTGTAGATGCCGCCGATCAGGCCGAGCTTCGAGCTCGGGATGCCGAGGGCGTGGGCGAAGTCGGGCCCGAGCGGCATCACCATCATGAAGTCGAGGACGTTGATGAACTGGACGGAGCCGATGAGGAAGATCAGCCTGCGCTCGGACAGCTGCGGTGACATTCGCGCGGAAGGATAGCGGTCCGCGTGGTGCCGCGCCCGCGCCCCTGGCGGGTCGGCCCCGGCATGGCAGGTCCGTCGCGGCGCGGCGTTCGGGGCGAGGCGATGGGCTCGATCACTTGCCGGCGAGCGCCGCCAGGGAGCGGTCGCGCTCGTAGCTGGAGCCGATCTGGCCGGCGACCCTGCGGTACGCGGCGAGCGCGTCGCCGGTGAGCTTCACCCTCGCCGCCAGCTCGATCAGCACGCTCGACTTCTCGTAGTCCGACTTCATGGCCGACGCGGCGCCGAGCAGCTTCACCGCCGAGGCTGCGTCGAGCTTCGAGCCCTCGATGATCGCCTTGAGGGCCCGCCCGCGCTCGTAGTCCGAGTGCATGCCGCGCACCGCGTCGAAGTACAGCGGGCGCTGATCGGCGGGCAGGCGCCGCTTCTCGACCATCGTGGTGAGCACGCGCGACCGCTCGTAGTCACTCGACATGCCGGCGGCCGCCCTGAGCGCCGTGCGGGCCGCGCCCGAGGTGAGCACCTGCCGCTCCATGAGATCGATGAGCACGCGCGCCCGCTCGTAGTCGGACTTCATGCCGGCGACGGCCGTCATGTAGGCCGGCTGCATGCTGAGGTCGACCAGGTTGGCGCTCGAGATGGCGATGAGGACGCGCGCGCGCTCGTAGTCGGAGCGCAGGCCGGCGGCCGACTGCAGGGCCATCCGGGCCGCTTCCGCGTTCAGGTTGCGCCGCCCGAGGATCTCGATGAGCACGCGGGCGCGCTCGTAGTCCGACTGCAGGGTGGCGGCGGCGCGCAGGAAGGCGGCCCGGGTGGCGGGCGCGCCCAGCGCGTACTTCGCTCCGACCGCCATCAGCACCTGGGCCAGCTCGTAGTCGGAGTCGATGCGCCGGCCCGCGAGGTCGACCGCGCGCTCGACCGTGGCCTCGTCGAGCCGCCCGACCTCGATCAACCTGCGCAGATAGCGCGAGCGGACGTAGTCGGAGGCGAGGTTGGGGATCTCGCCGAGCACGGCGCCGGGCCCGCCCTGGGCCAGGAGGTGGCCCACGCGCTGGTCGGCGTTGAAGCCGGAGGTGCGCTCGATGGCGAGGAGCAGCCCTGCGAGCCAGCGGTGCGCGGCGGCGTCCATCGGCCGGGCCACCCGGTTGACGTCATGTTCGTAGCGCAGCTGGCCGCCCGCGCCGGGCGTGACTCTCACGCGGCGCTGGTCGTCGCCGACGCGCTCGGCGATCTCGAGGTACCCACCCGACGAGATGGTGCTGACGTCGCTCATGTCGGGGCGGAAGGCGACGGTGCCGGCGCTCCTGACATCGACGGTGCAGCGGCCGCTCGACCACACGATGGTGCGCAGGTGGTCATCCTGCTGGACGGTGATGTTGTGGTGGGCGTTTCCGCCGGCCGGGCAGGGCCCGGTCGATCCGCCACCGCTGCGGGCGCCGCCGCCGTCGCCCGAGCGGCTCCACATCCACGTCGAGCGATCCGGAGGCGTCGGCGGCGCAGGCGGGGTTGGCGGGGTTGGCAAGGTGGCCGGCGTGGGCGGGGTCGGCGGCGCGGGCGGGGTCGGCGCGGTGGCCCGCGAGGGCGGGGCCGGGGCCACGACCGCCACAGGCGCGGGAGGCGCGGCGGCCACGACCGCGTCGGGCGCGGTCTCCGCGGTCGCCGCCGGGGCCCCCGTGGCCGCGGGAGCCGCCTCGGCCGGGCGAGGCGCGGCGCAGCCGATCTCGACCGACGCGAGCGGAACGAGCGCCAGCGCAGCGGCCAGCGCGACGAGGGCCACGGCGCGGCCGGAGATGGTCTTGCGGTCGATGGCCGGGTCGAGCACGGCCACCAGGCGCGCCTCCAGCTGGGAGCGGCGGGCCATGGCCAGCGCGGCCGTCTGTCGCGCGTCGGGGGCGCCGCAGGCGATGTCGAGCAGGTCGCGCGCGTAGTCGGAGGCGCGCGTGCCGCAGTTCAGTACGTGGTCGTCACAGGCGCGCTCGCGCTGGGCGCGCAGCTCGGCGGCCGCCTTCCACACCAGCGGGTGGAACCAGTACACGACCGAGGCCAGGTCGCCGATCCACTGGGTGAGGGCGTCCATGCGGGCGACGTGGGCCAGCTCGTGATCGAGCGCGGCGCGCCGCCTGGCCGGCGACCAGTCATCGGCCGCGGCCGGGACGACGAGGACCGGGGACAGCACGCCCGCGGTCACCGGGACATCGACGGCGTCGCTGTGCAGCAGCGACACCCGTCGCCGGATCGCGAGGCGATCGCGCGCAGCGCGCATGGCGCCCAGCCACGCCGGGTCGTCGACCGGCGCCGACGCCCTGAGGAGCGCGCGCAGCCGCCAGCGACCGACGCCGAGCCGGACCGCCAGCAGCGCGGCGACCGCCAGCCAGGCCGCGACCAGGATGAGCGGCCACAGCGCGCGCCCGGGCGCCGGGGCCGGTCCTGCGGCCGACGGCGCCACGACTGGCAGCGCCGCGGCGGACACGGCAGGCTGCGTGGTCGGCAAGGCGGCGGCCGGCACCGCCGACACGACCGGCAGCGCCGACGGCGGCACGACCGCCACGGCGGTGGGCGGCCCAGCCGCGACCACGACCGGCGGCCCAGCCGGGTCCACGATCACCGCCACCGGCGGCACCGGCGGCACCGGCGGAACCGGCGGCACCACCACGACCGGCACGTCCGCCACACCGACAGCGCCGGCGCCCGGCGCATCGACGATGACCGGCCCAGCCTCGACCGCCTCGGCGAGCGCCGGCGCTGCGCTCATCACCGCCGTCGGCTCAACGGCCGCGGCGGACGGCGCGGGCAGGACGGGCACGGCGAGTCGCGGCACCACCAGGCCGAGCAGCGGAAGCAACACGGCGGCCCCGAGCGCGCTGGCGACCACGGCGTAGCGAAGCGCGGCCGGGCGAGCGGCGAGCGCGCGGCACGCCACGAGCGCGACAGCGAGCAGCGCCGAGGCCTTGAGCGCGGCGTCGCCCAGCGAGGCGAGCAGGGTGGCGGCGTCCACGGCGGCGTCCATGACTACCTCCCCTCCGACTGCGCCTTGCGGATCATGGCGAGCAGGCGCTGGCGCTGTTCGCGCGTCAGCTTGGTCTCGGGCAGGTCGAGCAGCGCCGCGACCGCGCTCTCGCCCGACCCGCCGAAGAATGTGTTGACCAGGTGGCGCAGGGCCGACCTGCTGGCCTGCGACGCGTCCTCCGCCGGCAGGTACAGGTAGCGCAGCCCTTCGCGCTCGTGGGTGACGAACCCCTTGTCCTCCAGCAGCCGCAGCATGCCGCGCACGGCCGAGTAGGTGGGCGGGTCGGGCAGCTCGGCCAGCACATCGGCGACCGAGGCCCGACCGAGCCGGAAGAGGATGTCCATGATCTGCCGCTCGCGGCGGCCCAGCTCGTTGGCGCGGAACTCCGGCATCCAGCCTCTCCTGCTAGTGCACTGGCACATGCTAGTGCATTAGCATTTCCTGTCAAGCCGGATCGCGGCCCTCCCGTCCCGCCCACCCGCGCGCTACTCGCAGCGCAGCGCGTGGATCGGGCTCGACCGCGCCACCCGGGTCGCGTGGCCCGCCACCGTCGTCCACGCGATGGCGAGCGCGACCAGCCCGGCGCCCCCGAACAGGCCCAGCAAGATGAGAGGCGCGGTGAGGTCGATCGCGTAGCGGAAGCCGGCCAGCCAGCGGCTCATGAAGTAGAAGGCCACCGGCCAGGCGATCAGGTTGGCCAGGATCACCGGCTTGGAGAACTGCCAGACCAGGAGCCGCACGATGTCGCGCACGCTCGCCCCCATCACCTTGCGCAGGCCGATCTCCTTGGTCCGCCTCTCGGCGGCGAACGAGGCCAGGCCGAACAGCCCCAGGCACGCGATCAGCACGGCGAACACGGCGAAGGCGGCGAAGGTCTGCGCGCGCTGCTCATCGGCGTCGTACTGCGCGGCCAGGTTCTCGTCGACCAGCCCGGTGCGGAGCGGCACGCTCGGCACCAGGTGCGCCCACACGCGCGCCGCCCCGTCCCGCACCTCCCGCATGCGCCCGGGCTCGACCTCGATGGTCAGGAAGTCGTACTTGCCCCGCTCGCCCAGTCCGAAGATCATCGGCGCGACCTCCGTTCGCACGGAGCGCAGGTGCATGTCGGCGACGACGCCGACGATGGTCGTCCGGTTGAGCCGCTTGTCCTTCGTCAGGATGTCGACCGGCTCCCACAGCACCTTGCCGATCGCATCCTGCGGGCGCGACACCCCCAGCGTGGCCACGAAGGTCTGGTTGACCACGATCGACTGGTGCGGCTCCGAGACCCCGTCCCTGGGGATCACCTCGGCATCGCCGGGGAAGTCCCTCGAGAACACCCGGCCGGCCAGCGGCCGCACCCCGTAGGCGTCGAAGAAGTCGACGTCCACGTCGAACGTCTCGGGGATCAGCTTGTCGGCGCCGGGCACCGAGCTGGGGAAGAGGAGCGTGCTGTTCTGCCCCTCGAGCGGGGGGCGGTCCCCCGACAGAGAGACCCGCCTCACCCCCGGCAGGGCGCCGATCTCTTTCTTGAGCGTCTCGTCGAGGTCGCGCTGGGGCATGTCGCTCAGCCCCTCGACCACCAGCCGGTTCCTCGACTCGAAGCCGAGCTCGATGTGGCGGGCATACACGGTCTGGCCGTAGACGACCCCGGTGCACACGATGAGACCGATCGAGATGGCGAACTGGAACACCACCAGCGCGTTGCGGAAGCGAGTCGAGCCGCTGGCGGCGGACTGGTTGGCCTTGAGCACGCGCGCCGGCCGGAAACCCGACAGGTAGACCGCGGGGTAGAGGCCGCCCATGACGCCGACCACGGCGACCAGCCCGGCGGCGATGGCGAACAGCATCGGGTCGCCGGCGAAGTCGAGCGCCAGCTCCTTGTGCAGGAACGCGTTGTAGGGCCCGAGCGCCAGCTCGACCAGGGCGGCGGCACAGACCAGCGCGACGACCGCGGTCAGCACAGCCTCGCCCAGATGCTGCAGGATCAGCTGACGCCTGGTCGCGCCCAGCACCTTGCGCATGGCGACCTCGCGCGCGCGCTGCATCGATCGCGCGGTCGCGAGGTTGACGAAGTTGATGCAGGCCACGAGCAGGATGAGCAGCGCGATGGCCGAGAATGCCACGACCGCCGCGATGTCGCCGCCCGGCTTGAACTCCTGCTGCTTGTGCGAGCGCAGGTGGATGTCGGAGATCGGCGTCAGATCGAAGTGGAGCAGGTCGCTGATCTTCGCCTTCTCGAAGCCGGGGATGTCCAGGTGCACGTTGCGGTCGATGAAGGCGGGGAGCTCGGGCGCCACCCGCGCCATGCCGTCGGCCGAGCGGAACAGCACGTAGAGGTGCATGTTGGCCGACGTCCAGTTGTCGGCCACCCAGGGGCGTTCGACATACCGCCCATGGTCGAACAGGGCGATCATGTCGAGGTCGAGGTGCGTGTTGGCGGGCAGGTCCTCGAACACACCCGCCACCGTGTAGTCGACCTTGTTCGCGACGGTGACGACCTTGCCCAGGGGCGAGCCGTCGCCGAAGTACTTCCTGGCCATGCGCCGCGACAGCAACAGCCCGGTGTTGCTCTTGAGCGCCGTCTCGCGCTCACCCTCGACCATCGGGAGGTCGAAGACCTGGAAGAAGCCCGCATCGACGTAGTTCATCTTGTCGGAGAACTGACGGTCTCCCACGCGCACCGGCTCCGGCCCGGAGAGGACGCGGACCACCTGCGCGATGTCGGAGCTGTAGTCCTTCTCCAGCGCCGCCTTGGCGGGCCCCGGCGCCGAGGCGAAGACCAGCGGCTCGCGCCCGGGGATGGTGAAGGTGACGCCCAGCCTGGCGATGCGGTCGGCCTTGGGCAGCCAGTCCTCGTAGGACAGCTCGTCGCGCACGAACAGGAGGATGAGCAGGCACGCGGCCAGGCCGAGCGCCAGGCCGCCGATGTTGATGGCGGCGTGGAGCTTGTTCACGACCAGGTTGCGGAGCGCGGTGGCCAGGTAGTTGCGCAGCATGGCTAGCTCGCGGCCCTGAGGTTCTCGGTCACCACGCGACCGTCGAACAGGTTGATGGTCCGGCGCGCGCACTGCGCGTGGGCCGCCGAGTGCGTGACCATCACGATGGTGGTGCCGTCGCTGTTGAGCTCCTGCAGGAGGCGCATGACCTCGTCGCCGTGCTGCGAGTCCAGGTTGCCGGTCGGCTCGTCGGCCAGGATGAGCGACGGGCGCGACACGACCGCGCGCGCGATGGCGACCCGCTGCTGCTGTCCGCCCGACAGCGCGGGCGGGTAGTGCTGCGCGCGGTGGGCCACCTGCATGCGCTCCATCGCCACGCCGACCCGGCGCTTGCGCTCGGCCGCCGAGATGCGGTGGTAGAGCAGGGCCAGCTCGATGTTGCCCTCGACGGTGAGCTCGTCGATGAGGTTGAAGCTCTGGAACACGAAGCCGATGTACTGCTTGCGCAGCCGGGCCAGGCGGGCCTCCGAGTAGCCGCCGACCTCGTCGCCGCGGAAGTAGTACTTGCCCGACGACGGGCCGTCGAGCATCCCGACGATGTTGAGCAGCGTCGACTTTCCGCAGCCCGAGGGTCCCATGATGGCGACGAACTCCCCCTCGCCGATGGCGACGTCGACCTTGTTGAGCGCGGTGGTCTCGACCTCGGCGGTGCGATACACCTTGGTGAGGCTGTCCAGCTTGAGCAGCATCTGGGGGGCGTCCTTTCCGTTTCTGTGCGGCGCTGTGGTCATCGCTCGAGCTCCAGGCGGTCCTTGTCCAGGTAGTTGGTGTAGGACGAGGAGACGATCTCCTCGCCCGGCGCGAGGCCGTCGAGCACCTCGATCGACTGCGGATTGCGGCGGCCCAGGCGCACGGCGCGGCGAACCGCCCGCCGCCGGTCGCTCGAGACCACGAACACCCAGCTGCCGCCGGTGTCGTGATAGAAGGCGGCGTTGGGGATGAGGACCGCCTGGGTCGGCTGGCCCAGCTGCAACCGCACCTGCGCGGTCTGCCCGCGCCTGACGTCGGTCGGGGAGGGCCCCTCGAACATCAGATCTGCCTCGAAGCGTCCGTTCTGCACCTGCGGGCGGATGCGCGCCACCTTGAGCCGGTAGGTGCGGTCGCCCAGCTCGTAGTCGGCGCGCTGTCCGACGTCGACCCGGCTCAGGTAGAACTCGTCGATCTCGGCGGTCAGCTTGTAGTGCACGGGATCGTCGACCTGGGCGATGCGATCGCCGGGCGCCAGCGACTGGCCGACCTCGAGGCTGAAGGCGGACAGCTGGCCTGCCGCCGGGGCCACCACCTTGAGGCTGTCCAGGTTGTGGCGGGCGAAGTCGAGGTTCTTGTCGAGCTGGGTGGCGGCCGCGCGCAGCTGCTCGAGCTGGGCGCGCTGGAGCTTGTCGGCCGCCGCGAAGCTGTCTTGCTGCACGTCGCGCCGCCGCTTGTAATAGGCCAGCTCCTCGCGCATGTCCTCCTGCTCGCCGCGCGCGACCACGCCCGAGCGGGCCAGATCGTTGGTGCGGGCCAGCTGCCGGGTCAGGCGCGCGATCTGATAGCCGACCTCGACGATCTCGCGCCGGTTGACCAGGCGGTTCTGCTCGTGGGCCAGCTCGAGGCCGCGCAGGTTGTTGAGCTGCTCGGTGATCTGCGCCTCGCGCGAGATGACGTCCAGCTGCAGCGCGGTGTTCGACAGCTCGACCAGCAGCTGGCCCTTGTCGACCATCGCGCCGTCCTCGATGTGAATGGCCTCGACCTTGCCGCCCTGCGACGTGTCGATGAAGACGGTCCTGGCCGGGGTGGCGCGCGCGCGCACCTGGGTGAAGTCGTCGAACTGTCCGCGCACCACTTTCGCGATCGCGACGTGGTCCTGCTCGACCGCGACCGTCCGCTCCTGACCGGGGCGCAGCGCGAGGTAGGCGACGGCGGCGGCGGCGACGAGCAGGACGGCGACGCCCAGCCGCGCGAGTCGCGGCCAGCGCCGGCGCGGCACGAGCCGGTCCATCGCGTCGCCCGAGACCGGCTGGAGCCGGGGCTGGTTGGTGCGATCCATGCTCGCCCCCGCTCCATGGCAATGCTGATGCCACCCAGAAGCTCAATGATTTCAGTGGAAGACCATCCACCCGCGAGGAAGCCGGTGCACGGTTCCGGGCACGAGTGTTCGAATGCGTACACTCGTCGGGGTGCGCGGCGCGGCTCGACCGGCGGCGACGCACGACCGGAGCCGAGCGTGCCTGGCGAAGAGCGCATCCTGATCGTGGAGGACGACCGCGACATCCTGGTCGCCGCCAAGCTCCTGCTCAAGCGCCACTTCCCGCACGTGGTGACCGCGACCGAGCCGGCGGTGATCCCTTCGCTCATGGCCGAGACGGCGTTCGACGCAGTGCTCCTGGACATGAACTTCGGCGTCGGCGAGCGCTCGGGGCGCGAGGGGCTGAGCTGGCTCTCGCGCATCCTCGAGCTCGACCGCGACGCGGTCGTCATCCTCATCACCGCATACACCGCGGTCGACACCGCGGTCGAGGCGATCAAGATGGGCGCCATCGACTTCGTCTCGAAGCCGTGGCAGAACGAGAAGCTCATCGCCACGGTTCAGGCGGCGGTCAAGCTGCGCCAGAGCCGGGTCGAGTCCGCGCGCCTCCGGGGGCAGAACCAGGAGCTGGCCGCCCATATCAGCCGGCCGTCGGACATGATCCTGGGCGAGTCGAGCGCGATGCGCGCGATCTTGCGCGTCATCGCCAAGGCGGCGCCGACCGAGGCCAACGTGCTCATCCTGGGCGAGAACGGGACCGGCAAGGAGCTGGTGGCGCGAGAGATCCACCGCCAGTCGATGCGCGCCGAAGGCGTCTTCATGTCGGTCGACCTGGGCGCGGTAGCCGAGTCGGTGGTGCAGAGCGAGCTGTTCGGCCACAAGAAGGGGGCCTTCACCGGGGCCAACGAGAACCGCATCGGCCGCTTCCAGGCGGCCAGCGGCGGCACGCTGTTCCTCGACGAGCTGGGCAACATCCCGCGCCACGTGCAGGCCAAGCTCCTGACCGCGCTGGAGCGGCGCGAGGTGGTCCCGGTCGGCTCCAACGCGCCGGTCCCGATCGACGTGCGCGTCATCTCGGCCACCAACGTCGGGCGCCAGGAGCTGGTCGACGAGGCCACGTTCCGCCAGGATCTCCTCTACCGCCTCAACACGGTCGAGGTCGAGCTGCCGCCCCTGCGCGATCGGGCGGACGACATCCCGATCCTGGCCGATCACTTCATGCGCACCTACGCGCGCAAGTACGGGCGCGCCGTGCGCAGGCTGTCGCCCGAGGCGATGGCCGGCATCGCCGCCTATCCCTGGCCGGGCAACGTGCGGGCGCTGCGCCACGCCCTCGAGCGCGCCGTCATCCTGTGCGAGGGCGACACCCTGCGCCCGTCCGACTTCCCGCTTCCGCGCGTCGAGCGCCCGGCGGCGGCCGACGACGACCGGCGCCCCGCCACGCTGGCCGAGCTCGAGCGCCGCGCCATCGCCGGCGCGCTCGAGCGCCACGCCGGCAACGTGTCGCACGCGGCGCGCGAGCTGGGCATCACGCGCACCTCGCTCTACCGGCGCATGGGCAAGCATGGTCTCTAGGCGCTTCGCCGCCCTGCTGCTGGTCCGCGTCGCGGTGCTGCTCGCGCTGCTGGTCGCGCTCGCCTTCTCGATCACGCGCGGCGACCTGCGCGCGGTCCCGCTCGTCCTCGGCGGGCTGGCTCTGCTCCAGGTCGGCGCCATCCTCCGCTTCGTCGGCCGCGCCAACCGCGAGCTGGCCCGCTTCGTCGGCGCCATCCGTCACGACGACGTGACCCAGACCTTCGCGCTCGGCCGCCTGGGCCCGACCTTCGCCGACGTCGGCCGCGTCTTCGAGGAGGCGCTGGCCCGCTTCCGCGAGCGCCGCCGCGCCGACGAGGAGCGGCTGCGCTACCTGGAGGCGCTGGTCGAGCACGTGCCGGTGGCGCTGCTCTCGGTGCGCGACGACGGCCGCGTGGAGCTGCTCAACAGCGCCGCCCGCCGCCTGCTCAACGCTTCGACCAGGAGCAGCGTGGCCGCGCTCGACGCCTACGGCCCCGCCTTCCAGCGCGACGTGGCGCAGAGCCGCGCCGGCGGGCGGACCCTGACCCGCACCTCGCTCGACGGGGTCGACCGCCACCTCGTCCTGTCGACCACGCAGATCGCGCTCGCCGACCACAGCGAGCGCATCACCTCTCTGCAGGATATCCAGAGCGAGCTCGACGAGGGCGAGCTGGCCGCCTGGCAGGACATGCTGCGCGTCCTGTCGCACGAGATCCTCAACTCGCTGACGCCGATCTCGTCGCTGGCCCGCACCGCCGACGAGATCGTGCGCGACCTCGCCCAGCGCGAGGCGGCGCGCCCGCACGGCATCGACCCGGACGGCATCGCCGATCTGCGCGACGCGGTGCAGACCCTGTCGCGGCGCAGCGACGGCCTCCTGCGCTTCGTCACCAGCTATCGCCGGCTCACTCACCTGCCGCCGCCGGCGCTGCACCCTCTGCCGCTGCGCGACTACTTCCGCCGGCTCGAGACGCTGGTCGGCTCCGCCTGGGCCAGCCGCGGCATCGCGCTGCGCGTGCGCGAGCCGCCCGAGGGCCTCGAGCTCGTCGCCGACGAGAGTCTGCTCGACCAGGCCGTCATCAACATCCTGCAGAACGCGGCCGACGCGGCCGCCGCGGCGAGCGACGAGCCGCAGGTGTGGCTGTCGAGCAGCGTGTCGGAGCGCGGCCGCCCCATCGTCGAGATCGCCGACAACGGCCCGGGCTTCTCCGACGACATCAAGGACAAGATCTTCCTCCCGTTCTTCACCACCAAGCCCGACGGCTCCGGCATCGGCCTCGCCCTGGCCCGCCAGATCATGCTCATCCACCGCGGCGCGATCACCGCGACCGCCCGCGCCGGCGGCGGCGCGCTGTTCAGGCTGACCTTCTAGTCCGCTTCCGGCCCCCGCAGCGCGGCGCGGTAGTCGGCGGCGAGCATGCGGTGGAAGTGGTGCTCGCCCATCTCGAGGCGCGGCGCGTAGCGCCCCCGGTCATAGGAGGGCGACTGCAGGCCGATCTGCACCGACTCGCAGATCTCCTTGTCCTCGCGCTGGGTGACCGCGCTCTGCGCGATGCTGTCGGCCACGAAGCGGCGGGCCGCGTCGCCCTGCGACTCGGCGAAGAAGAAGTCGTACAGCACGCGGCAGCGGTCGGGGCCGAGCGGCAGGATCACGTTGCTGTCGATGCAGGGGCCGTAGGCGTTGATCATGAAGTTGGGATAGATCCAGGCGTAGATGGCGCCCTCGCCGATGCGCTCGCCGGCGTCGTAGCCCAGCCGCGGGTCCTGCTCGCGCGCCGCGGTGGCCTCCTGGATCGAGTAGCCGTCGAGGAGCTCGGTCCGGTAGCTCTGCATGTCGATCTGCGCGCTCAGGGTGGGGTGCATGTGCGGCACGTGGTAGCCGCCGTCGAGGTAGTTGTCGACCACCGTCTTCCAGTTGCCCTCGACCACCCATTCGGCGCTCTCGACGTAGCGGTAGCCGTCCCAGCCGCGACGGGCCAGCCGCTCCTCCAGGAGGGAGAGGCGCGGCCGGAGAGGCGGCGCGCCGGCGTCGGCGTGGATGAACACCCACGGGCCCCAGGTCTCGACCGCGAGCGGCACGAGCGACATCGCCTGGCGGTCGAAGTCCTCGATCCCGGCCATGCGCGGCGCGCTCTTCAGACGGCCGTCGAGGCCGTAGCTCCAGGCGTGGTAGCCGCACACCAGCGCGTCGCCCGCGGTGCCGGCTCCCGTCACCACCTCGCGCCCCTTGTGGCGGCAGCTGTTGTGGAAGCCGCGCACGGCGCCGTCGGGCGCGCGCACGACCACCCACGGGATGCCGGCCACGCAGCCGGAGGCGTAGGAGCCCGGCGCCGGGAGCTGATCGACCCGGCAGGCGGGCAGCCAGCTGGCGCCGAACACCGCGCGGCGATCGAGCGCGTGGAAGCGCGGATCGGTGTACCAGGAGCCGGGCGGGGTGAAGGCGCGCTCGATCGGTACCGCGGGATCGAAGCGCGCCACCTCGGCGGCGAGGTCGTCGCGCGCGCCGATCCAGGAGGGCCACATCATGCGGCCGAGTGTACTCGGGGCCGCGTCCGCGCGAGAAGCCACCAGGCCGCGGGGGCGAGACTACCGCCGGGCGGCCGCGTGCTCGGAGGCGACACCGTCGTCGCCGCCGTGCGTCGCCGGCGACGCGCCGCCGCCGGAAGCCTCGGCCGCTTCACTCCCCTGGGCCGCTTCGCTCTCCTCGGCCGCGAGGCTCGCTTCGACCGGCCCGGCGCCGGCGCCGCCGTCGGCGCCGCCTCCATCCACCGGCTGCCCCGGCTGGACCAGCGGGCCCACGTCGCACATGCCCGAGGCCTGGCACAGGTAGCCGGGCGGGCAGTCGCTGTTGCGCACGCACCGGTCCTCGCAGCCGCCCGCGAGCGCGACCAGCAGGAGGCACAGAAACGCGCCGAGGGGCGCCCGGATGGACGCCCCTCGGCAGAGACAGCTGCGGCGGGCCGGCAGGCGCGTACGTCGAACGTCGCCGGTTCCGCCGCTCATGTCGGGCTTACAGCTCGCAGCCCACGCCGCCGGTCTGGTCGGCCGAGTCCGAGTCGGCGTTCCAGTCCTCGTCGCCCGCGCCGCAGTCGATGGTGTCGGCGCCGCCGTTGCCGTCGATGGTGTCGGCGCCGCCGAGGCCCTTGAGGGTGTCGTCCCCGGTACCGCCCTCGAGCACGTTGTCGAGCGCGTTGCCGGTGATGTCGTCGTCGTCGGTGCCGCCGGTCAGCATCTCGACGTCGGCGCCCACGCGATCGCCCTCGCCGCTCTCGCCGCCGGTGGTGCCGGTGGTGGCGTTGGTCGCGTCCATCACGATGGTGACCGGCGCGGTGCGGAGGTGGTAGTCCACGAAGTCGATGCCGGCGCCGCCCAGCATGCTGTCGGCGCCGCTGTCGGCCGCCTCCTCGTCGAACGTATCGTCGCCGTTGCCGCCGTTCAGGACGTCGTCGTCGTCGCCGCCCTTGAGCGTGTCGTTGCCGTCGCTGCCGTTCAGGGTGTCGTTGCCGGCGCCGCCGATGAGGGTGTTGTTCGCGGTGGAGCCGGTGATGGTGTCGTTGCCGCTGCCGCCCGTGACGTTCTCGACGTCGGTCATGACCTTGTCGGTCTCGAGCGCCTCGCCGTCGGTGGCGGTGGTGTCGATGACGACGACCACGGCGACCGTGCGCGAGCCGTAGTTCACGGTGTCTCCGGTGCCGGCGCCGCCGTTGAAGATGTCTCCGCCGTTCGAGGCGCTGCCCTCGTTGAAGGTGTCGTTGCCGGCGTCGCCGTTCAGGATGTCGTTGCCGTCGCCGCCGGTGAGCGTGTCGTTGCCGTCGCCGCCGGTCAGGGTGTTGGCCGACGAGTTGCCGGTCAGCGT
>DATFRY010000176.1:0-3290 GCA_035262925.1 Kofleriaceae bacterium | reverse complement strand
TGGACGGCGCCGGCCGCCTGGACCTCGCGTTCGAGCGCGTGCCGGGTGGCGAGCCGGGCGCGATCCTCGTCGTCCACACCGAGCCGGTGACCGAGCCGGCCGTGATCCCGGCGTTCGAGGGTCCGTGCCGGCTGGCGACCGACCCGGGCGACGAGGCGCTGGCGCCCACGACCGCGATCGATCCGGCGAGCGACGATCTCCACGTCCTCTTCCAGATCGACGGCGCCGACGGAGGATCGCGACTGGCTCACGCCCGCGTGCCGTCCTGGCCGTAGACGCGGCCGCGATCCAGCGCCGATCCAGGGGGCGATCCAGGGGCGATCTAGGGCGGCGCGATGCCGAGCTCGGCGCGCACCTCGTCGACGCTCATGCCCTTCCAGAAGCGCTCGTACTGGTCGACCGTCATGAACGATCGCGACTCCATGCGGTCGATGCACAGCGCGCCCTGCAGGTGGTCGATCTCGTGCTGCAGGATGCGCGCGTACCAGCCGCTCCCGACCCGCACCACGGTGTCGCCGCGCGCGTCGAGCGCCTTCACCCGCACGCTGCGCGCGCGCGGCACGAGCATGATGCGCTCGCGCACGCTGAGGCAGCCCTCGAAGAAGTCGACCGGCGCGGGGTCGACGACCGTCAGCTCCGGGTTGATGAGCACGTGGAAGTCGATGACCTCGCGCCCGCGCTGGCGGCGATCCTCCTCGGACAGGCCGCGCTGCCGCTCGGACGAGTCCTCGATCACGACCAGCTGGATCGACTCGCCGATCTGCGGCGCGGCCAGGCCGACGCCGGGCGCGTCGCGCATGGTGTCGCGCATGAGCTCGATGAGCTGCTGGATGCGGGGCGAGCGCACCTCGTCGGGTGTGAGCTCGCGCGCGCGCCGGCGAAGCACCGGGTCACCCGCCTGGACGATCTTGAGGAGCGCAGCCATGGCCTCAGGATAATCCGCCGGCGGGCGGCGCTGTCGTGTTACGGGTAGGAAGGGCAGGGGCCGGCGTCTGCCGGTGCCGGGAGTCAGCTGCTCCGCTGGGGCCGTGGGGGATGCGAGGAGGGAACCGTGAGCACTGAGACGCGGGATGGGGCCGGCATGCGCCGGGGGATCGAGGAGAGCAATCGCAGGTTCATGGAGTCGTTCAATCGCGGCGACGCCGCCGGGGCCGCGCGCGACGTCTACACCGCGGACGCGACGATCCTGCCGCCCGGCGGGGCCATGGTGCAGGGGCGCGACGAGATCGTGCAGTTCTGGGCGGGCGCGGTGGAGGCGGGTATCCGGCGAGTGGAGCTGACCACCGTCAGCCTCGAGCCGATGGGCGACGGCGCGTGCGAGATCGGCCGCGGCTCGATCGGGCTCGCCGACGGCCAGCAGATGGAGGCCAAGTACGTCGTCCTGTGGAAGCAGGAGGACGGGCGCTGGCGCTGGCACGTCGACATCTGGAACTCCTGAGGCGCGCGGTCATCGGCCGCGGCCGGGCGAGAGCGCGCCCAGGAAGTCCCGCACCGCGTCGAGCTGAGCCTCGCTGGAGATGAAGGCGCGGGCGGGCGGGCCGGCGGGTGACTCCGCGACGCGTGGCTGTTGCGGGGCGCCCCTCGGTGGCGCGGCGCCCGGTCGTGGCCCGGCGCCCGACCGCGGCGGGGCGCCTCGATCTTGCGCGCTCCGCTTTGGCGCGGCGCCCGGTCGTTGCGCGGCGCCTGGTTGTCGCGCGGCGCCTCGTTGTGGAGCGGCGCTCCGTTGTGGCTCGGCGCCCGGTCGAGGCGCGGCGGCTCGCCCCTGGGAGGCGCCCGGTGGTCTCGCGGCGCCTGGCCCCTGGGCGGCGCCTCGCCCTCGGTCGGCCCGCGGCCGCGCTCGAGCCAGTGAGCCGGTCAAGCACGGGCAGTCGCCCGTCAGCGCGACGAGCGCCGCCGCCGTCTCGGCATCGCGCTCGCCGGGCAGGCCAGCCGCGCTGCGCGCCGGTGCGGCGACCTCGTCGCCGAGCACGCGCCAGCCGGCCCGGAACAGCGTCACGGCGCCCGCGCGCGCGAGCAGATCGACCGCGCGGGCCGCCATGGCCGCCGCGCTCGCCGCGCGGGAGGCGCTCGTCGCGGCTCGCGCGGTCTCGTCGCGCAGGAGGCGCTCGAGCCCGAGGTTGCAGGTGGCCACCGCCGCGGCGGCCGCCTCGAATGGGCGGAAGCGGCGGCGCTCCAGCTGGCAACCGGCGATGAGCACGTTGGCCAGGTAGCTGAGCTCGCGCAGCTGCTGCTCGTGGCGCTCCGGGTCTCGCTCGCCCAGCGAGGCGAGGGCGGCGCGAAACCGGGCGTCGGCCGGCCGGTCGCCTTCGCCACCGCCGGCATCTTCGCCACCGCCGGCATCTCCGCCATCGCCGGGGCCGAGCTGCGGCCGCGCGGTGCGGCCCTCGAGCACGCCGGCGTCGCGCAGGGCATCGACCAGGACGCTCGTCGCCGGCGTGTGGGCCGGGGGCGCGGCCGGCTGCATCGCCGGCTGGAGCTCGCGAAAGTAGGCACGCGTGACCGGATCCTCGCCCGCAGCCAGGAGCTCCCCGAGCTGGCCGGCGCGCGCCAGGGCCAGAAAGCTGGCCGCCGCGGACGGGGCCACGAA
This sequence comes from Kofleriaceae bacterium, assembly GCA_035262925.1. Lineage (GTDB taxonomy): Bacteria > Myxococcota_A > Polyangia > Haliangiales > Haliangiaceae > DATFRY01. Next base: position 703 of record DATFRY010000176.1, on the reverse strand, counting down.
GCCCTCGCGCCCGCGGCGATCCTCGCGCCCGGCTGCGGCGTCTTCCGCCAGCGTCTCGTCCGCGGTCGGCACCTCGTACAGCCCGCCGGCGTCGCTTGTCGCGTCGCGCGACGCGCAGGCCAGCCGGTCGAGCAGGCGGTCGAGGAAGTCGTGGTGCTGCTGGTCGAGCGCGAGCAGGAGCGCGAGGACGGCGTCCCAGCCGTCGTGCCGCCGCGCGATGACCCGGTACTGCTCGAGCTCCTCGTGGGGACGGCTCTCCAGCGCCTTCTCGATCAGGTTGGCCTCATCGTCGTCCTCGGCGCGTCCCGCCATCTCGACCGCCAGCTGGTCCATGTCGATGACCAGGACCAGCCGGTGGAGCGCGAGCGCGACCATGTCCTCGTCGAGATCGACGAGACGGCGCGCGGCGAGCTCCGCCCCCGCCTCCATCATCACCTCGAGCCACAACGCGAAGCGGGCCGGGTCGAAGGTCTCGTCGACGCCGGGTCGCTCGCTCTGCCAGAGGTCGTCGTCGAACACCGCCGCCAGCTGCTCGGTCGTCGCCAGCGAGACGATCTCGCCGGCGTCCTCGAGCCCGACGTGCCGGATGAGCCGGCCGAGCGCGCCGGGCGCGAGCGCCTGCACGCCCGCCACCAGGTGCGGATCGTCCAGGATGCGGTGCAAGAGCTGGCGCGGCCCCGCCGGCGGCGCGGCGAGGGCGCGC
>DATFRY010000175.1:0-9826 GCA_035262925.1 Kofleriaceae bacterium | reverse complement strand
AGCAGACAAGGCAAGACAGATGCAGCGTCGAGCGACGTCGATCACGACGACCTCTCCGGAGCATCCTGGCCACTACATGGGCGATCGCGGGAGATCACATGCCGCGATCACCGATGCGATCAACCGCGGGCAGTGCGTCACGCGCGCGGCGTGCCGCGCGGAGAGGGCCAGGGCCGATCAGGAGGGTGGCGACGAGGGTGGCGGCCAGGAAGGCGATGAACTCCCAGCCGCCGCCGGGTGAGCCGAAGAACCAGCCGTTGGGGCCGTGGACGCGCAGGGCGCCGAGGGCGACCGGGAGGAGGGCGGCGGCCGCGAGGCGGGCGCGGATGCCGAGGACCAGGGCCAGGCCGCCGACCACCTCGACCAGGAAGACCGGATAGGCCGTCCAGCCCGGGTAGCCGACGCTCTCGAAGAAGGCCGCGGTGGCCGGCAGGCCGAGGGCCACCAGCTTGAAGAGACCGTGGGCGATGAAGATCGCGCCGAGCGCGACTCGGAGGACGAGGGCGCCGTAGGCCGCGTGTCGGGGGTTCAGGTCGATCGAGGAAGGGACGGGCGTCAGCATGGTCGACTCTCCTGTCGAGGTAGTTGCACGAGCAACTATAAGCTCGTCCGTTGCGGGCGCAACTAGGCCGGGTATCATCCCCGCATGCCCATCACCGTGCGCCCCGGTCAGCTGGCCGCCTGGCGGGCCATCCTGACCGCGCAGGCCGAGCTCACCGAGCGGATCGACCACGCCCTGCGCGACGGCGGGGCCATTCCCCTCCACTGGTACGATGCGCTGCTCGGCCTCCACGAGGCCCCGGAGCGGCGGCTGCGCCTGGGCGAGCTGGCCCGCACGGCGCTCCTCAGCCGCAGCGGGCTGTCGCGGCTGGTCGACCGCCTCGAGGAGGCGGGGCTGCTGAGGCGCGAGGCGTGCGGCGACGACGCCCGCGGCGCCTTCGCCGTCCTGACCCCCGCCGGGCTGACCGCGCTGCGCAAGGCGTGGCGGATCTACGAGCGGGAGATCCAGCGGCTTTTCGGCCAGCACGTCACCAGCCGGGAGGCGGCGGCGATCTCCGCGGCGCTCGGGAGGGTGCTCGAGGCGAGCAAGCCGTAGCGGCTGCAAACTTGTCCAGTGCTGAGCGGATGTATAGTATCGCTCGGCATGAGCGCTGGCCTCCTCGACAGCCTCAATCCCGAGCAGCGTGAGGCGGCCGAGTACGACGGCGACGCGCCGCTCCTGGTCATCGCCGGCGCCGGCTCGGGCAAGACCAGCACGCTCGCCCACCGCGTGGCCGCGCTCGTCGCCCGCGGGGTCGACCCGCGGCGCATCCTCCTCCTCACCTTCACCCGGCGCGCCGCCGCCGAGATGTCGCGGCGAGCGCAGCGCATCCTCGCTCGCGGTCGCCGGGAGGGCGCCGGCGCGCTCGATCGGGCCACCGGCCTCGGCTGGTCAGGCACCTTCCACGCCATCGCCAACCGGCTCCTGCGCATGCACGCCGACGCGATCCGCCTCGACCCGTCGTTCACCGTGCTCGACCGCTCCGACTCGGCCGACCTGCTCGACGTCCTCCGCAACCAGGTCGGCCTGTCGCGCGCGCCGCGGCGGTTCCCCCGCAAGGCCACCTGCCTCGCGATCTACTCGCGCGCGGTCAACACCCAGGAGCCGCTCGACCGCGTCCTGGCCGACGCCTTTCCCTGGTGCGCCGAGTGGCAGGCGGAGCTGCGCCGCCTGTTCGCCGCCTACGTCGACGGCAAGCAGTCGCACCACGTGCTCGACTACGACGACCTCCTCCTCTACTGGTTCCACCTGGTGCAGGAGCCGGCGCTCGCCCGGCGCGTGGCCGCCGCGTTCGACCACGTGCTGGTCGACGAGTACCAGGACACCAACGCGCTGCAGGACGCCATCCTGCGCGCCATGATGCCGGATGGCCGCGGCCTCACGGTCGTCGGCGACGACGCCCAGGCGATCTACTCCTTCCGCGCCGCCACCGTCGACAACATCCTCCGCTTCCCGGAGCGCTTCCCGCGCCCGGCCCGCGTGGTCACCCTCGAGCGCAACTATCGATCGACCCAGCCGGTGCTCGACGCGGCCAACGCGGTCATCGCCCTGGCCCCGCGCCGCTTCGCCAAGCAGCTCCACTCGCTGTCCCCGTCGCGCGAGCTGCCGCGCCTGGTCACGACCGACGACGAGCTGAGCCAGGTCGACTACGTGGTCGAGCGCGTGCTCGAGGCGCGCGAGGCCGGCCTCGAGCTCAAGCGCCAGGCGGTCCTGTTTCGCGCCGCCCACCACAGCGATGCCCTCGAGGTGGAGCTCGGGCGCCGCAACATCCCGTTCGTGAAGTACGGCGGCCTCAAGTTCCTCGAGGCGGCTCACGTCAAGGACATGGTGTGCGTGCTGCGCTGGGCCGAGAACCCGCGCGACGCGGTCGCCGGCTTCCGCGCGCTGCAGCTCCTGCCCGGCATCGGCCCCAGCGGGGCGCAGCGCGCCATCGACCACGTGAACGCGGCCGGCTCGCTGGCCGCGCTCGCCGACTACGCGCCCCCGGGGGCGGCCGCGGCCGACTGGCCGGCGCTGGTCGACCTCATGGGCCGGCTGCGCGACACCGCGCACGCGTGGCACGGCCAGGTCGGCGCCGTGCGCTCGTGGTACCAGCCGCACCTCGAGCGCCTGTACGACTCGGCCGAGGTGCGCGCCGGCGATCTCGAGCAGCTCGAGCAGATCGCCGGGCGCTATGCCTCGCGCGAGCGCTTCCTGGTCGACCTCACCCTCGACCCGCCCGAGGCCAGCGGCGACGAGTCGGGCCCGCCCCACCTCGACGAGGACTGGCTGGTCCTGTCCACCATCCACTCCGCCAAGGGCCAGGAGTGGGACGCGGTGTTCGTGCTCAACGCCGCCGACGGCTGCATCCCGTCGGACATGGCCACCGGGCACGCGGATCAGATCGAGGAGGAGCGGCGCCTGCTCTACGTCGCGATGACCCGCGCGCGCCGCTCGCTCCACGTCATCCACCCGCAGCGCTTCTACATCCGCCACCAGCCGCGGCTGGGCGATCGCCACGTCTACACGCCGCTCACCCGCTTCATCCCGGCGTCCATCCGCGACCGCTTCGAGCTGGTCGGCCACGGCCGCGCCGCCGCGGCCGATCCCGCCCCGATCGGCGCCCAGGGACCGGGCGCGCCCGTCGATGTCGCCTCGAAGCTGCGCGACATGTGGCGCTGAGCCAGGCGGGCGCCGGCTCAGTGAATGCCGCTGCCCTGCACGATCGCCTCGGGGCTGACCCCGAGCGAGCGCAGGGCGCTCTCCCACAGGACCTCGGCCGGAGTCTCGAAGATGAGCCCCGGATCCGGGTCCGCGTGCAGCCACGAGCCGCGCGCCATCTCCTCGGCCAGCTGCCCCGGTCCCCAGCCCGAGTAGCCGAGCAGGAACCGGGTGCGCCCGGGCGGCGACTCGGCGATGAGGCGAAGCTTGTCGGGTGAGGTCGACAGATCGAGGCCGGGGGCGAAGCTGACCGTCCCGTCGTTCTCCAGGCCCAGCTGGAGCGTGGGCGCGCCGCGGCCGATGCGCGTGCTCGGCTCGTGCAGCACCCAGCCGCTGGTCGGCATCACCGGCCCGCCGGTCCACACGACCGCGCCGCTCTCTCCCCGCCAGTTCATGTCGAGCGCGACCAGGAGCGACGAGACGCTCATGGTGCTCGGTCGGTTCACGATGAGGCCGAACGACCCCTCGTCGTTGTGCTCGATCATCAGCACGACGGCGCGGTGGAAGTTCGGGTCCAGAAGGTGAGGCATGGCCAGCAGGAGCCCCGGGGCAAGCTGGCGCTCGGTGACCTCGACGGTCGTCATGTGAGCATCGCGTCTGGGCGCGATCGTCAGGCCGTCACGGCGCTGGCCTGCCCTGCGCCAACGCCGCCGTCGTTCCCCCCCTCCTGACGACCGACCACGGCGCCCGGGTCGACCTTGTTCTCCGGGCGCGCATCCTTCGACTTGTCGTCGCTCAGACCGAGCCGGTCGGACACCTTGCGAAAGAGCGCCGCTCCCAGGCTGAAACCAAAGCCGGTCACCACGGCGCGAACGAAAACGTTCATCGAGGACCTCCGGGCATGATTCCTCTGAAGACTCGGGTCATTGTAGCCCGGGGCGCCGCCCCGCGCCCCCCGTGTTTCAAAAACCCAAAACCTTCTGTCACTTCCCCTGGAATCGCGGCGGCCGGCTCTCGACGAACGCGCGCAGACCCTCGCGGGCGTCCTCGCTGGCGAACAGCTGCTGCTGAAGCTCGCGCTCGAGCGCCAGGCCGGCCTCGACGCTGAGGTCGCGCCCGCTCTGAACCGCGCGCTTGATCGCGCCCACCGCGCGCGACGCCTTGCCCGGGGGGCAGAACGAGCGCGCCAGCTCGTCCACGCCCGACCAGAATCCGTCGGACGGCAGGAGCCAGTTCACCAGCCCGAGGTCGCGCGCCTCCTCCATGGTCATGCGATCGCCGCGCACCATGAGCTCGATCGCCTTGCTCTTGCCGATCAGCCGGGCCAGCCGCTGGGTGCCGCCGGTGCCGGGCAGGACGCCGAGCCCGACCTCGGGCAGGCCGACCTTTCCGCCGCCCGCCCTGGCCACGCGCAGATCCGCGGCCAGCGCGACCTCCAGCCCGCCGCCCACGCAGTGGCCGTTCATCGCCGCGATGACCAGCTTCTGGGTGTTCTCGAGCCGGAGCAGGGTCTCGTTGGCGTGCAGGCAGAAGTAGTACTTGAACTCGGGGGTGACGCGGTCGAGCATCGCGATGTCGGCCCCCGCGCAGAAGAACTTGTCGCCCGCGCCGCGCAGGACCAGCACGTGGACGCTCTCGTCCATGCGCGCGCGCAGGATGGCGTCGTCCATCTGCCGGAACATGTCGTAGGAGTAGGCGTTGGCCGGCGGGTTGGACAGCTCGATGGTCGCCACGCCCTCGCCGCTGGTGTAGCGGATGAGCTCGCTCTGCGCGCTGGTCATGTCTGGTCGTCCCCTTGGTCGCTGAGCAGCCGGTAGAGCTCCGGTCGCCGGTCACGGAAGAAGCCGAACCCGGCCCGGTAGCGCCGCTGCTGGTCGAGGTCGATGGCCGCGGTGATCACGCCCTCCTCGTCGCGGCCGAGCTCGGCCAGGACGTCGCCGCGGTGGTCGGCGATGAAGGAGCTGCCGTAGAAGCGGATGGCGCCCTCGCCGTCGTCCCGCCCCGGCGGGCCGCCCTCGCGTCCGACCCGGTTGGCGGCGACGACGGCGCACGCGTTGGCCACCGCGTGGCCGATCATGACGCGCCGCCACGGCTCGCGCGTGTCCATGCCGGGCTCGTGCGGCTCGCTGCCGATCGCGGTCGGGTAGAAGAGGATGTCGGCGCCGCGCAGGACCATCGCGCGCGCCGCCTCCGGGAACCACTGGTCCCAGCAGATGCCGACCCCGAGCGCGCCCGCGCGCGTCGACCAGGCGCGGAACCCGGTGTCGCCCGGGCGGAAGAAGAACTTCTCCTGATAGCCGGGGCCGTCGGGGATGTGGCTCTTGCGGTAGACGCCGAGCACCGCGCCGCCGGCGTCGATCATCGCGACGCTGTTGTAGTAGTGGGGCCCGCTGGCCTCGAAGAAGGAGATGGGCAGCGCGACGTCGAGCTCGGCGGCGAGCCCGCGGAAGTGCTCCACCGTGGGATGGCCGGCCAGCGGGCGCGCGCGCGCGAAGTCGTCCTCGAGCTGGCGGCGCGGGAAGTAGTGGCCCTCGAACAGCTCGGGCAGGAGCACGACGCGCGCGCCGCGCCCGGCCGCCTCGCGCACCAGCTCGTCCATGTGCAGGACGTTGGCCCGCGCGTCGTCGGTCATCGCCGCCTGCACCGCGGCCACGGTGACGGACGAGCCGCCGGCCCCGCTCATCGGTCGCCTCCGGTCATCGGTCGCCCCGGGTCACGCGTGACCTCCGGTCATCGCGACACTGGTCGCGCGCGCGGCCGGCTGCTCGCGGCTCATGCAGTGCATCGCGCCGCCGCCGACGATCGCGGCGCGCGCGTCGATGGCGACCACCTCGCGGCCGGGGAACAGCTCGCCGAGCGCGCGGATGGCCCCGTCGTCGGCCGGCACGCCGTAGACCGGCACCAGCACGGCGCGGTTGCCGACGAGGAAGTTCATGTAGCTTGCCGGCGCCAGATCTCCGTGGCGGGTCTCGACCCGCCCGGGCGACGGGACGCGCGCGACCTCGAGCGCGCGGCCGGCGGCGTCGCGCATGCCGGCCAGGTCGCGCGCGATGTCTCGAAGCACGTCGCGGTTCGGATCGTCCGCGTCGCCGGGCTCCATGCACACCACCCGCCCGGGCGCGACGAAGCGGGCCAGGTTGTCGATGTGACCGTCGGTGTGGTCGTTGGCCAGGCCGCGATCGAGCCACAGGACGCGGCGCGCGCCCAGCCGCTCCGCCAGCGCGCGCTCGATCTCGGCCTCGCCCAGGCCGGGGTTGCGGCTGGGCTCGAGCAGGCACTGGCGCGTGGTGAGGAGCGTGCCCTCGCCGTCGGTCTCGACCGCGCCGCCCTCGAGCACCATGGGCGATCGCGTGCAGCCCACGCCGGCCGCCGCCGCGATGCGCGGGCCCAGCTCGGCGTCGTGCTCGAACAGGTACTTCCCGCCCCATCCGTTCCAGCCGAAGCAGGCCGCGCCCAGCTCGCCGCCGGGGCCGCGCAGGAAGATCGGCCCGGTGTCGCGCAGCCACACGTCGCCGAACGGCACCGCGTGGTAGCGGACCGCCGCGCCGGCCATCGCGCGGCGCGCGCTGTCCTCGCTCTCGCCCGGCAGGACCAGCATCTCGACCCGCTCGCCTCCCGCCAGCGCGGCCGCCATCTCGGCCACGGCGCGGCGCGCGTCGTCGAGCGCGTCGGGCCACTCGGCCGGGTGGCTGGGCCAGGCCAGCCAGCACGCGTCGTGCGGCTCCCACTCGGCCGGCTGGCGCCACGCGCCGCCCGCCGGACCGGCTCCGGGTGCGCTCATGGCCGAGCTATGGCACGAAGCCGGCGCGAATTCCAGGGCACCCGCCGGGTTGCTATATGCTCCTGCGACGCCTCCACGCGGCGCGCGCCATGCTCGAAAGCCTCCTCTACTACATGGCCGTCGGCGCGGGGGCCGCGTTCCAGGTCGTGTCCGCGGCGCACGCGCTGCTCAACAAGCGCGATCCGCGCTCGCAGCTGGGCTGGGTCGTCCTCTGCATCATGCTGCCGATCGCGGGCGCGGTCGCCTACTGGTTCTTCGGCGTCAACCGCATCCGCACGCGCGCGCGGCGCTGGCAGCAGCGCGGCCGCTTCCGCGATCTGTCGGTCCTGCGCGGCGCCGAGGCGGAGGCCGGCGCGCTCGCGCTGGCCGAGCACCACCCGGCCCAGGCCGACAGCCTGCACCAGCTCCTGCAGATGGCGAGGCGGGTGACGCAGCGGCCGCTGGTGGCCGGCAACCTGGTCGAGCCGCTGTTCGGCGGCGAACAGGCCTACCCGGCGATGATCGAGGCGATCGACGGCGCCACCCGCCACGTTCACCTCAGCACGTACATCTTCGACGCCGACAAGATCGGCCGTCGTTTCATCGACGCGCTCGGCCGGGCGGCCGCCCGCGGCGTGGACGTCCGCGTCCTGGTCGACGGATTCGGCGAGAAGTACAGCCGGCCGCGGGTGAGCCGCGTGTTCAAGCACGAGTACCCGGCCGTGCGGGTCGCGATGTTCCTGCCGCTCACGCTGTCGCTCAAGAGCGTGCGGCTGAACCTGCGCAACCACCGCAAGCTCCTCATCGTCGACGGCGCGCTCGGCTTCACCGGCGGCATGAACATCAGCCTCCGCCACATGCTGGCCGATGCCGACAACCGCCGTCCGACCGCCGACGTCCACTTCCGCGTGCGCGGACCGGTGCTCTACGCCATGAACGAGACCTTCATGGAGGACTGGTTCTTCGAGACCGGCCAGGCCGACTGGCACGTGCCCGACGGGGTGGCGAGCGCCGGGCGCGCCCTGTGCCGGGCGGTCAAGGACGGGCCCAACGAGGACTTCGAGCGCCTGCAGTGGATCCTGGTCGGCGCGATGACCAGCGCGCGCGAGTCGCTGCGCATCATGACGCCCTACTTCATCCCGTCGCGCGAGATCCTGGCGGCGATCAACAGCGCGGTGCTGCGCGGGGTGGACGTCCAGATCATCCTGCCCGCTGCCAGCAACCTGCCCTATGTCGACTGGGCCTGCCGCGCGCTCCTGTGGGAGGTGCTGCAGTACGGCGCCAAGATCTACTGGCAGCCGGCCCCGTTCAACCACAGCAAGCTGCTCATCGTGGACGACCTCTACCTGAACGTGGGCTCGGCCAACCTCGATCCGCGCAGCCTGCGCCTCAACTTCGAGCTCAACCTCGAGGTCTACGACCCGGCGCTGGCCGCCGCGCTCAACGCTCACTTCGACGCGGTGCGCGACCGCTCGGTGCCCGCCACCGTCGAGAGCCTCGACCGCCGTCCGTTCCCGATCAAGCTGCGCGACGCGGCCGCCAAGATGTTCTCGCCCTATCTGTGACCGGCGGCGCCGAGGTGGAATCGCCCACCAGGCTCGCCGTGCGCTCACTTCTTCCTGGTCTTCTTCGTCGTCTTCGTCGTCTTCGTCGTCTTCGTCGTCTTCGTCGTCTTCGGTCGCGCCGGCTTCGGCGCCGGCCTCGCCCTCGGCTTCTTCCTCGGCGCGGGCGGCGGGACCGGCGAGCCCGTGCGCGGGCGGGTGCGCGAGGCCGGGCGCCGGCGCGGAGTCGTCGGGCGCGGCCTCTTCGGCTCCGCGGCGGCCGGCGGCGTCGCCGGCTCGAGCGGCCCGGGCTCGAGCGGCCCGGGCTCGAGCGGCGCAGGCTCCGGCGGCGCGGGCTCGGGGGCGGGCTCCGGCTCGAACGGCGCCTCCTCCTCGGCGAGCGCCGGCTCGGGCTCGGCCCGCTCGAGCGCGATGTCGGCCAGGTGGGCCACCGCGCCGGCGAAGCCCAGCTCGCTGGCCCCGGCGCCGACGACGAACGCGCCGTGCGGGAACATGTCGAACAGCGGGCGCACATTGATGACGTGCGGCCCCCCGTCTCCCCCCAGCGCGAAGTCGACCTGCGCGCAGTCGCGGCAGCCCATCACGCGGAACGCGCGCTGCGCCAGCGCGCGGATCGAGTCGGCGGTGTCCACGTCGAGCTGCGCGATCTGCGCCGGGCCGAGCTCACCGGCCGCCCCGGTGGCGCGCTCCACCAGCGGCAGCACCTCCAGCACCCGGTTGCCCAGCACCACCGCCTGGATCCGGCGGCCCTCGATGAGCCGCTCGATCAAGAGCGGCAGGCCGACGGTGGCCGCCAGCGAGCGCGCGCGCTCCTCGACGTCGGCGCGCGCGCGGGCGAGCGCGCGCAGGTCGGGCTGGTCGACCAGGTCATCCAGCGAGTGACTGACCAGGAGCGGCCCGCCCAGGGAATCGGTGTCGGGGATCGCATTGATGTCGCGCACCACGGCGTGCTCGGGCACCGGGATCCCGGCGTCCGAGAGGAGCAGATAGGTGCGCACGCGGTCGCGGCAGGTCGACAGGCACAGCGGGTCCGACCCGGTATAGGTGAGCCCGTGCAGCTCGAGCAGCGACGCGACATTCGGGTGGCGGAGGGCGTCGCCGTCGAAGTGATCGACCAGGAAGACCAGGGCAGGCTTCTCCACCACCACCGCGTGGGTGATGCGCTGGGTGTCGTCCTCGGCGTCGACCAGCGCCACATCGAAGCCGCTCGCGGTCAGGCCGTCGGCCAGGGCGCGCAGATGGGCGAGCTCGGCCTCCGGCTCGGCCTCGAGCTCGGGGCCGACCTGGTCGCCCTCCTCCTCATCCCTGGCCAGCTCCGACTCC
>DATFRY010000174.1:0-32054 GCA_035262925.1 Kofleriaceae bacterium | reverse complement strand
CGGTGCGGAGTGCGTTCCAGGCGACACTCCGCGGTGAGACCGACGCCTTCGTCACGAAGATCGACCGGACCGGGCAGCAGATCGCGTACTCCACGTATCTCGGCGGTGAGGTCGGCCTGAGTCCCGACGGCATCCCCGGCTCCCGAGGCGGCGACGAGACGGGGCTGGTGATCGCCGTCGACCGGTACGGCGCTGCGACGGTGGCAGGCCGCACGAACTCGACCGATCTCCCGACCCTCCATCCGGCGCAGCCGCACCTCGGAGGGCCGCAGCATCCCAGCCGGTTCCTGTTCACCACCGACGCGTTCGTCGCGCGGTTCGAAGCGGCGGGCGCCCCGTCGTACATCACCTACGCCGGCGGCAACAGCGACGACACGCCGACCGCGATCGCCCTCGACGGCAGCGGTCTCGCGTGGCTGACCGGCACGACCGAGTCCGGAGATTTCCCGTCGGTCGGCGCGCGCCAGCCGAATTTCGGCGACCGCCTCGTGTTCTCCAGCGCCGACGGAGGCGGGACGTGGCAGGCGGCCGGCGGCGGCGTGGGCCATCGCGACGTCCTCGCGGTCGCGGTCAACCCGATCGATCCAGCGGTGATCTATGCGGGCACGTTCGGCGGCGGCGTGTTCAAGACCGTCAACGGCGGCAGCACCTGGGCCGCCGCGAACAGCGGTCTGGCGAACCTGTTCGTGCAGGCGCTCGTGGTCGATCCTTCCAATCCGTCCCGCGTCTTCGCCGGCACGGACGGCGGCGGCGTCTTCAAGAGCGTCGACGGAGGCGCGCACTGGACCTTGACCCTGGGCCCCGCGGGCCTGCCGGTCACGACGCTGGCCATCGCTCCCAGCAATCATTCGATCATGTACGCGGGCGCGGCGGCGCGAGGCTTCGGCAGGGTGTTCGCCAGCGTCGACGGCGGCGACACGTGGAATTCCGGCACCGCGACCGATCTCGTCAACGCTCTCACCGTCGATCCGCTGACGCCCACGACGATCTACGTTGGAATGCCGTTCGGCACCTTCAAGAGCACCGACGGCGGCGCGACGTTCTCGCTGAACACGTTCCCGAGCGGCGTCACCGCGCTCGCGGTCGATCCGGTGACCCCGTCCACGGTCTATGCCGGGGCCGACAGCGGCCTGTTCAAGAGCACCGACGGCGGCGCGACGTTCACGTTCCGCGGCACCGGTCTCCTCGGGACCGCCGCCGCGCTGGCGGTGAACCCGTCCAGTCCGCTCACGGTGTACGCGGGCACGAACAACGGCGTCTTCAAGACGACGGACGGCGCCACCACGTGGACGCGGGCGACGACAGGCATCACGAGCCCCATCGTCAACGCACTGACGATCCTCCCGAGCAATCCCGACAAGCTGTATGCGGGCACATTCGGCACGACCGATACCTTCGTGCTGGCCATCCGCCCGAACGGGGCGTTCCGCTACTCGAGCTTCCACGGAGGAAACGGCGAGGAAGTGGGAGGCGGCATCGCGATCGGCAAGCAGCAGCGCATCTACGTCTCCGGCGGAACGTCTTCCACCGACTTCTTGACCGTCGCTCCGATTCAGCCGGCGCCCGGCGGCTTCGGCGATGCGTTCGTGACCATCATGTCGCAGTGAAGGCCGGGGTTGACCAGCCCTCCAGGCCGCCGTCCATACGCCGATCCGGGACGGATTACGGCGTTTATTCGCAGTCTCCTGCAGGCATCGCGTCTTTCGACACGCCCATGCCTGTCATGCCGAGTTGATGGACTGGCACTGACCGTAGTCGTCCGGCGCGAGAGATGAGTCGAGAGGCGAGTCCGAGGCCAGCCCGGACTCGCCATCTCGACAGGCCAGACGTTCTCAGGGGCAGCAATCCTCCCGGACGTCCGAGGAGCCCTTGCACGCGGGACACCCGCCGCCGATGGGGCCGATGGGGCCGGTCGGAATCGCCGGAGCCGTCGCATGGCCCGAGGTCACCTGCGAGCTGGCTTCCCCCGTGCCAGTCGACTCGAGTCCTGCCACGACCACGGTGAGCAAAAGGATCGAAAAGACTCGCTTCATGAAACCCTCCGTCGCTTGGCTGATTTCTTGTCCGGCCCAGACTGAACGGCGATGTCATCCGGCGTCAAGTCGTTTTTGACGTGCGAGCGTCTCACCATATCCGGATTCGAGCCCAAGCAACCTCATGACGAGCTACGAGCCGCGGTGCGATGCGCGGATGGCGACGCCACCAGTCCCGTGCGTGCCGGTCTCGATGCTCGTCGAGGGAGCGACGCGCCCAACGCGATGACCGTGGCGGTAGTGCCGTCGCCGTGAAGCGGGTCAGAGGTAGCCCATCCACGAGCAGCGTCTTGACGATCGCCATGTGACGAGGGGCGGCGTGGCGACGATCGACTGGCTGTTCAAGCAGTCTGCGGGATCCGAAGCGAATCGCGCTACCCAATGCGGCCGCGAATGCTGCGGCAAACAGCCATCGCTTCAAACAGCACTGACATAAATCGGGCTCGTTGTTCGACGACTCGAAGACCACGCGATCAAGCTCGCGTGCCTCGACGGTGTCAGGGCACGCTAGTCCGCGGCGGCGAGAACTGGTCGGCGACAAATCGCCGATCAGGTGGTCAATGACGGTCCGCGGCATGAACGGCCACGTGGCCGTCCCAGCCCGCGCCCGACCACGAAGCACCGGGCCGTTCGCCACGCGTCAGGCCGCGCTGTCACCACGTGTATCAGTGATGTAGCAGTGACACGATACAGCAGCGTCTCGCGGCCGGGGCTCGAGGCGGTCGTGCCGTCGCTGGCTTCCGCGACGGGCTCGGTGATCCGCTTCCCGGCACGGGTGCTGCTTCACAAGCCGGCAGCATGAGACGACGCTCGAGGTCCGCGGCCTTCGTTCAGATCCTCCTCTTGGCGATGGCCGGGGCCGGCGGTGCCGCGTGCGGATCCGTGCACAGGATGCACGCCGATGATGGGGCCGGCGACGATGACGGGACCGGCGATGCCGGCGGCGACGCCGGCGACGGTGGTGACGCGGATGGCAGCGACGGGGGCGCGGACGGCGGGGGCGACGATGGCGGGGTGCCCGAGCCGGCTGCCGTCTGTACCGGGGCGAGCGGGGAGCGGATACGGCAGGTCGTCAGGCGGCATGATGATGGGACGAGCGAGGCGGTCGGGCTGCGGGATACCGAGTTTGGGAATGACTGCTCGTTTCAGGTGGACCGCGACGGGACCACGCGCTGCTTGCCGCGGCTCGATGGGGAGCCGTTCGGGTTCGGGTTGGTCGAGTTCACGGACGCCGGCTGCACGAATCCGATCATTCACTTCAGTGTGTACGGGACGCCGGTGCCGGGGCGCGCGGTGGTGCGGGCGGAGGAGGCCAGCTGCGGCACGCCGTTCGACTACTACGACCTGGGCGGGGCGCTCTCGTTCCCCGAGGAGACCACGCTCTACTTCGTCAACTCGGAGACTGGTTTTTGCAGCACGACCACGGCCGACACCAGCGCCACCTCGCACTACTTTGCGCGCGGGGCCGAGATCACGCCGGATCGGTTCGTGGCGGCCAGCGAGGCGTGGAGCGGCGAGGGGCGGCTCGGCGTGCAGGTGTGGGAGGGGGCCGATGGGTCGCGTGCATGCGAGCCGTCGGTCAGGATGCGTGACCAGGCGCTCGGCGGACATTCGTGTCTGCCCGGGATCGGCGAGGATGACGTCCTGCGTTGCTTGCCCGAGTCGAACTCGGTGGTCGAGGTGTCGATGAGCTCGCAGTGTGCCAGCCCTGCTCCTGCCGCGCAGGTGTCGGGGACTTGCGACCGCGGCCTCGAGTACTCGGCGGAGAGTGTGTTCCAGGGCTGCAGGGCACACCAGGTGGTGCGGGCGCTGGGGGAGCAGCTGCCTGGGTCGTTCTACTTCGAGGGCAGCGAGGGCTGCGAGGCGATCCCGCCGGGGAACCTCTACTTCACGCTCGGCGCGCTGGTCGATCCCTCCAGCTTCGCCGCGCTCGAGACCGAGAGGGTCCCGCTCGGCGCGCGGCTGGAGCGCATGGACATGGTCGGCGACGGCGTGCGCGTCGCGCAGCACGACTGGTATGACGGCGAGCGGGAGGTGGCTTGCAAGTTCGACCTCGCCACTGACGGGGCGCTGCGATGTCTGCCGGGCACCACCGACGTGCCCGAGGCGCGCGTGACCGACGTGTACGCCGACCCGAAATGCGAGGGCGCCGCCAGTCAGCTCGCGCTGTTCGAGGACCGGTGCGCGACAGGCGCTGAGCCGAAGTACGTCAGGGACACCCGATCGGGCAGCGCCGTTGCGGTGTACGCGATCGGCCAGCCGGTCGCCGACACGCGCTACGTGGTCAGTGCTGGCTTCTGCACCAGCGTGTCGGCTCCCTCACGCCTCTACACCATCGGGCCCGAGGTTTCCGCTGGCTCGTTCGTGGCCGGAGTCGACGAGGTCGAAGAGGCCGGGCAGACCGAGCAGACCGAGTAGCGAGGCCCGTCAGCCCAGCCGGTCGCCGGGCCCGGCCCCGCTCGTCGGGGTACACTCTGCGGCGCACGGGAGGGACGATGCCGGCTGAGCTCGAGCACCGCACGGACAGGCGCCTTTCGCCCGGCTGTAACTCGCCGCTGGGTGCGATCCCCGAGGAGGGCGGGGTCAACTTCGCGCTCTACTCGCGCCAGGCGACCGAGGTCTTCCTCATCCTCTACGACGCGACCGGCGCGCGCGCCACCGACGTCATCCGGGTCGAGAACCAGCGACAGTTCGTGTGGCACGTGTTCGTCCACGGCGTCGGGCCCGGACAGCTCTATGCCTATCGCGTGCGCGGGCCGTTCGATCCCGCTCACGGCCTCCGCTTCAACGAGCACAAGCTGCTCCTCGATCCGTACGCCCGCGCCCTGTTCGGGAAGCCCGATAACCGCGACAACCTCCTCCTGGCCTACGACCCGGCGGCGCCCGAGGGCGACCTGTCGATGGACGTGCGCGACAGCGCCGGCGCGATGCCGCGCTGCATCGTGGTCGACGACGCGTTCGACTGGCAGGGTGTCGAGCCGCCCGACCTGCGCCTCGAGCAGCTCGTCATCTACGAGGTCCACGTGAAGGGCTTCACCGCCCATCCGTCCTCGGGCGCCAGGCAGCCCGGCACCTACCTCGGCTTCATCGATCGCATTCCGCACCTCAAGCGGCTCGGCGTCAATGCGGTCGAGCTCCTGCCTGTGCACGAGAAGTGCGTCGAGGACTTCCTCGTCGGCCGCGGCCTCACCAACTACTGGGGCTACAATACGCTCGGCTTCTTCGCGCCGGAGTCGACCTACGCCACCGGGCGCACCCTCGGCTGCCAGGTGGGCGAGATGAAGACCCTCGTGCGCGAGCTCCATCGCGCGGGCATCGAGGTCATCCTCGACGTGGTCTACAACCACACGGCCGAGGGCAGCGAGCGCGGCCCCACCCTGTCCTTCAAGGGCATCGACAACCGGACGTACTACGCGCTGGCCGGCGAGGGGGACGAGGCCGGCCGCTACTACATGAACCCGACCGGCACCGGCAACGCGCTCGATCTCGGCCAGCCGCCGGTCATGCGCATGGTCATGGACTCGCTGCGCTACTGGGCCGAGGTCGTGCGCGTGGACGGCTTCCGCTTCGACCTGGCGTCGGTGCTGGGGCGCGAGGAGGGCGCGTTTCGCCGCTCCGCCTCCTTCTTCGACGCCGTGTCCCAGGACCCGACCATGCAGCGGGTCAAGCTCATCGCCGAGCCGTGGGACCTGGGCACCTACCAGGTCGGCAACTTCCCGATCGACTGGAGCGAGTGGAACGGCCGCTTTCGCGACACCGTGCGCCGCTTCGTCAAGGGAGACCGCGGCCAGGTGCCGGACCTGGCCCGGCGCGTGTCGGGCTCGGCCGACCTCTACGGCGACGACGGGCGCAGCGCGTACGCCAGCATCAACTTCATCACCTGCCACGACGGCTTCACGCTGGCCGACCTCGTCTCGTACAACGAAAAGCACAACGAGGCCAACCTCGAGGACAACCGCGACGGCACGAGCGACAACGCCTCGTGGAACTGCGGCGCCGAGGGCGAGACTGACGACCCCGAGGTCATCGCGCTGCGCCGCCGCGTGGCGAAGAATCACCTCTGCGGCCTGATCCTGTCCGCCGGCACGCCGATGATCCTGGGCGGCGACGAGATGCTGCGCACCCAGCGCGGCAACAACAACGCCTACTGCCAGGACAACGAGATCTCCTGGGTCGACTGGAGCCTGGTCGAGCGAAACGCCGACATGGTCGAGTTTGCGCGCCGGCTCATCGCCCTGCCCCGCCGCTACCCCATCCTGCAGCGCCGCAGGTTCCTGATCGGCGACGATCTCGACGACAACGGGATCCCGGACGTGAGCTGGTTCGGCCCCGACCTCGGCAGGCCGGACTGGGAAAACCCGGAGCTGCGCACCCTCGGTATCCTGCTCGACGGCGGCGAGGAGGCCTCGCCCGGCGGCAACTACTTCCTCTACAGCTTCGCCAACGCCGGCCACGAGGCGCGCGCTTTCCAGCTGCCCGCTGCCCCGGAACAGCGCTGGTGGCGCCTCCTCGACACCAGCTTGCCGCCCGGCGAGGACCTCGTCGATCCCGATTGCGAGGTCCTGCTCGATCGGCAGGACCTCTACGTCGCGGCCGCGCGCAGCACCGTGCTGCTGCGCTCGAAGTAGAGCGCGTCCTGCGCTACCGCCGGCCCATGCGCGGCTCGCGGTGGAACGGAGGCGCCGCGACCGGGCCCTCCAGCGAGCGGCCGAATGTGCGCGGCCGGCGCGCCTCGAGCGGCATGGACCGCGCCGCGCCGCCCGTCACCTGCATGCGCGCGACGGTGCCGGGACGCGGCGGCTCGACCCGGACGGCCTGCACGGTCGAGTGGGTGGCGGCCTCCACGCTCGCGCGCTCGGGTCCGGCGAACCAGTACGTCCTTCCCGCTCGCACCGGGCGCCGCAGCGGGACCGTGGTGTCGAACGCGCGGCTGTCGGGCGCGACCAGGTGCTGGCCGATCGCGTGCTGCCGGAAGTCGCGGTCGTGCACGAACACCCAGCGCGTCCGGTGATCGTGGTCGCCCGCGTGGTGGAACCGGTGGAGGGGCGGAAGCGGCGCCCAGCCGATCAGCCCGCCGCCGAAGCGCCAGTCGACCCACGCGGGCGCCCACAGCGTGTCGGGGACCCAGACCCAGCCGTAGAACGGATCGATGTACCAGCGGCCGTAGTGGAAGGGAGCCCAGCCCCAGTCCCAGTCGCTGACGAACATCCAGCCGGCGGTCGAGTACTCCCAGCGACCGCCGCTGGCGTAGGGGACGAAGTCCGTGCCCACGATCGAAGGTGAAGGCACCCAGACCGGGCCGTAGTCGGCGCTCTGGATCCACATTCCATAGGGCGAGAGCGCGTCGTAGAAATGATCGACCGAGGCGGAGGCGGTCGCGCCGCCCGTGGTGTCCGCGGCCTCGGCTTCGAACTCGGCGCCCGCACAGCTCGTCAGTGCGACGAGGGCGAGGGAGATGAGCATTGTCCTCATGTGTCGTCCATCCTGATGGTGTCCGCCACCATGCAAAGCATCGGGCGGGCCAGCGCCGGGCGAGCAGATGGGCCGCTTTCCGGGGCGCGCGAGGCGGACCGGCGGTCCCATTCCGCCCCACGGGGAATTACGCCCCATCGCCCTTCAGGCCTGTCGCCGGACCTCGCGCGCCACCAGACGGTCGAAGTCGTGCACCGTGCGGTCGATGCGCTGGAGGAGCGACGCCGTGTGAGGGGGGACGGGTCGAGGCGACATGCGGCGAAGCCGGTCCACGACCACGGCCGCAGCGACGGCGACGACGAGGATGATCATGATGGCAGATCGAATCGACATGGAATCCTCCGCGCCCGTCCTGGTTCCGAGGACAGGGCTGACGTCGCACGATGCAGGCGTCGCGCCAGTCACGAGTCTCATGACCCCACTCGGGTGGAGCGCGCGCCGCGCGACGGAAATGGCTGTTCGCACGGCACGGAGTGCCCGCATGCTCGTGGAGGTCACCTGGGCTCGGAAGGGGGGATGAGATGCTCACGCTTTCGCTGAGGAGTCTGCCCGCGCAGGCCGTCCGCGGGATCTACGGGCCGTCGAAGGACCAGATGCCGGAGCGCATGCGGTACCTGCACCCGGACGCGGCCGCGTCGTATCTGGAGATGGCCGACTTCGCGGTGGTGTCGGACATGTTCCGATCGCCGGAGTCGAGCCTGCAGGCGGTGCGCGAGAAGCGGGGCGCGCAGCCGCCGTCTTACTCGGCGCACAACTACGGGCTCGCCATCGATCTCGACATCGACGCCGCGAAGAAGCGGTGGAACCACGGATCCAAGCAGGCGCTCGACGCCGAGATGGAGTCGCGCGGCTGGTTCTGCCACCGCCGCGATCACACGATGGAGTTCGAGGCCTGGCACTTCAACTTCCTCGGCATCGGCGCGCCCATCCCGGCCGGCATCCACAGCACGGCGGGCCTGGTCGAGGCGCGCATCGTCAGCCTGTACGGGGCCGGCTTCGCGCCCGACGACACCGAGAGCCAGCGTCTGCTCGCCGGCCTGCGGCTCTACGCCGGCGAGATCGACGGGGACATCGGGCCGCTCAGCCGCGAGTCGATCCGCGCCTTCCAGCGGACATGGGGCATGCCGGACACGGGAGAGCTGGAGACGCGGACCCGCCGCACGCTCGCCTACGTCACCTGCACGCGCTCGCTCGTGTAGCGGACGAAGCAGCCAGGGGCGGCGCCCGCCGGTACGTTCTGGGCCCGCCGACGGATCTCGCCGTGGGGATACTGATCCGGGCGCCGACCTCAGGCGCGGATGGCGGCCCCGGACTGTGGATCGAAGAAGTGCATGCGCTCGGTGTCGATGACCACCTCGATCTCGTCGCGCGGGCGGACCTGGGAGCGGGGCGCGAACGAGGCCACGAAGCGGGTGCCCGACTCGCGGTGCGGGACGTCCGCCTTGCCGGTGTGCTTCTCGAGGAGGCGCGTGTCGTCGGTGACCACCTGGCGGGCGTCGACGTCGAAGTGGACCACGATCTCGGAGCCGAGCGCCTCGGTGAGGTTGACCGTCGCGCGCAGCCGGTTGTCGGGCTTGCCGTCGCGGACCAGGCGCGCGTCCTCCATGTCCTCGCTGCGGACGCCGACCGCGACGTCGCGATCCACGTAGCCGCGCAGCGCGGCCCGCTCCTTCACCACCGACGGCGCCAGCGCGAGCCGGGCCGAGCCCAGCACCACCGCCAGGCCGTCGCCGTCGCGCTCGACCAGGCCGAGCGCCATGTTCATCGGCGGCGAGCCGATGAAGCCGGCCACGAACAGGTTGTCCGGGTTGTCGTAGATGAACTGTGGGTTGCCCACCTGCTGCAGCACGCCGGCCTTCATGACCGCGACCCGATCGCCCATGGTCATGGCCTCCACCTGATCGTGGGTGACGTAGATCGTCGTGACGTTGAGGTCGCGCTGCAGCTGGGCGATCTCGGCGCGCATCTGCACGCGCAGCTTGGCGTCCAGGTTGGACAGCGGCTCGTCCATGAGGAAGACCTGCGGCTCGCGCACGATGGCGCGCCCCATGGCGACCCGCTGGCGCTGCCCGCCCGAGAGCTGCTTGGGCCGGCGGTCGAGCAGCGGCCCGAGCTCGAGCATGTCGGCCGCCCGCTGGACCCGACGCGCCACCTCCTGCTTGTTCATGCCGCGGATGCGCAGGCCGTAGGCGATGTTGTCGGCCACGGTCATGTGCGGGTAGAGCGCGTAGGACTGGAACACCATCGCGATGTCCCGGTCCTTGGGCGAGAGCGTGTTGACCACCCGCTCGCCGATGCGCATCACCCCGCTCGAGATGTCCTCGAGGCCCGCGACCATGCGCAGCGCGGTGCTCTTGCCGCAGCCCGACGGGCCGACCAGGACCAGGAACTCACCGTCGGCGATGGCGAGGTCCAGGTCGATGACCGCGTGGAACCCGTTCTCGTAGGTCTTGTTGATCTTCTCGAGGATGACCTCGGCCATGTTGGTTCCTCCGGTGCGCCTCAGCCCTTGACCGCGCCCGCCGTCAGCCCGCTCACGATGTAGCGCTGCAGGAACTGGAACAGCGCCACGATGGGGATGGCGGTCAGCAGCGAGCCGGCGCAGTAGACGCCGAAGTTGTTGTTGCGCTCGCCGGCGACGAGTCCATACAGCCCGACGGCGAGCGTCTGCGAGTCGAGATCGGTGAGGAAGATGCTGGCGAGCAGGAACTCGTTGACCGCCGTGATGAAGCCGATGAGCCCGGTGACGGCCAGGATCGGCGCGATGAGCGGCAGGATGATGCCGAAGAAGATCTGCGAGTGGGTCGCGCCGTCGACCTTGGCCGACTCGTCGAGCTCCTTCGGGATGGTGTCGAGGAAGCCCTTCATCAGCCAGGTGTTCACGCTGAGCGCGCCGCCCAGGTAGAGCAGGATGAGCGCCCACGGCGTGTTGAAGCCGATCCGCGGGTAGAGGTCGCTGATGGTCGTGAACAGGAGGTAGAGGGCCACGACCGCCAGGAACTGGGGAAACATCTGGACCAGCAGCAGCGACAGGAGCCCCACGCGCCGCCCGCGGAAGCGGTAGCGCGAGAACGCGTAGGCCGCGCACGCCGACAGGAACATCGACACCACCGCCGCGGTCACGCCGATGAAGAGGGTGTTGAAGAACCAGGAGCCGAAGCGGATGCGCTGGATGCTGGTCCCCGGCATCACGCCCTTGAACAGGTTCCGGAAGTTCTCGAGGCTGGCCCCGGTCGGGACCAGCTCGGTCGAGCTCAGCGTGCCGAGCGGGTTGAACGCCGCCGAGATGACGAACAGGATGGGAAACAGCGCGAAGAAGAGGGCGATGATGCCGACGATGTGGCGCCACCCGACCTGGCGGAACCAGCTCCCCTTCGCGCTGCCCAGGTACTTGCCGCCCGCCCCGCGCGCGTCCATCAGTTGATCTCCTCCAGGACCTGGGCGCGGCGGAAGCCGACGACCGAGACCATCGCGACGATGAGGAAGATGAAGATCGAGATGGCCGCCGCCATGCCGTACTGCGCGCCCTGTCCGCCGAACGCGAGCCGGTAGGTGTACGTGATGAGGAGGTCGGTCGCGCCGACCTGCGGGTTGTCGGGCGGGAACGGCCCGCCCTCCGAGGTCAGATAGATGGCGTTGAAGTTGTTGAAGTTGAATGCGAACGACGAGATGAGGAGCGGCGCCAGCGCCACCAGCAGGAGCGGGAACGTGATCGTGCGGAAGGCGTGGAACGTCTTCGCGCCGTCCACCTGCGCCGCCTCGGTGAGATCGGCCGGGATCGCCTGCAGCGCGCCGGTCGACACCAGGAACATGTACGGATAGCTCAGCCAGATCTGGACCATGATGATGGCCGCGCGCGCGCTCCACGGCGTGCCGAACCAGTTGACGTCGAGCCCGAACAGCCGGTTGATGAGGCCGAAGTCGGTGTTGAACATGTCGCGCCACACCAGCAGCATCGCGAACGACGGCATGGCGTAGGGCAGGATGAGGAGCGAGCGGTAGAGCCGCTGCCCGCGCAGTCGCTCGCTGTTGAAGACGAGCGCCATGCCCAGGCCGAACGCGAACGACAGCACCACGGTCAGGAGCGCGAACGCGAAGTTCCACAGCAGGATCTGGAAGAAGTAGCGGCTGACGACCGGGTTGGTGATGACGGTGACGAAGTTGCGGAACCCGACGCTGACCCTCCAGCCCTGGGCCAGGTAGCCGCCGCTGGCGTCGTGGAAGTAGCCGTCTCCCCTGTCCGCCTTCCAGGTCGCCCCGCTCTTCGCGTCGCGGATGCAGTCGCAGCCGGCGTCGTAGGCCAGCTGCGCCGCGCCCTCGTAGGCGCGCGACAGACCCTGGCTGCGGATCGCGCCCTTCTCGGTCGGCACGCGCAGCGCCGCCACCGCCTCGCCGCGCCCCGCGGTCTGCCCGACGGTGAGCACGGTGTACCCCTTGGCCGCCGTGATCTTGCCGGCCGGCGACACGGTGGCGTCGGCCGCGGCCAGCGGGGCGAGGCCGTCCGCCTTGCCCGCCCACAGCTTGTGCGTCGCGGCGTCGCTGAGCAGGAACGTGATCGTCCCGGTGGCGGGGCTCGCCTTCTCGTCGACCGCGACCGAGAGGAGGAACTGGGCCGAGCCCGCCACCTTGATGATCGAGCTCGACTCGATGGCGCGGACCGCGTCCTGCTTGCTGCCCCTGTGCCCGTCGCCGAAGTTCGTGAACGCGGTGGCGACGGTGTAGAGGACCGGGAGGACCTGGAAGGCCAGCAGGAACAGCGTGCCCGGGATGAGGTACTTGGCCGGGATGAAGCGCGGCGACAGGTAGATGACGAAGAGGAGCGCGGTGGCCGCGATCAGGAGCGCCAGCGCCGCCCAGCTGCGGGTCTGGATCAGCGGGAACACGCCGTAGAGCGCGATGGCGGCCACCGTCCCGAGCAGCAGGAACTTGATGAGCAGGCTCACCGCCGAGCTCGAGCGCACCAGCGGCCACCGTATCCGGCCGCCGGTCGGCGGAGAAGAACCGCTGTCCTTGACGGTCTCCGACGGATCAGCCACGGCCATCTCCTACCCGATGGGCGGCCCGGCGCGCCAGGCCGCCCGATCGATTCACTGGATCACTTGATCTGGCCGGCGATCGCCTTCGCGGCGGCTGGCACGGTGGTCTTCGGGTCGGCGCCGCCCACCACTGCCGCGGCCGCCTTGCCGAACGGATCCCACACCGCCGCCATCGCCGGGATGGCGGGGAGGATGTCGCCCGACTCGCCTGCCTTGAGGAACTTCTCGACGTCGGGGTCCTCACCCTTGACCTGCTCGAGCGCGGCGGTCAGCGCCGGCGGGCGCGGCTCGGCCTTGTAGAGCGCGACCGCGAGGTCCGGCGTGGTGAGGTGGTTGCTCACGAACTCCTGGGCCAGCGCCTTGTTCTTGCCCTTGGCCGCCACGTAGAAGGCCTGCACGCCGACGAACGGCTTGGCCGGCTTGCCGCCCTCGAAGCCGGGGATGGCCGTGATGTCGTACTTGATGCCGGCCTTCTTGATGTCGGTGATGGCCCACGGACCCGAGACCAGGAACGCGGTCTTCTTGCCGGTGAACACGCTGATCGAGTTCTCGGGACCGATGGAGCGCTTGAGCGCGCCGTCGCCCTTCTCGCCCAGCTTCCTGATCTTGGCGAAGGCGGCGATCGCCTCCGGCTTGGCCACGCCGAGGTCCTTCGGATCGTAGTCGCCGTTGGCGCCCACCCCGAACAGGTAGCCCCCGCCCGAGGCGTAGAGCGGATAGATATGGTAGGCGTCGCCGTTGTTGCCCACCTGGAGCGCCAGGATCTCGCTCGCCTTCTTCGACGACTTGAGCTTCTTGCCCTCGGCGACCAGCGCCTCCATCGACTTGGGCTCGTCGGGAGCGAGCTCGGTGTTGCGGATGAGCGCCAGGTTCTCGACCGCGTACGGCACGGCGTAGATCTGGCCGTTGAACGTGACGCCCTTGATGGCGAGCGGGTTGAATGCGCCCTTCTGCTCGTCGGTCAGCTGGACCGGCTCGATCGCGCCGTTCTGCACCAGGTTGCCGATCCAGTCGTGCGCGCCGACGACGATGTCGGGGCCTTTACCCGCCTGCGAGGCGGTGACAAAGTTGGTCTGCAGATCCTTGGAGACCGCCTGCACCTTCAGGTTGAAGCCGCCGGTCGACGCGAACTTGGTCGCGAAGTCGCTCAGCACCGCGGCTCGCTTGTCGTCGGCCCAGATGAGCACCTCGCCGCCGGCGGCCGGCGCGCCCTCGGCGCCCTTCGCCTCGGCGCCCTGGTCGGCGCCCTTGTCGGCACCCTTGTCTTCCGTGCCGCTCGGAGGGGGCTCGGTGGCCTGCTTGTCGCCGCCCTTGTCGCCCTTTCCCTTCCCACAAGCCAAAAGCAGCAACGCACAGCCTGCAACGAGCTGGACCCTCGGTCTAACGCGCATGAGCCACTCCCAGTGGTTGTTTAGAAAGCGTGGCGCGAAAGTAACAATGGCCGGCAATCAAGGGAAGCCAGTTGACACATTACCGGGCCGGCGATGGAGCTGGCACGCGGCCGACGCGAGAAGGACGCTGCGCGCCG
This sequence comes from Kofleriaceae bacterium, assembly GCA_035262925.1. Classification (GTDB taxonomy): domain Bacteria; phylum Myxococcota_A; class Polyangia; order Haliangiales; family Haliangiaceae; genus DATFRY01. Next base: position 17,985 of record DATFRY010000174.1, on the reverse strand, counting down.
GTATCACGGGTATCGATCGATGATGTCTCTGGCCCTGGTCCATCTCCTGGCCACGGCCTTCGCGCTCGAAGGGGTGGTGATGGCCGACCGCGACGGAAACGGCGCGGTCTCGCCCGCCGACGAGCCGGTGGCCGGCGCGCTGGTCTTCTGGGAGGGCAGCGCGCGCGCCGCGACCGACCGCGACGGCCGCTTTCACCTCGACGCGCCCGGGCCCGGCATCGTCTGGGTGCGTACGCCGGATGGCTTCTCGCCGGCGCCGGTCTGGCGCGCAGTGGAGCCCGGCGGCGGGCCGATCGCGCTGCTTTTGCGGCCGCGGGCCCCCGCCGGTCCGCTGCGCTTCATCCACACCTCCGATACGCACCTCGGCACGACCAGCGCCGACGAGACGCGGCGCGCGCTCGAGCAGGCCGCCGGCACCGACCCGCCGCCCTGGTTCATCGCCGTCACCGGCGATCTCACCGCCGGCACCTTCGACGCGGAGTTCGACGCGCTGTCGTCCGCGCTGCGCGGGCTGCGGGTGCCGCTGGTTCCGGTGGTCGGCAACCACGACTGGCAGGACGAGGGCGTGCGCTACCGCCGGCGCCTCGGCCCTCCCATGTACAGCTTCGACTCCGGCGGCGTGCACTTCATCGTGCTCAACTGCATGGCCGGGCCCGACGCCGAGCTCGCGTTCGTCGACGCCGACCTGGGCGCGCGCCGGCCGGCCGGGCTGGTGGCGGCGTTCACGCACTACACGCCGTCGAACGCGCTGGCCGCGGAGCTGGCGCGCCGCGGGGTCAGGTACGTGTTCACGGGCCACAGCCACGACAACCGGGTCATGGAGCGCGGCTCGCTCCTCGAGGTCAACACCGAGCCGGCGGTGATGGGCGGCATCGACTACACGCCGGCCGGCTGGCGCGTGGTCGAGCTCGACGGCGGCCGCTTCACGCTCGCGCACCACACGCTGGTGGAGGAACCGCTGGTGGCGGCCTCCTATCCGCGGCCGGGTGATTGCGTGCCGCCGGGCCGCGTCTCGGTCATCGCCGAGGTCGAGCTGGGCGACGCGATCGCCCGCGTGGACTTCTCGCTCGACGGGGCGCCGCCCGCGCCGCTCGCGCCGGCCGGCGGCTGGGCGTGGGCCGGCGAGGTCGCGCTGGCCGGGTCGCGCTGGCACAGCCTCGAGGTGCGGGCGCGCCGCCCGGGCGGCCAGGTGGTGACCGCGACCAGCCGGTTCTGCGTGATCGCGGGCAGCGGCGACCGCGGGGGCGGCGACCGCGGCGACCGCGGCGGCGGCGGCGGCGACCGCGGCGGCGATCACCAGGACCGCACGCCGGCGAGCGCGCTGCCGGACTGGCCGATGCTGCAGGGCTCGGCCGAGCACCGCGGCGCCGTGGAGACCGAGCTGCGCCCGCCGCTGCGGCCGCTCTGGGCCCGCGCCATCGGCGGGCATGCGCGCTCCGGCGCGCCGGTCCTGGCCGGCGGGCGGCTGTTCGTCCCGGTGGTCGACCTGGCCGACAGCCGGCGGGGCGGGCTCATCGCCCTCGACGCGCGGCGCGGCGATCCCCTGTGGCAGCAGCGCGGCGTCGGCTCGGTCGCCGCCTCGCCCGCGGTCGAAGGCGACACGGTCGTGTTCGCCACCACCGACGGCTGGCTGCACGCCCACCGCACCAGCGACGGCGAGCTGCGCTGGAAGATCGACCTGGCGGCCGGCGAGGAGGAGGAGCTGTCGGCGACCTACGCGGCGCCGGTCATCGCCGGCGGGCGGGTCTACGCCGGCACGCCCAGCCACTTCGTGGCGGTCGACCTGTCGACCGGCGAGCTCGTGGCCAGCGAGCACGCGCGCTCGATCTGGGCCCACCTCTACGCGGCCCCGGCGGTGGCCCACGGGCGCGTGGTCGTGCCGCTCGGGCGCGGCCCGGACTCGCTGGTCTCGCTCGACGCGGACGATCTCACCGAGCGCTGGGCTCACTCGTACCCGCGCTGGGTCTGGATCCACCCGTCGCCGATCATCGACGGCGACACCGTGTACGCCGGCAACGCCGAGTCGGTGCTGACCGCGATCGACCTCGCCTCGGGCGCGCCCCGCTGGGCGAGGACTCTCTCCGGCAGCTGGTCGCGCTGGGCGCTCGGCACCCCGGCCCTCGCCCACGGGCTCCTCTTCGTGCCGACCCCGCGCGATCGCCTGATCGCGGTCGAGGCGGCCAGCGGCTCGATCGCCTGGAGTCGCGGCACCGGGCTGGCCGTGACCCACCCGGTCTCGTACCAGACCCAGGCGCGCGGCTACCTCGCCTCGCCGGTGGTGACCGGCCGCGTGGTGTGGGCCGGCGGCATCGACGGCGTGCTGCGGGCGCTCGACGCGCGCGGCGGCACCGAGCAGTGGGAGACCGATCTGGGCGCGCCCATCGTCGGCGGCCTGGTGCCGGCCGGCGACCTCCTCTTCGCGGTCACCTACGACGGGACGGTGCGCGCGCTCACCGCCGCGCCGTCGGTCGCGCCGCCCGACCCGCTCGCGGCGGGAGGCTGCGGCGGCGACTGGCGCTGGCCGATCGCCGCGCTGGTCGCCGCCGCGATCGCGGCCCTCGCGCGCGCCGCGCGGCGGCGCCCCGGTTCTCTGCGCTGAGCCGACGCTCAGCCCATCGACTGCATGTCGTAGTAGAAGCGCTCGTCGGCGACCTTGCCGTCCTTCCAGCGCCGGCGCGCGATCTCGCGCAACACGCGGCGCTTGCCGTCCTTGAAGGTGGCGTCGAACTCCCACTCCGAGAAGCCGACGTCGCCCTGCGCGGCGGACGCGACCAGCCTGGCGCCGTGGAACTCGGCCACCGTGGCCAGGAACTCCGTCTCGCGCTTGCGATTGGCCTCCTTGCCCTTCGTGCTCTCGCCGTTTCCCTCGGTCATGACCACGTCGTCGGCGTAGTACTTGTCGAACCCGGCCGGGAACCCCTGCCCGGTCGCGATCATCCCGTTCAGCTCGTCTTCCGATTTCTTGGCGTCACTCATGCGCGGAGGATACTCGTTTCCGCGCCGGCGCGCGCCCGCGTCACTCGAGCTCGAGCACCTCGTAGTGGCCCTGGGCATCGAGCAGCGTGCCCCAGACCTTGTGCGAGCCCTGGTGCTCGGTCAGCCCGAAGGTGATCGGCGTGCCGATGCCGAGGTCGAAGTCGTGCATGGACTCGAAGGCGTCGACCAGGCGCTCGGTGTCGAGCTCGCGCCCGGCCCGCTGCAGGGCCTCGATGAGGACCAGGCCGGCCAGGTAGCCCTCGAGCGACACGTAGTCGGGCGCCTCGCCCGGGAAGTACTTCTCGAGCGCGGCGCGGTACTTGAGGACCGCCGTCGAGTGACTCTCCACCGGCGGCACCACCTGGGTGACGATCACGCCCTCCGCGTAGCGCGGGCCGAGCAGGCCCAGCTCCTCGGCCAGCGCGGTGCTGCCCACGAACGACACGTTGGTGAAGATCATCCTCGGCTTGAGATCGCGCATCCGCTCGATGAAGCGCGCGCACGCCCGGTAGGTGCCGATCATGACGACCGCCTTGATCACGAACGGGTGGGCCATGATGGTGTCGACCGCCTCGGTGACGTCGATCGTGTTGCGCGCGTAGCCCACCCGCAGGATCGCGCTGCGATCGCCGCGCACGCTGCGCAGGGCCCGCGCAACGCCCGCGAAGCCGGCGTCGCCGTAGGAGTCCTTCTGCGCGAAGACCGCGATCTGGTTGGGCCGCAGGCGGCGGACATTGACCAGGTAGTTGACCACCGCGGCCGTCTCCTCGCCGTAGCTGGCGCGGAAGTTGATGACGTAGCGGTCGGGCGGATCGCGCCGCAGCAGGCTCGCGCCGGTGAACGCCCCGTAGAAGAGCATCTTGTGCTCGAGCGCGAACGGGATGGCGACCGCGGCGGTCGGAGTCCCCACGTTGCCGACGAAGCCGAACACCTGCTGCTTCTGATAGAGGTCCTTCATGGCGGCCGCGGTCCGGGTCGGCTCGTAGCCGTCGTCGAGCGCGGCGAGGCGGAGCTTGCGCCCGTGCACGCCGCCGGCCTCGTCGACCTGCTGGAACGCGGTCTCGACCCCGAGCTTCATCTGGCGGCCGAGCTCGCGCGACGCTCCGCTCAGCGGGGCCGCCATCCCGAAGACCACCTCGTCGTCGCTGACTCCATGGGCCGCGAGGTGCCGTACCACCGGCTGTGCGCGCGGGCTCTCCGCCGGGGCCACCGCCGCCACCGCCTTCGCGGCGCGCGGCTCCTCCGGCTCGGCGGCGAGATCGCCGCTGCGGATGACCCAGAGGACGGCGACCGCCGCGATGACCAGGAGCCCGCAGGCGAGCGTGACCCACCAGACCGGCGAGCGCCGCTTGCGCGGGGCCGACACCGGCGGCGTGTGCTCGGGCGGGTCCTCCTCGTCGGCGGGGCTCTCGAGCTTGCTGCCGTCGTGCGGACAGAGGTCACCGTGAATGAAGCGCCGATTGCAGGTCGGGCACACCAGACCCATGAGCTCCCCCTTCGCGGCGCGCTCCTCGCCTTCGGGCGGCGCGCCGTTGTCTCCCGTCGGCGGTCGGACGAGCTTGAGCTGCGGGATCGCGTGGATCGCGCTCCGCCCGGCCTCGTCGAGCCGGCGGATACCCTCGAGCAGGATCGCCCCGACCGGCTTGAAGATGCGGCGCTGCTGCGCGCGCACGTCGCCGAGCACGTGGAAGCTGCCCTCGCGGAGCGCGACCCCGCGGTAGACCGCCTCCAGCCCCTCGACGTCGCCCAGGCGGGCGTCGTAGAGCTCGCCGTGCTCGAAGTAGAAGTAGCCGAGCTCCTCGCCGGACTCGGGAGCCCTCACCACCAGGACGGCGGTGCGCCGGCTCTGGTTGTAGAACTGGACCACGTCGGCGAACGAGATCTCCCGAAGATCACCCTCCAGCCCCATGCGCTCGTGCCTCCCCTCGATCATCGCGATCTCCTGCCATCGCCGGCCCACGGATCGGGGTTGTCGGTCAGCGGCCGCTCGGGGCGATGCGCCCCTCCCCTGCGAGCGGTCCGCTTCGCCGATCGGGCGCGGCGCGGGGCGGCGGGCGCGCGCCGATCGAGCTCGACGCGACCGGGCGGCGGCTCGTCGACGAAGTCGACCCGCGCGGTCTCGAAGCCGTCGGCCCGCACGGTCAGGACGTGGCGCGCGCCGTCCATCGGCAGGCTCACCTTGTAAGAGCCGCGCCCGACCTCGTAGCCGTCGATCTCGATGACGGCCTGCTTCGGCGTGGCCGTGATCGCCACGTCGAAGGACCTCGGCGACGCGGGCGATGCCGGCGAGGGCGACACGCGGGCGGCGCGCGCCGGCCGGGACGGGACCGCCGCGATCTCGGCCGCCGCGGCCACCCGTGCCGGGCGGTCGACCAGCGCGCCCAGGTTCCACGCGATGCCGGTGCCGGCCGCGAGGGCCGCGGCGATCACGCCGAGCGCGAGGACGAGCCCGACCCGGTGCCTGCGCCGCGCGGGCTTCGCGGGCGAGCTCGCCGACCCGCTCCGGCTCTCGCTTCCGTCCGGGTCGCCGCTCCGGCTCCCGCGTGCGCGTGCGCCTTCGCCGCGCGCCTCGCTCTCGCTGCCGCGGCCCTGCGGCTCGTACTCGAAGCGCAGCGTGCCGGTCGGCTCCCACAGCGGCAGCGGGGTCGAGCCCGGCGGCGGCGTGAGGGCGCGCTCGCCGCGCATCTCGGCCACGCAGCGGCGCTCGAAGTGCGTGCGGGCGGCCAGGCGCTGGGCGAACGTCTCCTTCATCCAGGCGCCGAGGTCGTGCGGGCCGACCATGCCGCTCTCGGCCATCGCGGCCTCGATCGCGCGGCGGAAGTCGTCGGCGCTGGCCGGCCGCCGGTCCGGGTCGCGCTCCAGCGCCGACAGGACCACCGGGTCGAGCGCGGCGGGCAGCTCGGGCACGATCGCGCTCGGCGGCGGGATCGGCCGCTCCATGACCGCGGCCGCGCGCTGGTGATCGCTCTCGCCGCGGAACAGGCGCTGCCCGGTCAGGAGCTCGTGCAGGCAGATGCCGAGCTGGAAGACGTCGGTCCGCCCGTCGACCGGCCGGTGCGAGAGCTGCTCCGGCGCGAGATACGACATCTTTCCCTTGGGGCCGCCGCTTCGCCGCTGGTCGTCCCACGTGGCCTTGGCCACCCCGAAGTCGACGATCTTGACCGCGCCGTTGAAGCAGAGGAGCAGGTTCGACGGCGTGACGTCGCGGTGGACGATCGGCTGCGCGAGACCTGCGGCGTCGGTGGCGGTGTGGGCGCAGTGCAGCCCGGCCGCGACGTCGGCGGCGATGCGGCATGCAAACGCGGCCGGGACTCGCTCGCCTCGCGCGCGCAGGGTGCGCGTGATGTAGACCAGCGTCTCGCCCGAGAGGTACTCCATGACCACGAACGCGCCGCTCGAGTCGCGCCCGATGTCGACCATCTGCACCACGTTGGGGTGATGGATCGACGCCGCGATGCGCGCCTCCTCGAGGAGGAGCCGCGTGAAGCGCTCGCCGTCGCCCAGCTGCGAGCCGATGCGCTTGACCACGACCAGCCGCTCGAGGCCGCCGATCGCCTCTTGAAGGCCGAGGTAGATCTCCCCCATGCCCCCGCGGCCGATACGCCGGCTGAATCGGTAGACCGCACCACCGCTGCTGAAGCCTGGGAAGCTCCCCATCCGCTCGCCACCCCTCCCGAGCCACTGACAGCCACGACGCGCTGCCAGCATTCTACTGTCACCTTCTCGGGGTGAACAATTATCTGAGGCCCCGAAGCTTTTCATCGGGCGGGGCCTCGAGTGCGCAACGGGTGCGTCCGGACGTTCATCGGGCCGGGCCGGGCGCCTGGCGGCCCGGCCGCGTCCGCCCTCCTCTATATATGGGCCGCCTGCGGCTGCTCCCCGGCGGGTGCTACGCTCGCGAGCGGCATGCGAGCCGCATCGAGCCCCTCGCGACCCGACCGACCGCGGCGCTCCCCGGTGCGCCGCATCATCCGGTCTCTCGCCGCCCTGGCCGGCGCGCTCCTCCTGATCGCCGGCATCGCGGTCGCCGCGATGATCCGCCCCGACATTCCGGTGGACGAGCTGATTCCGCGCTACGGCGCGCCGCCCTCGCAGTTCATGCAGCTCGAGGGCATGCGCGTCCACTACCGCGACGAGGGCAAGGGGCCGCCGCTCCTGCTCGTGCACGGGACGTCGTCGTCCCTCCACACCTGGGACGGCTGGGTCCGCGAGCTGGCCGGCCGCCGGCGGATCGTGCGGGTCGACCTGCCCGGCTTCGGCCTGACCGGGCCGGCCCCCGACCGCGACTACCGGGTCGAGCGCTACGCCCGCTTCATCGGCGGCTTCCTCGATCGCCTGGGCATCGCGCGCGCCGACATCGCCGGCAACTCGCTCGGCGGCCGCGTGGCGCTGACCTTCACGCTCGCCCATCCGGACCGCGTGCGCAGGCTGGTGCTGGTCGACGCCGCCGGCCTGTCGGGGGTGCCGCCGCCCACCATCTTTCGCCTCGCCCGGACGCCCGTGGTCAACAGCATCCTCCGCCGCGCGACCCCGCGCTTCCTCATCCGCCGCAACCTCGAGGAGGTCTACGGCGACGACTCGCGGGTGACCGACGCGCTGGTCGACCGCTACCACGCGATGGTGCGGCGCGCCGGCAACCGCGACGCGCTGGTCGATCGGCTGACCGGCCCCGAGGACCCGGTGCTCGACGACCGGCTGGGCGATGTCGACCTGCCCGTGCTCATCGAGTGGGGCGGCGACGATCCGTGGATCCCGGTCGCGTGCGCGCACCGCTTCCAGCGCGGCATCGGCGGCTCGCAGCTGCGCATCTACCCCGGCGCGGGCCACACGCCGATGGAGGAGCTGCCGGCCCCCACCGCGCGCGACGCCGACGCCTTCCTCGGCCGGTGAGCGCGGCCGCGATGGCCGTGGGGCCGCGGATCAGGACTTCGCGAACAGCTGGCGGAAGAGCGGGTCGATGCCGGGCGGGCGCTCCTCGAGGACGTCGCGCATGCGGTGCTCGATGGTCGGCTTCATCTCCGGATGCGTCAGCACGTAGAAGCGGCCCTCGCGGACCGCGCTGGCCACCCGCTCGGCCACCTCATCGGGGGCCTTGCCGTTGTCGACCAGCTGCGCGACCAGCTGGGCGAGCCCCTCGGCCTGCCCGGACGAGTCGGAGGCGGCGCGCTGCTCGCCCGGCCGGTTGCGATCGGACATGTGGATCTGCGTCTTCACGAAGCCGGGGCACAGGACCGAGACGCCGACGCGCGCGCCGGAGAGCTCCAGCTCCTTGGCCAGCACCTCCGACAGGGCGACCACGCCGTGCTTGGCCACCGTGTAGGCGCCCATGAACGGATTCGAGGTGAGCCCCGCCATCGACGCGGTGTTGACGATGTGCCCCTCCTCGCCGCTGGCCAGGAGCGGGGGCAAGAAGACGCGCACGCCGCTGATGACGCCGCGCAGGTTGACCGAGAGCACCCAGTCCCAGTCGGTCTCGGACAGCGCCCACACCGGCCCGGGCACTCCGCCCACGCCGGCGTTGTTGACGATGACGTGCAGCGTGCCGAGGGCCGCACGCGCCTTCTCTGCCGCCGCCTCGAGATCGGCGGGGCGCGCCACGTCGGCCTGGATGGCCAGCGTCTTCGCGCCCGCGGCGCGCAGCGACTCCTCGGCCGCGGCCAGGGCCGGCTTCTCGATGTCGAGCAGCACCAGCTTCATCTTCTCGGCCGCGAAGCGGCGCGCGATCGCCAGGCCGATCCCGCTCGCTGCTCCGGTGATGACGGCGACCTTCCCCTCGAGCTCCATCATGCGCCGAGCATCGCTGCCCCGCTCGGGCGCGTCAATTGGCGCTTCGGGCCGCCCGCGCCGCTCGAGAGGTGGGCGCCCGGCCTTCGTTGCGCACACGGGCGCAGGGCGCCGGGCCGCGACCGCGCGGAGTGACGTAGACTCGGCCATCATGGATCGCAGCGGTCGCAACGGGCACCTGGCTCGTCTGGAGCGCGCCGTCGGAGGGGAGGCGGTGTTCGACGCGCTGGTCGAGCTCCCGCCGCGCGATCTCGGCTCGCTGCTCATGGCGGTGCTGGCGGCGCGCGTGGATGGGATCGCGCCCGGCGATCTTCTCGCCCAGCAGGAGCGAGTCGCCGCCTTCGCGCCCGGCACCGTCGACCCGCGGGCCGCGCTCGTCGTCGCGCAGGCGGCCTTCGAGGCGGCCGGCGCGTTCGAGGCCGTGGAGCTGGCGCCGGTCGTCCCGCTCGGCGCGGCCACCCTGCTGGCCGGCGCGCATGCCAACAACGTGCTCACCGCCTCGCGCAACGCCGAGCTGGTCGCCGATCCGACCCTCTCGCTGGCGCTCCTGGCCGCGCTGCGCCGGCGCCCATCCGACGCGCGCGCCCGGCCGCTGCGCCTGTGCGCGCTCCACCGGGTCATGCGCATGCAGCCGCCGCCGATGGCCGGCCTCCTGCCCCACTTCCGCATCTTCGGCCTGGTGACGGCCGACCGGCGCGGGGGCGAGGACGACGCGCTGCGCGAGCACATCGGCGTCCATCTGCGCCTCTTCCGCCTGCTGGGCGATCGCGGCCACCGGTTCGAGGACATCGCGATCGACGTGGCGCACACCGGCGCGGTCGCGCACCGCCTGGGCGAGGACCGGCTGGCCGCCGTCCGCCGCGAGGTGCGCACGCACCGCTGGGTCGATCGCGACGAGCTCGCGGCGCGCTACGGGCTGGAGCCGCTGCGCGGCCGGGTCGCCGAGGTGCTGGCCGGGGCGCGCCTGCCCGCGCCCATCGAGCGCCGCCTGGAGCGGATCGACGCCGCGGTGCTGGCGCCGCTCGCGCGCGCCTACCCGGAGGCCCGGCTTCGCCTCGATCTCACGCGGCTCGCCGGGCTCGGCTACTACGATGGCCCGTGTCTGCGGATCGACGCGCGCGCACCCGACGGCGCCATCTTCAACCTGTGCGACGGGGGATTCCTGCCGTGGACCGGCCAGCTCCTGTCCGATCGCGGCGAGCGGCTCCTGTCCACCGGGCTCGGTGCCGATCTCGTGTGCGCGAAGTTCGCGGCTGGTTGAGCGCGCGGCGCCTGCTATCGTCGCGCCCATGCGCCACATCTGTGTGTTCTGTGGCTCGAGCACGGGGGCGCGGCCGTCGTACGCCGACGCCGCGCGCGGGCTCGGGCAGACGCTGGCCGCCTCCGGCATCGGCCTGGTGTACGGCGGCGCCCACGTCGGGCTCATGGGCCTGCTGGCCGACTCGGTCATGAAGGGCGGCGGCTCGGTCATCGGCGTCATCCCGCGCGCGCTCGAGGAGCGCGAGATCGCGCACACCGGCCTCACCGAGCTGCGCGTGGTGGAGACCATGCACGAGCGCAAGGCCGCGATGGCGGACCTGGCCGACGGCTTCATCGCCCTGCCCGGCGGCATGGGCACGATGGAGGAGCTGTTCGAGGTCCTGACCTGGGCGCAGCTGGGGATGCACCGGAAGCCGTGCGGGCTGCTCGACGTCGACGGCTACTTCGGCTCGCTGCTCGCGTTCCTCGATCACATGGTGGGCGAGCGCTTCCTGCTCCAGGGCTACCGCGACATGGTCCAGGTCGATTCGGACCCGGCGCGGCTGCTGGCCGCGTTCGAGGCCTACCAGCCGGTCGCGCTCCCCAAGTGGATCGACCCCGACGAGACCTGACCGGACCAACCTGACGCGAGCTGATGGTCGGGTGCGCCGCCGCGCGCGGCCTCGCGGCGCTCACCTGGTATCGAACGACGACTTCTCCTGCGGCTCCTCCTGCTCGCGCCCCTCCTCGGCCAGCTCGAGCGCGATGTGAGCGGCCTCGTCCGCCGGCGTGCCGGACGACAGGCGGTGGTACTCGGCCTCCGCCTCCGCGTCGCGCTGGCGGCGCAGCGTGTCGTCGGAGTCGTCGCCGGGCAGCGGGACGCCGAGCTCGCCGAAGATCATGCGCAGGGCGGCGGCGATCGGCAGCGACAGGAGCGCGCCGAGCACGCCCAGGAGCGAGGTGCCGACCACCAGCGAGAGCATGACCGCGGCCGACGACAGGCGGAGGACGCGCCCGTACACGCGCGGCACGATCACGCGGCTCTCGATCTCCTGGTAGATGACCATCGCGGCCAGCGCGACGATCGCCCAGATCGGGCCGCGCGAGAGGGCGGAGAGGACCACCGGGGCCCCGCCCAGCAGGCCCCCGACGAAGGGGAGCGCGTCGGTCAGGGCGGCGAACACGGCCAGGGCCAGCGCGCTGGGCGCGCGCATGCAGGTGAGCAGCGCGAACACGAACACGAACATGAGGACCGAGGTGAAGATCTGGCCGCGCACGTAGCCGCCGACGATGGTCTCGAGCCGGAGGAGGATGCGGGCCATGCGCAGGTGGAAGCGGCGCGGCGCCAGCGCGTAGGCGGCGGTGACGGCGCGCTCGTGATCGGCGATGAGATAGGCGGCCAGGAAGAGCGTGGTGATCGCGCCGACCGTGATCGTCATGATCGACTCGGAGCGGTCGAGCGCGACCCGCCCGATGTCGAGCGCCACCTGCGACAGGTCGACGTCGGCGACGGCGTTCGCGAGATCCGGCATGCGCGCGTGGCGCAGCCAGGCGGCCAGGTCGGTCTGGTATCCGGGCGCGTCGCCCAGGATCTGCACCACCTGGCTCACGAGCGCCGGCAGCGCGATGGCGACGGCGCCGCCCACGCCGACGATGAGGCCGGTGAACACGACCGCGATGGCCAGGCCGCGCCGCCAGCCGCGCCGCTCGAGCCCGACCACCATCGGGTTCAGGGTGCCGACCAGGACCAGCGTGATGAGGACGAGCACGACCACCGGCCACAGCTTGTCGACCAGCCACACGGCGGCGAGCCCTGCCAGCAGCCAGAGGATCGTCCGCCCGGTGATGTCGACGCGGTGGACCTGCACGAGCGGCTCGCGCTCGTCGGGGGCGCGCGTGCTCCGGCGATCATCCATGCGCTCCGAGGTGACGCAAGAATGGAGCCATGAACGGAAGACACCCGGCAGGCGGGCATGCGCGCTCAGGATCCGGGGAGTTGCCGGTTCAGCTCTGCACGCAGAAGCCCTCCATGTGCACCAGGCACGCCTCGCCGCGCGCGTGCGCATCGACCGACACTGCGGCGATACGCGACGCCACTCCCGGTCCGACCAGCTTCATGAGCTCGGCCTCGTCGGCCGGGTCGCGCGCGCCGGCGCAGTCGTAGATGCCGACCTGGCTGAGGACGCGCGCCGGCCAGGCGTGACCCGCGCGGCCGGGCTCCGCGCGGCCGGGCTCCGCGCGATCGATGCGGAGCATCACGCCGATGCCCTGCGGGTAGACGGGCAGGTGCACGGTCAGGGGCAGGATCATGCGACCGGCGGGGCGAAGGGCGCCGAGCCACTCGGGGCGCGCGCGGGTGGCGCCGGCGTTGACGAAGATGACATCGAACGTGCCGCGCGGCGATGCGGCGTCGCTGCTCTCGACCTCGACCTGGGGCCAGAGCGCGAGGTTGCGCGCCGCGCGCGCGGCCAGGTCCGGGTCGACGTCGCAGGCCACGACCCTGCCGGTGGCGCCGGTCAGCTCGGACAGGATCGCGGTGTAGTAGCCGAGGCCGCAGCCGATGTGCAGGATGGCGTCGCCCGGCGCGACCGCCGCCGCCTCGATCCAGCGGGCCAGCGCCGACGGCTGGCCGTTGTTGAGCATGCGCGCCGGGTCGATCGCCACGCCGACATCGTGGTAGATGTGGCGCGGATCGTCGTCGGCCGAGCGGCGATACGGGGTGGCAATGTCGAACGCGCGCACGATCTGCCACGGCCCGGGGCCGAGGAAGGCCTCGCGCGGCACGCGGGCGAAGGCCTCCACGAGGGCGCGGCTCTCGAGGTGCGCGACGGCGCCGATCTCCTCGGCGAAGAAGCGGCGGGCGTCGTCGACGGTCGGATTGGCGGTGAGATTCTCGGTCCGGTCGGTGCGGTCGGTCATCGCGATCCTCCACGGCGGCGCGGCGGGGCCCATGCTTCCTCCGCGCGGCCGGAGGCGGATGACGCTGCGTTGCCGAGAAGAGGGCTTCCCTTTGCCTCCGCATCGCGACCAGGCATGGGCTGGTCGTCTGGAGGTTGCGCGTGACAGCCCGCGCGTGTGATCCGAGCATCGCCGCGCCGAGCGCCTCGTGTCAACCGCGCCCTCGCGAGGTAGGGGGGGTAGAGTCCGGCGCATGATCGACGGCAAGCGACGACACCCGAACGTGGTCAACATCGACGAGATCGAGATGGAGGCCGACCAGACGGGCACTCGATTCGCGCGCCGCGAGCGCCGCCTGGGCCGCGCCGTCGGAGCCACCGGTATCGGCTGCAGATGGTACGAGGTACCGCCCGGCCGCACCGCCTTTCCCTTCCACTATCACTGCGCGAACGAGGAGGCGCTCTACATCCTCGACGGAGAGGGCACCCTGCGCATCGGCGAGCATCGCGTGGCGGTCCGCCCGGGCGACTACGTCGCGCTCCCGACCGGCCCCGACTCGGCGCACCAGCTCCTCAACACGGGCGCGGCCCCGCTCCGATACCTCTGTCTGTCGACGCTCAGCCGCGTCGAGGTCTGCGGCTACCCGGACTCCGGAAAGCTCGCGGCCATGGCCACCCCCGCCCCGGGCGCCCCGGCCACGCTGCAGGTCATCTTCCGCGAGGAGTCGACGGTCGATTACTACGACCGCGAGGACATCGAGTAGCGCCGCGAGGCGCGGCGCGCCGGCCCGGTTGCCCGGCGCCCGAGATGCGGCGCGCATTTCCGAGCACGCGGCGTCCGCGGCGGCGGCGGACGACGCACGGGCCGCGTCGCTACGATGCGCTCGGTTCGACGCCGTAGCGGGTGAGGCGGCGGAGGAGGGCGCCGCGGGAGATGCCCAGGGCGCGGGCGGCGCGGCTGCGGTTGCCGCCCTGCTCGCGGAGGACCTCGAGGACGCGCTCGCGCTCGAGGCCGTCGAGGGCCTCGCGCAGGCCTTCCTGGGCCCGGGGGCGCGGTCGCTTGAGGCGCTGGCGGCCGCGGCAGCGGAGGATCGCCTCGTGGATGGGCAGGTGAGCGGCGAGGATCTCGTCGTCGGTCGCGTAGACCGTGGCGGCCTCGATGGCGTGCTCGAGCTCGCGCACGTTGCCCGGCCACAGGTGCTCGAGGAGGGCGACGCGCGCGCCGGCGGTCAGGCGCTTGCGCGGGCGGCCGCTCCGCAGCGCGGCGCGCGTCAGGAAGTGCTCGGCCAGCGGCAGGACGTCGTCGCGCCGCTCGCGCAGGGGCGGCAGATCGATCTCGACCACGCGCAGGCGGTACCACAGATCGTCGCGGAAGCGGCCCTCGGCGACCAGCGCGGCCAGATCGCGGTGCGTGCCGGCCACCACGCGGACGTCGACTCGCACGCCGCCGGTGGCTCCGACCGGGCGCACCTCGCGCTCCTGCAGCGCTCGCAGGAGCACCGGCTGCAGCGCGAGCGGCAGCTCGCCGATCTCGTCGAGGAAGATGGTGCCGCCGTCGGCCGAGCGGAATGCGCCCGACGCGTCGCTGACGGCGCCGGTGAAGGCGCCGCGCTCGTGCCCGAAAAGCGCCGACTCGACCAGCCCGGCCGGCAGCGCGCCGCAGTCCACGACCACGAAGGGGCGGCCCGCGCGCGCGCTGGCCGCGTGGAGAGCGCGCGCCACGACCTCCTTGCCGCAGCCGGTCTCGCCGCGGAGGAGCGCGGTCGAGTCGGTGCGCGCGACGCGGCGGACCAGCTCGAACGTCTCGCGCAGGCCGGGGCCGACCACGACCTCGTGGCCGCCCGGCGACGCGAGCTGGCGCAGGAGGCGCCGGTTCTCCTCCTCGACCAGGTCCTTCAGCCGCGCGATCTCGTGGCGCCGCCGCTCCGCTTCGTCGCGCATGCGGGCCAGGTCCTCGTGCGCGCGCGCGTTGCCGAGCGCGACCGCCAGCTGCGCGGCCAGCGTGGACAGGAGCTCGCGGTCCTCGTCGCCCAGCTCGCCGCTGTCGCGCGGCGAGACCACCAGCGCATGCGGCGGGTGCGCGCGGCCGCGACCGCCCTCGCCCGCCTCGGCCGCGACCGGCACCGCCACGATGTCGGCGCACAGCGTGCGCGGCGCCCCGTCGGCGGCGGCGCGATCGAGGCGCCCGGCGATGGTGTCGCCGCGCGGCAAGGGATCGCCGATCGGCACCGCGCCGTCGAGCGCGATGCGACGCCACACCGCGCCCGGGCCGCCCGGCCCCTCGCCTTCGCGCGCGTACAGCGCGGCCCCCTCGGCCGACAGCGCGTCGCGCACGCGCGGCACCACCCGCGCGCCCAGCTCGCGCACGTCCAGCGTCGCCAGCGCCGCCTCGGCCGCCTCGCGCAGGAGCCGGCGCGCGCGCTCGCGATCGCGCCCGAAGCGCGAGTCGGCGCGGCGCTGGGCCTGCTCGCGCACCGGCCCGAACAGAAACGCGGCGGTCAGCGTGGCGGCCAGCGCGGCGATGAACTTGCCGCCCGACAGCGCGCTGGCCAGCCCGCCGGCGACCGCCACGAGGAGGAGGAACACGCCGGCGGCCAGCCCGGTGACCAGGGTGTGGCCGGTGCGGCGGCGCAGCAGCCGATCGATCTCGCCGATCGGCACGTCGGTCAGGGTCATGGCCGCGCCGGTGCAGCCGCCCACCACCGCCACGCCGACGAGCGGCCGGAAGCCGCCCGCCACCACCGCCTGCACGTCGACCAGCGCCCACGCGGTGAGCGCCAGGATCGGCAGCGACGCCGACACCGAGCTGACCGCGTACCACAGGACGGCGCCGCGGCCGAGCACGAACCGGAGGCGCCGCACCCGCCGCATGCGCGACACCGCACCGACGGTGAGATAGCCGGCGCTGGTCAGCGCCACGGCGCCGCCGAGCGAGAGCACCAGGCGCGCGTGATCGGCCACCACCGCGCCCGCCGCCAGCACCAGCTCGACCGCCACCAGCGCCGCGCCGAGCAGGAGCGCCGGCCCGTACAGCGCGGCCAGCTGGCCCCGGCTCCACTCCTCGCGCCCGGCCGGATGGCACATCATGAAGTGGCAGGTCATCGGCGGCGTCGTGACCAGCGCGATCATCCACGGGACGCTCAGCACGGCGTGCGACATGGTGACGTCCCACGAGAACGCGCCGACCAGGAGGAACGCGATGCCGAGCGACTGGCGGAAGAACTGCCGCGGCCCGGGGCGCGGGCCGCCGCGATCCGACAGGAGCGCCAGCACCATGATGAAGGCAGCGAACAGCGCCGCCGCGATCGGCACCCACGGCAGCGGTTTTTCGGCCCGGAGCTGCAGCACCCGCTGGCCCCGCCCCGGCGCCGCCACGCCGAGCAGGACGGTCCGGTCCGGCGCGATCGAACCGAGCGCCTCCTCGACCTCCGGCGGCGTGGCCAGGCGCCGCCCGTCGAGCGACGTCACGCGGTCGCCGACCTCGACCCCCGCGGCGCGCGCCGGCCCGGCCGGATCCACACTGAGGACGGCGCTGCCGCGATAGACGAAGAAGCCGAGCTCGGGCGAGCGCAGCGACAGCCCGATCACCGCGGCCGTGTATGCGAGCGCGACCCCGCACAGGGCCAGCATCCAGCGCCGCCGGGCGCGGGCCGGATCGCGCGCTCGCTCGCCCGCCGGCGCGCAGTCCGCCGCCTCGCCGACACCGCCACCGCGGCCGTCGGCTCCGTGCTGCTGCGCGTCAGTCGGCGAGAGATCGATCTCGCCGGAAACCACGGGACGGTGTCGAGCAAGAAGCGCGCCCGTGGGCTCGCGTCGCCCGACCGTTGCGATCCGCACCACCGCGCCGGATCCGAGGACGCGCACGATGGGTGGACCCATCGTCCCTGGGGCAGAGCGCCCCGGACTCGTGGTCTCTCATCCCATGTCAGGCGACGACACACTGTCCGGAAGCGATCACCCGCGCGACCGACTCAAGTCGCCGCGGCGACAGGCGAAGCCCCATGGCATCGGCCTTGCGGAGGCGATCGCGCATGATGACGACTCCGGCGACCAGCGAAACTCGATCCGCGCCGGGCCAGGCCCGGCGGTCCTTCTTCTCCCTCCTGTGCGCCGCGGCCCTCGCCGCCGGCGCGGGCACCGCCGCCTGCTCGAGCAGCGACGACCCGCCCGCCGGCGACGACGGCGACAGCGGGCAGAGCGGCGATGACGGCAGCGCGGCCGACGCGGGCGGCGGGGGCGGCGGGGGCGGCGGCGGTGATGTCGACGCCGGCGGCGGCAGCGGCGGCGGGGGCAGCGGCGGCGGCCAGGGCGACTGCCCGCTCGGGCAGCCCCAGGATCCATCCGGGCTGACCGAGTGCTGCCCGGACTTCGCCGGCACCGCCCACTGCCTGCCCAGCGACCAGCTCGATCCGGCCGCGACCGACCAGCTGGCCGCGTGCGACGACGGCGCCAGCACCTGCGTGCCCGACGTGTGGATCGAGGGCAACGTCGACCTGGTCGAGTGCAGCTCGGTCGCGGGCCCCGGGGTGTGCCTCTCGCAGTGCATCCCGCTGGTGGCCGAGAACTCCGGCCTCCTGCAGCAGGACATCTGCGCCGACGACGAGCTGTGCGTGCCGTGCGACATCCCCGGCCAGGGACCGAGCGGCGCGTGCGACCTCGATCTCTCGTGCGACGCACCGACGGATCCGCCCGGCGGCGACCCGCCCGACGACCCGCCGCCGTCGGCCGAGCAGTGCTGCGACAGCCGCGGCATCTGCATCGCGGAGAGCGCCGTGCCGCCCGACCGGGTCGACAACCTCCAGCAGGACACGTGCAGCGACGACAGCCAGCTGTGCGTCCCGACCGATCTGATCGATCCGGGCTTCGAGGCGCAGCCGTGCGAGAGCACGATCGGCGGGCTGGGCGGCAACCCGGAGGGCGCGTGCCTGCACGACTGCCTGGCCAGCACGGGGCTCTTCCTGCAGGATGGCTGCGCCGACGGCTTCAAGTGCGTCGCCTGCGAGCTGCCGATCCTGGGCGAGACGGGCGCCTGCGACTTCCTGCCCGGCGGAGGCGGCCTCTGATCCACTGATCCACTGATCCACTGATC
>DATFRY010000173.1:0-27696 GCA_035262925.1 Kofleriaceae bacterium | reverse complement strand
AATTATCCGTTTGACAGGTCGCGTCACCCGGACGAATCTAGAAAAGTCGTCAATGAGCCCAAAGACAGCCACCCACAGCGACGTTCACCGAGAAGTCCGCCGCACGGTCCGCGAGTTCGTGACTCGCGAGATCGTCCCCATCGCCGACGCGCTCGACAACGCCGACGCCGAGATCCCGATGCCGGTCATCCGCCAGATGGCGGAGCTCGGATACTTCGGCCTCATCTTCCCGGAGCGCTACGGCGGGATGGGGCTCGACACGCTCGCGATGGCGATCGTGGCGGAGGAGCTGTCGCGCGGCTGGCTCTCGGTCGGCTCGGTGATGACCCGCATGATCATCACCGGCACGCTCCTGCTCGAGTCGGGCACCGACGAGCAGCGCGAACGCTTCCTGCCCAGGGTGGCGTCCGGCGAGCTCCTCACCGCGGCCGCCTTCACCGAGCCGGACGCCGGCAGCGACACCGGCGCGATCAAGTGCCGCGCGGTGCGCGACGAGGCCGGCGGCGACTTCGTCCTGCGCGGCGAGAAGACCTGGTGCACGTTCGCCAACCGCGCGCACATCCTGACCGTCCTCGCGCGCACCGATCCGGATCCGTCGCTCCGCCACAAGGGGCTGTCGATGTTCCTGGTCGAGAAGGAGCCGGGCGACCAGTTCCACCCGCCGGAGCTGTCGGGCGGCGCGATCCCAACCATCGGCTACAAGGGGATGAAGTCGTACTCGCTCGCCTTCGACGGCTACCCGGTGCCGGCCGCCAACCTGCTCGGCGGGCAGGAGGGGCGCGGCTTCTATCAGCTCATGCCGACCTACGAATATGCGCGCATCCAGACCGCGGCGCGCGCCGTCGGTGTGGCGCAGGCGGCGCTCGACGCGGCGCTGCGCTACTCGCAGGAGCGCATCCAGTTCGGCCGGCCGATCTCCGACCACCAGGTCATCCGCCACAAGCTGGCCCACATGGCCACCGACATCGAGGCCGCGCGCCAGCTCTGCTACTACGCGGCCCAGATCAAGGACGTCGGCGGGCGCTGCGACCTGGAGGCCGGCTACGCCAAGGTGTTCGCCGCCGAGATGGCCGAGCGGGTGACGTCGGAGGCGATGCAGGTCTTCGGCGGCTACGGCTACTCGCGCGAGTACCCGGTGCAGCGGTTCTGGCGCGACGCGCGCGTGTTCCGCATCTTCGAGGGCACATCCGAGATCCAGTACGAGGTGATCGCGCGGCGGCTGCTGGAGAAGCACGGAGGGACGGGCGGCGAGCGGTAGCGAGGCGGGCCAGAGCGAGAGGGACGCCGGAGCGAGGCGAGAGCGACGCCGGCGCGAGGCGAGAGCGACGCGGTGGGCAGAGCGAAGCCAGAGCGAGAGCGAGGAAGGCACATGACGATGACGCATTCGAGCGATCTGGACATTCGAAGCCTGGGTGTGGTGGGCGCCGGCCTCATGGGGACCGGCATCGCCGAGGTGGCCGTCCTGTCCGGCTTGCCGACGGTGCTGGTGCGCGGCACCGGCCGGGCCCCGGAGGAGGCGCGCGGCCGGGTGGAGCGCTCGCTCGAGCGCCGCATCGCGCGCGGATCGCTGGAGCGCGAGCAGGCCGGCGCGGCGCTCGCGCGGCTGACCGTCACTGGCGACCGGGATGCGCTTGCCGCGGTCGACATCGTCATCGAGTCCATCGTCGAGGACCTGGAGGAGAAGCGGGCCCTGTTCCTCGATCTCGCGCGGCGCGCGGTCGGCGGCGTCCTGGCCAGCAACACGTCGACCCTGTGCCTCCGCGACCTGGCCGGACCCGGCTACGACGATCGGCTGGTCGGGATGCACTTCTTCTCGCCGGTGCCGGCCATGAGCCTGGTCGAGGTGGCCCACCTGCCCGGCACGCGCCCCGATGTGGAGCGGGCGTGCCGCCGGCTGGTCGAGCGCCTGGGCAAGACGCCGGTCTCGGTGGTCGACTCGGCCGGCTTCGTGGTCAATCGCCTGCTCGTGCCCTATCTCATCGGCGCGGTCGCCGCGTTCGCCCAGGGCCTGGCCGGGCAGATCGAGATCGACACCGCCATGAAGCTGGGCTGCGGCCACCCGATGGGGCCGCTCGCGCTGTGCGACCTCATCGGCCTCGACGTGGTGTTCGCCATGGCCAAGCTGCTCCACAAGGAGTTCGGCGATCAGCGCTACCAGCCGCCGGCGCTCCTGCGGCGCATGGTCCAGGACGGTCAGCTGGGGCGCAAGGCCGGGCTCGGGTTCTACGACTACAGGGCGGGCACACCCGTGCCCAGCGCCGGGCTGTGGGAGCTGGTCAGCGGCCAGCTCGGCGACGCCGGCGCCGGCGCGGGCGGCGTCGGCCGCGCCGGTCACGACGTCGGAATCATCGGCGGGGAGGTGGCGCGTGCCGGCTGATCCGGGACCGGCCTACGCGCGCCTGGCCCAGCTGGGCGCGCGCGGCGGGCTGCTGGCGGGGCTGGTGGTCGCCGTCGATCACATCGGCATCTGCGTCGCCGGCATGGACGACGCGGGCGCCGCGTGGTCGGCGCTGCTCGGCGCGCCGCTCGTCGATCGCGAGGACGTGGAGGCGCAGCGCACCGCGGCCGGGTTCGTGCGGATGCCCGGGGGCGGCGCCGCGGTCGAGCTCATCTGCCCGCTGCCCGGCAACGCCGGTCTCGACCGGTTCCTGGCCCAGCGCGGCGACGCGCTCCATCACGTAGCGTTCGCGGTCACCGACATCGCGGAGGCGCTCGCGCGCCTGGGCGTGGCCGGGGTCGAGCTCATCGATCGCGCGCCGCGCGCGGGCGCGGGCGGCCACCTGGTGGCGTTTCTCCACCCGCGCGCGCTCGGCGGCACGCTGGTCGAGCTGGTGCAGCGCGCCGAGCACGCAGACACGAGAGGAGATGCGACATGACCCGACTGTTCGACCTGGGCACCGTCCCTCCGCTGGGCGAGCTCCCCGAGACGATGCAGGCGGTGGTGGTGCGGCCCGATCGCGAGGGCGAGCCGCGCGACGCGATGCTCGTCGAGGAGGTGCCGCTGCGGGAGATCGGGCCGCGCGAGGTGCTGGTGATGGTGATGGCGGCCGGCGTCAACTTCAACGGCGTGTGGGCGGCCCGCGGCAAGCCGGTGTCGGTCATGAAGATGCACCCCGAGGAGGACTTCCACATCCCCGGCTCCGACGCGTCGGGCATCGTGTGGAAGGTGGGCAGCGCGGTCAAGCGCTGGAAGCCGGGCGACGAGGTGGTCCTGCACTGCAACCAGTCGTGCGGCGAGTGCCCGCCCTGCAACGGGGAGGATCCGCTGGCCTGCAGCTCGCAGCGGATCTGGGGCTACGAGACCAGCTGGGGCTCCTTCGCGCAGTTCTGCGTGGTGCAGTCGCAGCAGGTGCTGCCCAGGCCGCGCCAGCTGTCGTGGGAGGCGTCGGCCAGCTACGGGCTGACCTATTTCACCGCGTACCGGATGCTGCTCGGGCGCGCCAACATGCAGCCGGGCGACAACGTGCTGGTGTGGGGCGCGTCGGGCGGGCTCGGCGTGTTCGCGATCCAGCTGTGCCGCATCACCGGCGCCAACCCGATCGCCGTGGTGTCGCGCGAGGACAAGGCGGATCTGTGCCGCGAGCTGGGCGCCACCATGATCATCGATCGCCGCGAGTTCGACCTGAGCAAGGGCGCAGACGAGTCGCGCCGCTTCGGCAAGCGCATCCGCGAGCTCACCGGCGGCGCCGATCCCGACATCGTGTTCGAGCACGTCGGCCAGGAGACGTTCCCGACGTCGGTGCTGGTGGCCAGGCGCTTCGGCAAGATCGTGATCTGCGGCGCCACGACCGGGTTCAAGCTCGACTTCGACGTGCGCTACCTGTGGATGCGGCAGAAGGAGATCCTCGGCTCGCACTTCTCCAACGCGTTCCAGGCCGACAAGGCCAACCGGCTGGTCATGGAGGGCCGCATCCGCCCCGTCCTCGACGAGGTCTTCGATTTCGGGGACACGGCGCTCGCCCACCAGCGCATGGCCGACAACCAGCACAAGGGCAAGATGGCGATCCGGGTCCAGGCGGCAGGCAGCGCGGTGCGGCCGCTCGACCGCGCCGCCTGAGCCCGTTGTGCTCGTCGCGGGGCCGCGGCGCGCGATCAGCGCCAGGAGCGGTTGAGCGACTTCCTCTCGCCCGACTTGATCTTCACGGTCAGCGACTCGACCTTCTCGAGCTCGCTGTTGCTCAGGACCACGCGGTGGGATCCTGGCGGCAGCGAGATCTTGGTCGGCGTCTGGCCGTAGGATCTTCCGTCGACGGTGAGGCTGGCCCACGGATCGACCGCCACATCGAGGAAGCCGGGCTCGGCGTGCCGCGACGAGTGGGCGCGGTGGGGCTCGCGCGCGGCGGCGCCGGAGGGTGCGCGCGGCCTGGGGGCGCGATCGGCGTCCTGGTCGGCCGCAGGATCGCCCGGTGGCGGCGCGGTGGTCGCCGACTCCGCGGCCGCGTCCTTGTCGCTGACCTTGTCCGCATCCGTGGCCGCGGCGGGGCCGGCGTCGGCGGCTGGTACCGGCGGAGTCTGTGCAACGACGGGCGGCTCCGGCGAGCGCGGCTGCGGCGCCTCCGGGACCCGGGCAGGCGCCGCGTCCGGGGCCACGGCGGCGACCGCGCCGTCGCCGATCTCGGGCCCGGTCCGCTCGCGCGCGATCAGCGCGCCGGTCGTCACCGCCGCGGCGACCAGCGCGAGCAGCGCGCCGGCGCGCCACGGCCGCCCGCGCCCGGAGCGGGGCCGCGGCACGACCGCCGGCGGCGCCGCCGCTCGCTCGCGGAAGAGCGCCGGCGTGTCGGCCGCGGCGACCGGGGCCGTCCCGGTGCGCGGCTGGCCGAGCGGCGTCGTCGGCGCGAACGCCTCCGCGGGCGCCGGCCTGCCGGCCAGGGTCGGGGCCGACGCGCCGAGCGCGAGCCCGCCCGCGCCCGGCGTCTCGGCGAGCATGGCACCACGGCGGCGCGGCGCCTCGCCCGGGAAGCGTTCGGCCAGGATCTCCTCGAGCTCGAGCCCGGCGCGCGGGCTGGTCGCCGACGTTGCCAGGAGCGCCTCGAGCGCGGAATGGGCGCTGAGGTAGCGCGCGTCGCGATCGCGCTCGAGCATCTTCATCACCACGCCGTCGAGGTCCGCCGGCACCTGGGGCGCCAGCTCGATGGGGCGCGGGATCGGCTGCGTCAGCAGGCGGGCGAGGATCTCCGGCTCGGTGTTGCCGCGAAACAGCCGGTCGCCGACCAGGATCTCGTGCAGCACGACGCCGACCGCGAAGACGTCGGTGCGCCCGTCGAGCTCGAGCGCGCTGGCCTGCTCGGGGCTCATGTAGGCCACCTTGCCCTTGATGGTGCCGGTGCGCGAGATGCCGGTCGCCGCCATCGCCTTGGCGATGCCGAAGTCGACCAGCTTGACCGCGCCGTCCCACGAGACCATCACGTTGTGCGGCGAGATGTCGCGGTGGACGATGCCGAGGCGAACCCCGTCGCTCTCCAGCTCGTGGGCGTAGTCCAGCCCGCGCAGCATCTCGGCGGCGACGTGGACGGCGATCGGAATGGGCAGGCGGCCGGTGTCCATCAGGCGGCGCAGATCGGCGCCGCGGATGAGCTCCATGACCAGGAAGAAGCGCCCCGCCTCGTCGCGATCGAAGTCGAGCACGGCGGCGATGTTCGGGTGGTGGAGCAGCGAGGCGATGCGCGCCTCGTTGACGAACATCTGGCCGAACACCGGGTCGCTCGACAGCGACGGCTGGATGCGCTTGACCGCGACCGGGCGCAGGAAGCCCGCCGCGCCGACCAGCGTGGCCTCGAACACCTCGGCCATGCCGCCGCCGCCGATGCGTCCACCGAGCTGGTATTTCTGGCTGGGACGCTCGCCGGCCATGGCGGGCAACAATATAGACGATCCCGCGGCCGCGGTATGATCGCCGGCCTTGAGCACCGCGGCCACCACGCCGGCCCCACCGCCGGTGCTGCTCGATGAAGCGGAGATCGCGCGCGCGCGCGACGCGGTGGCCGCCGAGCTGGCGGCGCGCGGCGCGGTCGCCCGCGAGCGAGTCGGTGTGCTGGGCGGCACGCGGCCCGAGATGGTGGCGGCGCGCGACGCGGCGGTGATGTGCGAGCTCACCGTCATCCCGCTCCACCCACAGCTGGCCGCGCCCGAGCTCGCCCACGTCATCGATCACGCGCGCCCGCGCGCGCTCGTGGTCGAGCCGGGCCGCGGCGCCGCCGTCGCGGAGGCGATCGCGCGCCACGCCCGCCACCAGCCGGCGGTGATCGAGGTCCCACCGGTCGCGGGCGCCGCGCGCTCGCCCGGGGCGGCCGCGGACCTGCCCGCCGGCGCGACCCTCATCTACACATCGGGCACGACCGGGCGGCCCAAGGGGTGCGTGCGCACGGCCGGGCAGGAGGCCGCGCGCGCCGCCGAGCTCGTCCGCACCTACGGCATCGGCCCCGACGACGTCCACCTCATCGCCTGCCCGCTGGCCTACTCGGCGCCCGGCATCCTTCTGCGCGCGGCGCGCCGGGCCGGGGCCGCGACTGCGCTCCTGCCCCGGTTCATGGCGGACGGCTTTCTCGCCGCGGTCGCCGCCTGCCGCGCCACGTTCTTCTTCCTGGTGCCGACCCAGTACCAGCGCCTGCTCGAGCTGCCCGTGGAGCAGCGCCGGGCGAGCGATCTGTCGTCGGTGCGGGCCGCGCTGGTGGCCGGCGCGCCGATGCCGCCCGCGCTGCGGCGCGCGCTGGTGGACTGGCTCGGACCCGGGCGGCTGTGGGAGTTCTACGGCTCGAGCGAGACCGGCACGGTCAGCGTCCTCGCCCCCGACGAGCAGCTCGTCCATCCAGACACGGTCGGTCGCCCGGTGCCGGGGGTGGAGCTTCGCCTCGAGAGCGCGCCGGGCGCCGACGGCGGCACGGTCGGCACGGTCGGCACGGTCGGCGAGATCTTCGTCCGCTCACCGACGGTGATGAGCGGCTACTGGGACCCGGCCAGCCAGTCGGCGGCGTGGCCCGGCACGGCGGACGGCTTTCTGTCGGTGGGCGATCTCGGCGAGCAGGCGCACGCGGGCGCGCCGCTTCGCCTGATCGATCGCATCCACGACACGATCATCACCGGCGGGGTCAACGTCTATCCGGCCGAGGTCGAGCGCGCCCTGCACGAGCACCCCGACGTGGCCGGCGCGGTCGTCTTCGGGGTTGCCGACCCGCGCTGGCAGCAGCGCGTCGCCGCGCTGGTCGTGCGCGCCCCCGGCTCCGCGGTCAGCGCCGACGACCTCCGCGCCTTCCTGCGCGACCGGCTGGCGCCGCACAAGCTGCCGCGGCAGATCGCGTTCGTCGCCGCCGACGAGCTCCCGCGCAGCGCGAGCGGCAAGCCGCTGCGTCGGGCGGCCGCGGCCCTCCTGTAGCGGTCCTCCTGGTAGCCGCCGTCGCGGACGCCGCGGGGCCGGGGCTACGCGATGGCGGCGAGGCCGGCGCCCAGGATCGCCTTCTCGGCCTCGTCCATCGCGGCCACGAGCTCGGCGCCGAAGATGTCGCCCAGCGTGTCGCGGCCCACCTGATAGAGGGTGGGGGCCGACGGATCGTACGCGCACGAGTAGTCGGTGTAGTCGTCGGACAGGACGATCGACTCGCTGTCATAGGACAGCGGGAAGAGCCGGCACACGTGCGGCTTGGTGCCGCGCATGTCCCAGCCGCCCTCGATGGCGGCGCGGTGAATGGCGCAGCCCCGGCGGTCGTGCGCCAGGAACACGCAGCCATCGCCGAACCGGGTCGTCCGCACGTGGCGGCCCGACGGGAAGTCGGGGTCGATGCGCTCCTCCGTGGTGAACCACGCGTGGTCCGCGGCGGCCGGGACCAGGAGGCGCGCGATCTCGCCGGCGCGCGCGCGGATGCGGTCGCGCTCGCCCACGTCGACGTCGGCGCCGTACTGGCAGCAGGCGTCGAGCTTGAGGCGATCGCCGTGGCGCACGAGCCGGCACTCGTGGGTCATGCAGTCCGCGACCACGCGGCGGATGAACACATCGCGCTGGGCCCAGTGGAAGCGAGGATGGCGGAGGGGGACGCGCGCGCTCACCGGCAGCAACGTAGCAGATCGACGCGACACTCTCGCCTCCGCTCGCCCCTCCTCGCCCTCGCACGCACACGCCCGCGCGCGCATCGTGCGCGGTCTGCGCGCGCATCGAGCAAGGCACGCGCGCGTCGCGAAACGGCGTGCCCACGTTGTCATGGGCTCGCCGCCGGCGGTTCACGGTGGGGAGAGGTCGCGCGCCGTACGAGGGCTGCGCAGACCGCCCCGCCTCCGCGGGCTGGCTCGCTGCTTGCTCGACAACACAGGGACTCGATGGGCAGCCAGTGACCCTGCACTCTTCGCGACCC
The DNA here is from genome assembly GCA_035262925.1 of Kofleriaceae bacterium. Lineage (GTDB taxonomy): Bacteria > Myxococcota_A > Polyangia > Haliangiales > Haliangiaceae > DATFRY01. Next base: position 19,357 of record DATFRY010000173.1, on the reverse strand, counting down.
GACGCCCGACCGAGCTGGGGACAAGTCCCCCCGTGCACGGAGACAGGGCGCCCCAGGGCCGCACGCAGGTGGTCGCGTTGCCCACCACACCGCCGGTGTGAAGGCAGGATCGAACTGCGTGGCGAGCGCGCGTCGTCGTCGCTCGACACCTCTCGCACTGGACCAGGGATGCAGCCTCGTTGAGCCGGGTCGGGTTCCAGCCGTTCGGTCCCGCCCGGGTTCGACTCCTCGCGCTCGCCGCGCTCGCCGCCGGCGTCGCGCTCGCGCCCCGGCCTGCCACCGCCGGGGAGCGCCTGGCCGCGCAGGCGCTCGCCGCGGCGCGCTCCGAGCTCGGCGGCCGGCGGCTGCGCGCGGTCGCCGCCTTCGCGCCCGGCGCGCTCGAGGTCACGGTGACCGACGATCCGATGGCGGTCGCGGCGAGGCTGCGCGTGACGCCCGCCGGCGCCGCGGGCCCGGTCGAGGGCCGCATCGACGTGGCGTTGATCCCGGGCCGCCGCTCGGTGCGCGTGCCGCTCACCCTCGACCGCGGCGGCCGCGTGCGGGTCGAGCTCCTCGACGCGCGCGGGCACATCCTGCGCGCCTGGAACGAGACGGCGCCGCCGCCGGCCGCGATCGCGCGCAGCGGCCCGGCGCCGACCGCCGATGCCGAGGCAGCGCAGGAGGTGTCGCAGGACGCGTCGTCGAATCCGTCGCGCGACGCGTCGCCCGACGGACCTGCCAACCGCACCAGGCGCTGGTATCGCAACTGGCGGCTGTGGGGCGGCGCGGGCGCCGGCTGCGCGCTGATCGGCGCCGGTCTGGTGCTGGTCGCGCGCGAGAGCGCGGCCGATCTCAACGAGTACAAGCGGACCAGCCCGCAGCGAGAGTTCGCCGAGAGCCTCTCGGCCCAGCGCCGGTTCGACCGCAGCCAGGCCGGCGCGGTCGCCGCGTTCTCGATGGCCGGCGTCTCGCTCGGGGCCGCCACCTGGCTGTGGCTGCGCGAGCGCGAGGAGAAGCGCACGTCGCGCGGCCTGTCGCGCCGCAACACGGCCGCGCTCGCCCCTCTCCTCGGCGGCGGCCGGTTCGGCATCGCCGTCAAGATCGGCTTCTGAGCGGCGGAGGCGGCCGGCCTCGCCTCGCGTCGCCTCGCGTCGCCTCGCGTCGCCTCGCGCCGGCCCTCCGCTCCTTCACGACCGGCCCTTCGGCCCCGCACCTGCGCGCTACCGGCGTGCCGACGACGACGGCGCGGTCGGCGGGGTCGGCGCGCGGGCCGTCCGTGCGCGGCGCGCCTCGTACACCCGCATCGCGTAGCCCTTGAACGCCGGCTGCGGATCCGCCGCGCTGCGCAGCCGCACCATCGAGCCGGGCTGCTCGAACACACCGTTGGCCATGCTCCAGCCCAGCGGCACGTCGGGCACGGACCAGAAGTAGAGGAAGCGGGCGTCGATCGGCGCCAGGTTGACGCAGCCGTGGCTGCGCGCCTGGCCCAGCCTGTCGTGCCAGTACGTCGTGTGCAGCGCGAGGTCCTTGGCGAAGTACTGCGTCCAGGGGACCGTCGAGACCGTGTAGGCCTCCTCGTCGGCCATCTGCCCGCTCATGTCGGTCTCCGCGAACTTGATCCACACCCGGAAGATGCCGGTCTCGGTGGGCGTCTTCTGCTTGCCGCTCGACACCAGCGTGGCGTAGACGGGCAGCTCGCCCTCGTACGCGACCAGCACCTGCCGATCGAGATCGATGTCGATCCAGCGCTCGCCCGGCAGGGTGGTCGGCGGCGGCGCCATCCGCTCGACGAGGCGCACGTCGGCGGCGCGCAGCCACTCGCCCTCGCCGATGCGATACGCCGCCGGGCGGCCGTCGGCGCCGGCGAACGCCTCGCCGATCCGCACCAGCGCGCGCCGCTCGAGCTTGCGCGCGACCGCGGTCCCCTCCGGCTCGGAGTAGACCGGCACCTGCCCGGCGGCGCCCTTCTCGGCGATGGCGAAGCCGAGCGGCAGGGCGAGGCCGGTCTCGTCGCCCAGGCGCGTGCCGTGCCAGGAGCTCGGCACGTACTGCTCGATGGAGCTGGTCCGCACGTACTGGTCGGGCCCGATGCGCCAGTAGGGCGCGCCGCGGATGATCTCCTCGTCGTAGCGGCGCACCATCGCCGAGCCCTTGAGCGCCTGCTCGCCCTTGACCCGGCCGCCGGCCCAGGTGAGCACGCGCGCCTTCTTTCCGAGCTTGCCGTACGCGCCCGGCACCAGCTCGCCGCGGGCCAGGCGCGGCAGCTCGACTCCGTCGGGCGCGCGCGGGTTCGGCTCGAGCAGCGACTCGCATACCCACCCACGGGGGGTGATCTCGATCCACCGTGTGTCGCATCCCGGCGCCACCCGCGACCGCCGGTAGAGGACGCGCGTATCCTGCGCCACGGTACCGAGCCGCTTGCTGTCCGCGGCCGGCTCGAGCCGCACCGCGATCGAGCGGCGCAGGCGCAGCGAGCGCACCTTCGCCGGGTAGAGCGGTCGCGGCGGCGGTGCCGGGCGCGGCGCGGCCGCGGCTCTCGCCGAGCCGGCACCGACACCGGCACCACCGGATGCTGCGCCGGGTACAGCACGGCCACCTCCGGCGCGACCACCCGCACCGGCATCGACTGACGTCCCCGCCCCTCGCTCGCCCTGGCCCGCCGCGCGGCCGCTGCGGTCGTCGCGCCCGCCGCCGCATCCGGCGCAGGCGAGGACCGCTGCCGCAGCGACCACGCACCACCCACCCGGGCCACGGCTCACGCCATGGCCTTTACCACATCACGGAGCCGGCAGGTTGACCTTGAAGGTCGCTGTGTGGCACGCGGCGCCGCCGTTGCAGTTGCCGGTGGCCATGGAGATCATCGGGGACCGCCCGGGACATCCGGTGGCCAGAGTCTGGACCGGGAACTGGAGGGCCTCGGCGGTGAAGAACTCGCCGGAGGTGGACGTGACGAGGTCGAGGACCTTCCCGCCCGCGTCCTTGACGAAGACGTGCGCGCCGCCGATCGCGTTGCCGCCGTCGCCCAGCGTGTCGAAGACCGAGCCCGCCAGCGTGTAGGTCTCGCCCTGGTCGGCGCCGTCCACGTGGCACGTCCCGATGCAGCCATTTCCGGCGCTCTGGTCGTAGTCGTAGAAGGCGGCGTGCGCCTTCGCGGGGACCTCGGTCGCGAAGGCGACGCAATCGTCGGGCACCGTGACCGCTCCGCCTCCGCCGCCGTCGCCTTCGGGAGCGGCGCTGCCGTCACCGGTCGGTGCTGACGCGGCGTCGGGGCTGCCGCCGCCTCCGGTCCCGGTGCCATCCGCGGGCTCGGCGGACCCGACGTGGCAGCCGGCGCCGACCGCGATGACGAGCGCGAGCGCGACGAGGAACGAGGGACGAGGAGGAGGGACGGGGTCGGAAACGACGTGCACCGGCGCTCTCTCATCAAGGCGGATGCCACATTCGCCTCACCAGCCGAATCACGGACTTGGCTTCCAGCTCGGGCATCCCGACCATCGTCTCGGGCCCGCTATCGCGGGGGTTTTTTCTCCAGGGCAGATTCGTAGCGCCGTCACTCCACTGCAGTAAACATCCGTTCAGAGACCCGAGCTGCCTTGCGTGACGCGGAGGTGAGCGTGCTCCGCTCGCCCAGTGGTAGGCTCGCCAGGTAATGAAATTGGGGGAGATGCTGGTCCGGGACGGTCGTATCGCGCCGGCCCAGCTCCAGGTCGCGCTCGCCCACCAGGCGCGATCCGGGGGCCGCATCGGGTCGATCCTCGTCGAGCTCGGCTTCCTCGACGCGGAGACCCTGACGGTGTACCTGGGGCTGGAGCTCGGGATGCCGATCGCGACCGGCGCCACACTCGAGCGATGCAAGCGCTCGGCCGTCCGCCTCCTCACGCCGCACCAGGCCGCGCGCTTTCGCTGCGTCCCCATCGTCATCCAGGGGCAGACCTTGATCCTCGCGATCGAGGATCCGCTCGACATGCAGACCCTGGACGCGCTCCACAACATCACCGGCTATCGCATCCTCCCGCGCGTCGCGCCGGAGATCCGCATCCACTACTACCTGGAGCGCTTCTACGGGGTCCCGCGGCCGCAGCGCTTCGTGCCCCTGGGCGACAGCCCGCGCGGCAACCCGGCCATCGGGTCGCACACCGGCGGGCTGCCCGGTCCTCCCCTGCCCGGCCTCCCGCCGCGCCGCACCGGGCCGGTGGGCGCGGTCGCGCCGCGCTCGATGATACGGCGCGCGGACTCGATCCCGCCGCCGGAGCGGAGCGCGGTGCGGCCGCCGCCGGTGCCGGCCGCGGTCGCGGTCATGGCGCCGGTGGCGGTGGCCGCGCCGCTGGCCCGCGTGCCGGTGGCCGCGCCGGTGACCGTGCCGCCTCCCATCGCGGCGACCGCCGCCGCCGCCGCTGCTGCTCCCGCTCCGGCGCCGCTGCGCGCGCCGGGCACGGACGAGCACGAGGCGCTGGAGATCGACGCCAACGACCTCGTCATCGAGCTCGACGCCGACGACGCCGACGTGGCCGGGCAGGTGCCGGCCCACCGGCCGGGCCGGACCACCGCGCCCCCGATCGCCGCCGACATCGACGAGACCACCGAGGTGCGCCCGCCGCCGACCATGCCGGCCGCGCAGGTGCCGGCCCCGGCCCACGGCGCGCTGCCCCGGCTGTCCAGGCTCGACGAGCCGCTGCCCGACGAGCGCGACACCGAGCGCGGGCCGCACCCGGTCCTGACCCTCGACGTGGCGCTGGCGGTGATGGCGTCGACCGATCAGCGCGGCGCGGTGGCCGACGCGATCATCGGGTTCGCCGCCTCGATGTTCGACGTGGCGGCGCTGTGTCTGGTGCGCGACCACCTCGCCGTCGGATGGAAGGGCTACGGCCCGGGCCTCGACGACGACCGCATCGAGGCGCTGCTCATCCCGCTCGAGATGCCGTCGATCTACCAGCTGGCCGAGCGCAGCCGCGAGCTCTTCCGCGGCCACGCCTTCCCCGCCGGGCTGCACGATCACGTCTTCAAGGTGCTGCGCTGCCACGCGCCGCTCTACTCGGTGGTCGCGCCGGTCGCGATCGGCCACCGCGTCGTCAACCTGCTCTACGGCCACAAGCGCGACGGCGGCGATCTTCAAGAAGAGGAGATCGTCGGCCTCCGCCAGCTGACCGCGGCGGCCGGCGAGGCCTACGTCCGCCTCATCTCGGCGTCGAAGGCTCAGCGCAAGAGCGCCTGAACGCCAGGTCGACGCGGCGGCGTTGCGACGGGCCGCTCGCGGCGTACAACTCCGCGGCGAACGCGCCGTCGCGCTCGCCAGCCAGGAGGGGACCGCCTCGGTCGAGCTGGTCGCCGCCGTCGTGGCCGAGGAGTACAGCCGCGCGACGTGCGCCGCTCGGCCCGGCTGCTGCAGGCCTACGAGCTGGATTTCTGGCTGGCGGCCTCGGATCCGCCGGGCTCGCCGCTCCCCGTCGAGCGGTGACCGGAGGGTCCGAGAGGCGCGAGCAGGTCGCCCTCGCGCCGCGACGGCTCAGCGCCGGGACACCCAGGCCGCCAGCCGCTCGATGGCCTCGTCGAGCATCGCCGCCGGCTTGCAGAAGGCGAAGCGCACGTGGCCCTCGGGCGGGCGCTCGACGTAGAAGGCCGAGAACGGGATCGCGGCCACGCCGGCCTCGCGGACAATCTCCGTGCAGAAGTCGAGGTCGCTGCCGGTGAACCCGATCGAGCGAACGTCGACGGTGAGGAAGTAGGTGCCCTGGCACGGCGCCACCGCGAAGCCGATCCGCTCGAGGCCGGCGCGCAGCCGGTCGCGGCCGGCCTGCATGCCGGCGGCCAGCCCGGTGAAGTAGTCGTCCGCCTTGCCGAGGCCGTGCGCGGCCGCGGCCTGCAAGTTGGGCGGCGTGGTGAAGGTGAGGAACTGATGCGCGCGCGCGATCGGCGCCAGCATGTCGGGCGCCGCCGTCACGTAGCCGACCTTCCATCCGGTCAGCGAGAAGGTCTTGCCGGCCGAGCCGATGCGCGCGGTCCGCTCGCGCATGCCGGGCAGCCCGATGAGCGGGTGGTGGCGCGCGCCGTCGAACACCAGGTGCTCGTAGACCTCGTCGCACACGGCGAACGCGTCGTGGGCGGCGACCAGCTCGGCGATGGCGGCGAGCTCGCCCTGCGTGAAGACCTTGCCGGTCGGGTTCATCGGCGTGTTGAGCAGGACCAGCTTGGTGCGCGGCGAGAAGGCCGCCGCCATGGCGTCCGGATCGATGCGCCAGCCCGGCGGCTCGACCCGCACCCGCCGCCCGATCGCGCCGGCCCGCTCCACGATCGGCAGGTACGAGTCGTAGAGCGGCTCGAACAGGACCGCCTCGTCGCCCGGATCGAGCAGGCCCAGCAGGCACGCGGCCAGCGCCTCGGTCGCGCCCGAGGTCACCATCACCTCGCGCTCGCCGTCGACCTCGAGCCCGTAGAAGCGGCGCGCGTGGGCCGCCACCGCCTGGCGGAGCTCCGGAAGCCCGAGCATCGGCGGGTACTGGTTGGGGCGATCCTCGAGCGCGCGCGCGGCGACGGCGCGCACGTCGTCGGGGCCGTTGCCGTCGGGGAAGCCCTGGCCCAGGTTGATCGCGCCGTGCTCGCGCGCGAGGCGCGACATCACCTCGAAGATGGTGGTGCCGTAGGCGGACAGGCCGCTGTTGCCGTGCTTCACGGGGCCGCGAGCATAGCACCGCGGCGCGCGCGGGCACCGCGGGGCGGGCTCACACGCGGCCGCCCCACGCGGCGCCGACCCGCGCGAACGCGGCGCGCGCCGCCGCCACGCGCGCCGGACCGAGCGGCCCCTGCGCCACCGCCGCCACCGCGGCCGCCAGGTGGTCGGAGCTCGCCGTGCCGACCAGGAGCGCGCTGACACCCGGCGCGAACCCGGCGAAGCGCGCGAACAGCTCGGGCCACTCGGCGCCGCCGGCGTCGAGGTCGAGCGCGCGGAATCGCTCCCACGCCTCGGCCACGTCGGGCTCGGCCGGCCGCTCGGCGAAGCGCCACGGCGCGTTGCCGAGCGCGCGCTTGGCGATGACGCCGACCCCGCGCGCGCGCGCGTCGGCCACCGCGCCGCGCAGCACCGCCTGGTCGACCAGGCTGACCGAGCACTGCACGGCGCCGAACGCGCCCGAGCGCACCGCCCACGCCAGCGCCTCGCCCTCGCCGGAATAGGCCGCCACCCGCACCTTGCCGGCGCGGACGGCGGCGGTGAGCGCCTCGACCACGTCGCCGCGCTCGAGCACGTCGAGACCGCACGAGTGGAGGTGCGCGATGTCGAGGCGGTCGGTGGCCAGGCGATCGAGCGCGGCGTCGACTCCCGCGGTCACGCACGGCCCCGTCCAGTCGGGAATGCCGGGCACGCCGTAGCCGACCTTGGTCGACAGCACGAAGCGTCCGCGGCGCCCGGCGAGCGCGCGGCCCAGCCGCTCCTCCGACAGGCCGTAGCTCCGCGCCGTGTCGATGAGGGTGACGCCGGCGTCGTGCGCGGCGCCGAGCAGGCGATCCACATCGTCGTCGCTCACATCGGGGCCGCCGATGCGGCCGGCGCCGAGACCGACCGCGGACACGGTGAGGCCGGTGGCGCCGAGCGCGCGCTTCCCGGCCGCACCCGCTGTGCCAGCTTGCGTCATCGGCCCACCATACCGCGCTCCCGCCGCGCGTCGAAGCGCTGGAACCAGCGTGCAACCGTGTCGACCCGCGATGACTGCGTTACGGGCGCGGCGCGCGTCCAGCCTGACCGCGACGTTGCCGCCCGCGGCGAGCGGCACGACTCGTGCTCGTGGTGCACCCCGCGACGACGGCACGAAAGCACCGTCACCGTCGACGCCACCGTCACCGTCACCGTCACCGTCATTGTCACCCACGAAGGAGAATCGATGCGAACCATCAAGCTCGGTCTGGCCACAGGTCTCATCGCACTCGCCCTCTCGCTCCTGGCCATCGGCTGCAAGGGAGGCGACGCGAGCAGCAACCCGGCCGACCTCTGCAAGAAGCTCGGCGAGCTGGCCAGCAAGGAGGGCGGCGACGCGCTCAAGATGTGGAACAAGGACATGAAGGACGACTGCGAGAAACAGGTCGAGAAGGACCACAAGAGGCTGGGCGACGCCAAGTTCGCGCAGATGGTCACCTGCGTGAACGGCAAGGACTCGTTCACCGCCGCGGTCGACTGCGCCCAGTAGACAGGGCGACCCGCGGCGGCCGCGCCCGACTCACCGCCGGCGAGACGCGGCCCGGCCGCGCCACGCGCTCACGACCCCGCGTCCTGCCACGCCGCGAGCTTGCGGTTGAGCGTGGAGCGGCTGATGCCGAGCACCCGGGCCGCGAGCGTGCGGTTGCCGCCGACCGATTCGAGCACGCGCCGCACGTGGCCGCGCTGGGCGGCGTCGAGGGTCTGGCCCTCGGCGACCGCCGCGGCCTCGTCGGCCGGCGCGCCCGCCCGCGCGATGTCCGGCGACAGGTGGCGCAGCTCGATGCGCTCGCCGCGCCCGAGGATGAGGGCGCGCTCGAGCGCGTTGCGCAGCTCGCGCAGGTTGCCCGGCCAGGCGTAGAGGGTGAGCGCGGCCACCACCGCGCGCGGAAGCGGCGCGCCGGCTGCCGGGGCGCGCGGTCGCAGCTCGCGCACGATCGCCTGGGCCAGCGCCGCGATCTCGCCGCGCCGCTCGCGCAGCGGCGGGATCGCGATGGGCAGGACGCTCAGCCGGTAGTAGAGGTCGCGGCGAAACGCCCCCCGCTGGACCAGCTCGGCGAGGTCGGCGTTGGTCGCCGCCAGGATGCGCACGTCGGCGCGCAGGTTGGCCTCGCCGCCGACCCGCCGGAACGCGCGGCTGTCGACGAAGGTGAGGAGCTTGGCCTGGACCGGCAGCGGCAGCTCGGCCACCTCGTCCAGAAACAGGGTGCCCCCCGCCGCCGCCTCGACCAGGCCGCGCTTGGGGTGGATCGCGCCGGTGAAGGCGCCGCGCTCGTGGCCGAACAGCTCGCTCTCGACCAGCTGCGGCTCGAAGCCGGCGCAGTTGACCTCGAGGAAGGGGCGCGCCGCGCGCCCGCTGCGCGCGTGGATGCGGCGCGCCAGGTAGCTCTTGCCCACGCCGGTCTCGCCGAGCAGGAGCACGGTGGCCTCGCCGTCGAGCGCGGCGACGTCGGCCGCGGCGTACACCTCGCGCATCGCGTCGCCGCCGGCGTCGGCGGCCGCGGCGCCCTGGGTGCCGGACAGCACCTCGGCCGCGCGGCGCAGCCCGACCAGCTCGCCGAGCCCGCGCGAGAAGCTGCCCACCCTGACCGCGTGGCCGGCCACGTCGCGCATGAGGAAGAGCGTCTCCTCGACCGCGATCTCGGTGTCGCCGCACAGGCGTGTGACCTCGCGCGGCGCCGCTCCCTCGCCGCCGCGCAGGCGCGCCTCGGCTTCGCCCCACTCGGCGCGCTCCGGCGGCGGCGCCAGGTCGCGCACCGGCCGGCCGATCGCCTGGTCGGCGCGCAGCCCGTAGAGCTGCTCGGCGGCCGGGTTGAACGAGACGATGCGCGCGTCGCCCAGGTTCCAGGTGACGATCGCCATCGGCGAGGCGCACACGCTGACCACCAGCTCGCGCTCGGCCACGCGCGCCGACTCCGACACGTGGCGGACCACCACCACGTAGTTGCCGTCGGGCGCGCGGCCGACTCTCAGATCCGCCGGCGCCTCGACCCCGCGCGCCGTGCGCACGGCCACGCGCAGCGGCGCGTCGGGGTGCGGGTCGTGGCGCCCGGCCAGATAGTCCTCGAACAGGGCGCGGCTGGCGCCCGGCACGATGTCGGCGATCGAGCGGCCGCACAGCGCGGCCGGGTCGACGTCGAAGACCGGTCCGCGCCGCGGCCTCACGTCGAGCACGGTCAGCGCGTCGTGCTCGACCAGCAGGACGACATCCGGAAGCGCGTCGAGGTAGCGGGGCAGCTCCGGCGCGGCGGTCGGCGAGCTGGCCGCGCCGTCCCATTCTGCGCCAGCGGGGCGGGCGAGCGACTCATTCTGGGTCGCCTGCTCGTCGTCCTCGCTGCTGCGGGCCCGCAGCGGCGTTCCGTCCCCTGCCAGCATTGCGAGCGGCTCCTTCACGAGATGTCCGGGCATTACCTCGCCCCGTACACGATGGTCCTCCGCGTGACGTGCGCCGCCGTGGCGAAGCGGCGAGCGCGGCATGGTTCGTGCGGAGACTAGCGCGAGCCACGTCATTTGCGTTACGCAAAACGACTCGAAGTCGCGCACTCTCTCGCCTCGGTTTCGCGCTTTCACGCTCGTTCGCGCCCTCGCTCGCTCGCGCCCTCGCTCTCGCTCGCGCACCCTCGCTCTCGCTCGCGCACCCTCGCTCCTGCCGCCCTCGTCTTCGTTCGCCCTCCAGGTGCCTCGCCGATGACAGCTACTCGCCCGCTCGCGCTCTCGTCTCTCCTCCCGCTCCTCGCGGTCGCGCTCGCCGCCGCATGCGCGCCGACCGACGACCCGACGCGAGCAGCGCAGGAGGAAGGCAGCGATGGATCCGAGACCGCCGCCAGCGGCGACCTGGGCGCGCACTTCGACGGCGCGATGAGCGCGGTCACGTTCCGCGTGCGCTCGGCCCGCGCCACGCGCATCGAGGTATGGGTGTACGACGCGCCGCTCGGCGAGGCGGAGCGCGCGCGCTACACGCTCGCCAGCGAGGGCGGCGATCGCTTCTCGGTCACGGTGCCGGTGGCCGAGCTGCGCGACCGCGGCGTGTCCGACACGATCTACTACGGCTACCGCGCCTGGGGCCCCAACTGGACCTTCGACACGAGCTGGACCCCGGGCTCGGGGGCCGGCTTCGCCGCCGACGTCGACGATCAGGGCAACCGCTTCAACCCCAACAAGCTCCTGTTCGACCCCTACGCGCTCGAGATCAGCCACGACCCGATCAACCCGTCGAACGCGAGCGGGGCGGTCTTCCAGACCGGACCGGCGCACCGGCTGGAGGACTCGGGGCCGCTCGCGCCCAAGGGCATCGTGCTCGCCGACGAGGGCGGCGACGTGGGCGCCCGGCCGACCCGCGCGCTGTCCGACGACGTCGTCTACGAGGTGCACGTCCGCGGCTTCACCAATGCCGACCCGTCGGTGCCGGCCGGCGAGCGCGGCACCTTCGCCGGCGCCGCGCGCAAGGCCGACTACCTGCGCTCGATCGGCGTCACCGCGGTCGAGTTTCTCCCGGTCCAGGAGACGACCAATGACGCCAACGACGTCGTCGAGAGCACCGCCGGCGACAACTACTGGGGCTACATGACCCTGGCCTACTTCGCGCCCGACCGCCGCTACGCGGCCGACCGATCGCCGGGCGGCCCCAGCCGCGAGTTCCGCGCGATGGTGCAGGCGTTCCACGCGGAGGGCATCAAGGTCTTCATCGACGTGGTCTACAACCACTCGGCCGAGGCCGGCACCACCGACGGCGCCGGCGACGTGACGTCGCTCTTCAGCATGCGCGGGCTCGACAGCGCCAGCTACTACGAGCTGGCCGACGACGCGCACAAGTTCTTCGACAACACCGGCATCGGCGCGAATCTCAACACCACGACCGACATCGCGGTCGATCTCATGATCGACTCGCTCGCCCACTGGAAGGACTCGCTCGGGGTGGACGGCTTCCGCTTCGACCTGGCCTCGGTGCTGGGCAACTCGTGCGCGCGGGGCTGCTTCCAGTTCGACCGCGACGACCCCGGCAACGCGCTCAACCGCGCGGCCGCCGAGCTGCCGGTCCGGCCGGGCGGCGGCGGCGACGGCGTCGAGCTCATCGCCGAGCCGTGGGCGATCGGCCCCGGCACCTATCGGGTGGGCGACTTCCCGGCCGGCTGGTCGGAGTGGAACGGCATCTTCCGCGACACGCTGCGCGCCGACCAGAACAAGCTCGGCGTCACCGACGTCACGCCGGGCCAGCTGGCCACGCGCTTCGCCGGCTCGAGCGACCTCTACCAGGACGACGGCCGCCGGCCGGCCAGCTCGATCGACTTCATGGTCGCACACGACGGCTTCACCCTGCGCGACCTCTACTCGTTCGACGCCAAGCAGAACGACCAGCCGTGGCCGTTCGGGCCGTCCGACGGCGGCGAGAACAACAACGTGTCGTGGGACCAGGGCGGAGACGCGGCTCTCCAGCGCCAGGCGGCGCGCAACGGCCTCGCCTTCGTCATGCTGTCGGCCGGCGTCCCGATGCTCACCGGCGGCGACGAGATGTACCGGACGCAGTTCGGCAACAACAACGCCTACAACGTCGACTCCGACCGCAACTGGCTCGACTGGGCCGACGCCGGCTCCAACGCGAGCTTCCTGGCCTTCGCGCGCCGGCTCATGATCTTCCGCGGCGCGCACCCGGCCCTGCGGCGGACCGCCTTCTTCACCGGCGATCCGGGCCCGGGCGGCCTCAAGGACATCACGTGGCTGACCGACGCGGGCGCCGAGGCCAGCGGCGCGTACATGGGCGACCCGAGCAAGCACTTCCTCGCCTTCCGCATCGACGGAGGCCCGGCCGGCGACGACGCCGCCAGCATCTACGTGGGCTACAACGGCTGGTCGGGCGTGGTGACGGCCACCCTGCCTGCCCCGCGCGCCGGCAAGAGCTGGTTCCGCGTCGGCGACACCGCGGCGTGGATGGAGTCGCAGGGCAACTTCGTCGACCCCGGCCAGGAGCAGCAGCTGGGCGGCGCCACCTACGACCTGGCCGGCCGCTCCCTGCTCCTCCTCATCGAGCGCTGACAATGACCACGACCATGAACCGAGCATCGAATCTCGCCCTCGCTCCGGCCCTCGTCATCGCTACGGCCGCCGCCGCGGGCTGCGCGGCCGGCGACGCGGATGGCGGCGACGAGTCTCCCGCCCTGTCGGGCGGCGGCGCCGGCGCCGACGCCGCCGATCCCAACCCGGGGCCGCGCGACGTCATCGTCCACCTGTTCGAGTGGCCGTGGGCCTCGGTCGCCGGCGAGTGCACCGACGTGCTCGGTCCGCTCGGCTTCGGCGGCGTCCAGGTCTCGCCGCCGCAGGAGCACGTCGTCCTGCCCGACCGCGGCTTCCCCTGGTGGCAGGACTACCAACCGGTCAGCTACCAGCTGGTCACGCGCCGCGGAGACCGCGACGGCTTCGCGGCCATGGTGCAGGCGTGCCACGCCGCCGGCGTGAAGATCTACGTCGACGCGGTGCTCAACCACACCGCGGGCGGCGCTTCGCCCGCGCCGGGCAGCGCCGGCTCCAGCTTCACCCACTACGACTATCCCGCCGTCCCGTACACGGCGGCCGACTTCCACCACTGCGGCAGGAACGGCAACGACGACATCCAGAACTACAACGACCACTTCGAGGTGCGCCACTGCGAGCTCGTCGACCTGGCCGACCTGGCCACCGACACGGGCGCGGTGCGCGGCCGCCTCACCGCCTACCTCGAGGACCTCATGTCGCTCGGCGTGGACGGCTTCCGGGTCGACGCCGCCAAGCACATGGACGTGGCCGACCTGGCCGCGATCTTCGGCGGCCTCCAGCAGCCGCCCATCATCTACAACGAGGTCATCGAGGGCGGACCTGGCGAGATCAGCCCGACCGAGTACATCGGCATCGGCGACGTGACCGAGTTCCGCTACGGCGACGTGGTCGGCAACGGCTTCCGCGACGGAAACATGGCCAACCTCGACCAGCTGGCGGGCCAGATGGCGCTGGCCGGCGACGACGCCATCGTCTTCATCGACAACCACGACACCCAGCGCAACGGCCGCGCGCGCCTGACCTACAAGGACGGGGCAGCCTACGCGCTGGCCGAGGCGTTCATGCTGGCGTTCCCGCACGGCACGCCGCAGGTCATGTCGAGCTTCGACTTCAGCGGCCCCGACCAGGGACCGCCGGCCGACGGCGCCGGGACGACCACGCCGGTCGCCTGCGGCAGCGGATGGGTGTGCGAGCACCGCGCGCGCACGACCGCCAACATGGTCGGCTTCCACAACCAGGTGCACGGTACCGACGTGAATCACTGGTGGGACAACGGGTCCAACCAGATCGCCTTCGGCCGCGGCGCGGCCGGCTTCGTGGTCTTCAACCGCAACGGCGGCGCGCTCGGCCGCACGTTCCAGACCGGCCTGCCGGCCGGCACCTACTGCGACGTGGCCAACGGCGACTTCGACGGCGAGAGCTGCAGCGGCGCGACCTACACGGTCGACGGGTCCGGCCAGCTCACCGCGACGGTGGCGCCGAGCTCGATGCTGGCGATCCACACCGGCGCGATGGTCGAGGGCGGCGGCGGCGGCTGCACGAGCGTGGCGGTCACCTTCGCCGCCGACGTCACGACGATCTTCGGCGAGAACGTGTTCGTGGCCGGCGACCAGCCCGCGCTCGGCAACTGGGAGCCGACCGCGGCCTTCCCCCTGTCGTCGGCCACCTACCCGATCTGGCGCGGCACGGTGCAGCTGCCGGCCGGCACCACGTTCGAGTACAAGTACATCAAGCGGGTCGACGGCGGCGGCGTCATCTGGGAGAACGGCGCCAACCGCGTGGTCGCGACCGGCGCCGAGTGCGCGATCACGCTCGACGACTCCTGGCGGAACTGACGCGCGCGCCACAGATCGCGGACCGGCGGCCTCAGCCCGCAGGTCCCGCGGGGGGCGCCATCGCCGCCGCTGGACAATTTCTGCCGGATCGGCCTGAATCGGTGACGAGGGCGCGGCGGCGCGACGACTCATGGCCATGATGACGATGACCAGAGCGTTCTCGCTCCCGCTCCCCCTCACACTCTTCTTCATCGCGGCCGGCTGCAGCTCTGGGGTGGACCTCCAGCTCGACGTGCTTGGTCCCCCGCCGTCGAATGCGGCGCCGGCGGCCCTGAGCTGGGCCGCCACCGGCGGTCCGACCTACGCCGACTACACCGAGGTCGCCTGGGTGTCCGACGGCAGCGTGGCCGTCGCCGGAAACCTCTACCCGGTCGACGACCCCGACATCACCGAGGAGACGGGCTATCTGGCCCGCTTCGCCGCCGACGGGACGATGATGTGGAGCCACCGGATCGACGGTGAGAGCCTGCTCGGCGACGCGCTGCCGGACGGCGACGGCGGGGATCGCATCGTGGACGTCCAGACCTCCATCGACGCCATGGATGCGCTGGACGACGGCCGCCTCGTCGTCGCCATCACCACGATGACGAACGTCATCGAGCCCCCGAACGCCGCCCTCAGCGGGCGGAGCTTCCTCCAGTGGTACGCCGCGGATGGATCGCTCGTCCAGACGAGCGCCCTCGACGCCACCGACGGCAACGAGGCCCTGGTCACCCCGCTCGGCCTGCTCGCCCTGCCGGACGGCGGCGTCGTGCTCAGCGGGGCCACGACCAGCGGACCCGCGCCCGACGGCGGGGGCCCGGGCATCACCGGCGGCGTCGTGGTCCGGCTCGACGCCCTCGGGGACGTCGCGTGGAGGATCCCGGCCGGGGTCAACCAGATCGTGACCTCTCTCGGTCCGATACAGACTGTCAACGACATGAGCCTGATGCCGGACGGCGGGATCGCACTTCGCGGCGACTTCTCCGGCGGCGACGTCACGGTCGGGGACAGGCACGCCCCGGGCATCGACGGGAGCTACGGGACCTACGTCGCCCGCCTGGAGCCGGACGGAACGTGCACCTGGCTCCGCACCTTCAACGAGGCCGCGGGGCTGAGCCACCCGTCGGGGAGGAGTATGGATGTGACCCCGGGCGGCCACCTGCTCGTCGCCGGGTTCTTCAGCGGCAGCCTGCAGATGGATGAGCTCACGCTCGAGGCGCCGGACGACGATCTCGTATACTTCCTGGCCGACCTGGACGCCGGCGGGACGGTGGTCAATTTGCATGCGCTGGACGACCTGCCCGCGGCCGTCGGCGACACTGGCTTCGGTGGCTTTGACGCGCTGGTGCTGGACGGCGACCAGGTGGTGGTCGCGGGGTCGACGCAGGAGAGCTTCGCGAGCCACGGCGGCGACTGCGACGACCTGGACATCGCGCTCGAGGGGGCCTATGTCGCGCGCTACGACCTCGCCGGCCACATCGTCGACGCGCAGCGGATGGCGGTCGCTCCGCGCGAGTCGGGCGACCAGGGCTACGCCGACGCCGTCGATCTCTCGCCCGAGGGTCGCCTCGCGGTCACCGGCCGCTTTGGTGGGCGGGCCGACTTCGGAGCCGGCCCGGTCCAGGCGAACAGCCTGAGCGAGGGGTTCGTCGCGGTCTACGACCCGGCCGAGAACGACGTCGACTGATCGCGGCGAGCGCGCCGCTCACGGCGGGGCGGCGGCCTCGTCGAACGGCGCGGGCGCGCCCTCCCCGCCGCCGGGGTCGACCAGGTGCACCATGCCGCGAATGCGCAGGCGGCCGCCGGACGTGGTCGCGCTGCGCAGCTCGTCGTCGACCGGGGCCGGCACGGCGAGCGCCACGTCGATGACGGCGCGCTGGTCGGGCGCGAGCGCCAGGTGGGCGGGCGAGCGGCCGCGCAGGAGCGGGCGCTCCCCGGCGACCAGCTCCCAGTCGACGGCGGCGACGACCAGGCCGGCGGCGCCGCGGTTGTGCACGCGCAGGCGGGCGCGCCACTGGCCGGGCGCCGCCGCGCGCTCGAGTCGGTCGAGCGAGACCGATGGCCGCGGCGCCGGCGGCGGCAGACGCGGGCATCCCGCGCACAGGACGAGCGCGAGGGCGGCGGCCGGGGCGAGCGCGCGGGCCCGGGCGAGGCCGCGCCTCATCCGGCGGGCGAGCCGGCGGGCGAGCCGGCGGGCGAGCCGGCCAGCGAGTCGGAGAGCGCGGCCAGGAACCGATCGTTCTCGTCGGCGCTGCCGATGGTGACGCGCAGGCAGCCGGACAGCGGGCCCGGCCGATCGAACGAGCGCACCAGGACGCCGCGGCGGCACATGCCCTCCCACGCTCGGGTGGCGCGGCCATCGCCCGGCTGGCCGACCCGGAACAAGATCAGGTTGGCCTGGCTGGGGAAGGCGCGCACGCCGGCCATGGCAGCCAGCGCCGCCGCCACCCGCTCGCGCTCGCGCACCACCGCCGCGCAGCGCTCGGCCATGAGCGGCCCGCAGTGGCGCAGGATCCACGCCGCCGCGCGCTGGTTGAGCGAGCCGATGTTGTATGGCATGCGCACCTTCTCGATCTCGGCCAGCAGCGCGGGCGCCGCATGCAGGACGCCGATGCGCAGCGCGGCCAGCCCGGTCTTGGACAGCGTCTGCATGACGAGCAGGTTGGGCAGCTCCGCGACCAGGCCGATCATGCTGTCGCCGGCGAAGGCGGCGTAGGCCTCGTCGGACACGACGAGGACGTCGGGGTGGGCGCGCGCCACCTCGGCCACCTGCCGCGCCGGCCACAGCGTGCCGGTCGGGTTGTTGGGCCGCGCGAAGAAGACCAGGTTGGGCCGCGCCGCGACCAGCGCGCGCTCGACCACCGCGAAGTCGAGCGTGAAGTCCTCCTCGAGGGGGATCTCGACCGCCTCGCACCCTGCCGCCAGCGCGGCGCCGCCGAACACGGCGAAGCTGGGCACCGGGTAGGCCACCGCGGCGCGCGCGCGGCCGGGGCGCGGGCGCGCGAAGCAGGTGACCAGGAGGCCGATGATCTCGTCGGACCCGTTGCCCAGGACCAGCGTGCCCGGCGCCACCCCGAGGGTGGCGGCGATCTCGGCGCGCAGCTCCGACTGGTCCGCGTCGGGGTAGCGGTTGAGCTCGACCCGGGCCAGCTCGCTCGCCAGCTCGGCGGCCACCTCGGCCGGCAGCGGCAGCGGCAGCTCGTTGGCGTCGAGCTTGATCGCGACGCCGGCCGGGTGCGGCACGCTGTAGACGGGGAACGAGCGCAGCTCCTCGCGCACCAGCGCGCGCGCGAGCTCGTCGGCCGGCAGCGCGGCCGGCGCGGACCTCGTCGCGGCGCCCTTCGCGGGGCGGTTCGCGTCAGCCACGCCGCGCCTCGTCGCCGCGCTCGTCTCCGCGCGGCCCGCGCTCGTCGGCTCGCTCGCCCGCGGGCCCGCCCGCCTCGTCCAGCGCGGCCGCCGCCTCCGCCGAGGCGAAGCGCGCGGCGACCGAGCGGGCGTGCGCCTCCAGGCCCTCGACCCGCGCGAGCCGCGCGATGTCCTGCCACTGGGCCTCCAGATCATCGCGCCGGTAGTGGATGACGGTGACCCGCTTGACGAAGTCGTAGACGCCGAGCGGCGACGCCCAGCGCGCGGAGCCGGCCGTGGGGAGGACGTGGTTGGGGCCGGCCAGGTAGTCGCCCGCCGCCTCCGGCGAGTAGGGGCCGACGAACACGGCGCCGGCGTGGCGCACCCGGCTGGCCAGCTTCTCGGCCCCGGCCACCAGGAGCTCCAGGTGCTCCGGCGCGTAGTCGTCGGCCAGCGAGACCATGTCCTCCACCGACGCCACCACCACCGCGGCGCCGTGCCGCGACAGCGCCGCGCGCGCGATGTCGGCGCGCGGAAGGTCGGCCAGCTGTGCCTGCAGCTCGGCCTCGACCCGGTCGACCAGGCGCTCGTCGGTGACCACCAGGACCGGGTGCGCCTCGACGTCGTGCTCGGCCTGGGCCAGGAGATCGGCCGCGATCCAGCGCGGATCGGCCCCGCCGTCGGCCGCGATCATCACCTCCGACGGCCCGGCCACCGAGTCGATGTCGACCAGCCCGAACACGAGGCGCTTGGCCGCGGCCACCCACTGGTTTCCGGGCCCGACGATCTTGTCGACCCGCGGCACGGTCTCGGTGCCGTGGGCGAGCGCCGCGATCGCCTGCGCGCCGCCGAGCTCGAACACGCGGTTGACGCCGCCCAGGCGCGCGGCGAGCAGCACCTCGGCCGACGCGTCCGGCGTGACCAGCACGATCTCGCGCACGCCGGCGATGCGCGCCGGCACCGCGGCCATCAGCACCGACGACGGATAGCGCGCGGTGCCGCCCGGCGCGTACACGCCGACCCGGTCGAGCGGCACCGTGCGCAGCGCCAGCGCGCCCCGCTCCACCTCGTACGGCTCGGGCAGCTGCGGGCGGTGGAAGGCCGCGATGCGCCCGGCCGCGCGCTCGAGCGCGCGCGCGACGTCGGACGCCACGCCCCTGGCCGCCGCGTGCCACCTCTCGGCCGCGATCTCGTAGCTGCCGGTCGCGGGGTCGGGCGAGCGGTGGTCGAGCGCCTCGGTGTGGTGGCGAACGGCGGCGTCTCCGCGCCGGCGCACATCATCTAATATGGTCCGGACGGCGGCCTCGACCGGATCGTCCGCGGCGCGATCGGCCGCGCCCCGCCGGCACAGCTCCGCGCGCCGCTCGCCGAAGTCCGGGTCGCTCCAGCGCAGGCGTCGCAGCGCGGTCACTCAGCGCCCTTTCGCCTTGCCGGACTTTCCGCGCGGCTCGGCCGCGGGCGACGCGCGCGCGGGCGGCGGCGCGAGCGGCGCATCGAGCGCGCCGGC
>DATFRY010000172.1:0-3452 GCA_035262925.1 Kofleriaceae bacterium | reverse complement strand
GCAACGGGCGGGCCTGCTCCGACTGCCACATGGACTCGGAGCATTTCCAGCTGACCCCGGCCGCCGCGCGCGCGCGGTTCGACGAGATGATGAGCTCGGGCGAGGACGATCCGCTGTTCCGGCCCATCGACGCCGACGACTTCCGCGAGAACGGCGCGGCCGCGCACGACTACACCAACCTCATCGAGAACGGGCTCGTCCGGGTCACCATCCCGCTGCCCCCGAACGTCGTGCTCCTCGACTGCGGGTCGACGGTTCCGTGCCCGGCATCGGCGCGCCCGACCACCGAGACCGTCGCCGACGTGTGGCGCGCGGTCCCGTCCATCCTCGACGTCGACATCACGGGCCCGGACGGCGTCGCTCCGCTGGCCGCGCGCGGGCCGAACCTGACCGGAGGCTACCAGCTCGACGGAAGGATCGACACGCTGCAGAACCAGGCGCTCGGCGCGCTCCGCAACCACGCGTCGGTCGCGGTCGACCCGCCGGCCAGCTGGCTGGACGACGTGGCCGCCTTCCAGAGCACCCAGTTCTCGTCCGAGGGGGTCAGGACTCTCTCCGACGCGATGGCGGCCGGCTGCACGCTGCCGGATCCCGATCCGGTCCTCGACGAGCTCGAGACGCAGGGCAAGGTCGTCTTCAACCGGGCCTGCGCGCAGTGCCACGGCAACCTGGCCGATCACCCCAGCGGCAGCACGCCGATCCAGCAGGGCATCGAGGGCACGCCGACCGCGATCTTCCGCTACCACGACATCTCGACCGCGTGTCCCAGGCCGGTCGACACCGCGGTTCCGCCGCGCTTCTCGTTCGCGCCCTGCAGCGCGAGCCAGATGAAGAACGTGAGGACCTACGAGATCACCAACAGCGGCGTCGCCCCGACCGGCACCCCGTGCGGTGGGCCCGCTCCCCAGCCGCCCTGCGTCACGAGGCTCACCACCTCGGATCCGGGTCGCCTGCTCCTGACCGGCTACCCCGCGCCCGGCGGTCCGGGCGACATCGGGCACATGGACATCCCGAGCCTGCACGGGATCAGCCGGACCGCGCCTTACTTCAGCAACAACAGCGCCACCACGCTCGAGGCGGTGCTCGAGCACTACAAGCAGTTCTTCAAGCGAGTCGCGATCAATGCTCCCGCGGCCCCCATCCTCACCACGCAGCCGGGCGTGGTGCCTCCGGTGCAGGACCGCCCGTTCACCGACGCCGAGGTCCCTGCCCTGCTCGCCTACCTGCGCAGGCTCTGATCGGCGATCAATCGGCCGCGTGCGGGATCCACCAGTAGGTCGCGTGCGAGTCCACCGCCAGGATGGCAGCGGTCCTTCCGTCGGCCGCGATACGGAAGTCTCCCGCCGAGGTCAAGGGCTCGTCCGGCGACGTGACGACGGCGGCCGTCTCGATGGTGTTCGCGTCATCGACGTGGACACGCACGAGGCGGATGCCGTCGGGGCCGAGTTGTCATCGCGACGAGCGTGCCGTCCGATTGCCATCCGGTGCCCCAGAAGTACGCCCCCGGCAGCGCGACGCGCCGGCGGCGCTGATCGGCGCTCGTCAGATCGAGGAGGGAGATCTCGCCATTGCCGAAGAACCGCTGGACCTGGGCCAGGGTGTGCCCATCGGGCGAGAGCGAGCCGCTCCTGCCGCCGTACGTGGTCAATGACCAGCGCGCCCGCTCTCGACCACGAGCGCCCGTCTCGGGGTCCCAGTCGATCGCGATCGCATCGTCGCCGGAGTGCTCCGCCAGGAGGCACGGAGGGGCGCGGCCGCCCGCGCAGAGCAGGGTCAGGAAGCCGCGCGTCCTTCCCAGCGAGCGCGGCGCGGCGCCAGGAACGAGCCGGAACAGCTCACCGTCGGGGTACCTCCGCCCGATGGGAGGATCGATGAACGGGATCGTGGTCTCGCCGCCCGGGAACCGGCCAAACAGGATGGTCTCGCCGAGCACCGCGAGCGGCACCTCGGCGGCGGCACCTGCGCGTGCGGTCTCGATCGCGCCGTCCGGAAGCCTGCGCATGATGCGCAGGTGTCCCTGCACATGGGCGCCGAAGATGAGCGATCCGGACGATGTCCAGCCCGCGGCCGGGAGGTCCGTGATGCCGCCCGACGAGATCGGTCGCACCTTCTGCCCCTCTCCCGGCGGGTCGAGAGCGAGGAGGCCCATGTGCATGTCGACGCCAGAGGAGCCGAACAGGACGCCTGCGGGAGAGGAGTGGAACCAGGCCAGGGACTGGTACTCGGGTCCGTCATAGCGAACCCGCTCCTCCGCCGCGCCTCCGCCGGCGGCGAGGAGGAGCTCGACGAGGACGACGTTGCGTGTGTTCCGCTGGGCGCACACGAGCGAACGAGCCGTCAGCCATCCGATCGCCTGGCAGCGGCGGCGCGACACCACCTCGACGGCACCGGAGCCCGTGCTCGCGATCGCCAGGCGGTCTCCCGCCGGAGACACGATGTTGAGGGCGATGCGCGCGCCGTCGGGCGACCAGACGGTCTGGACGATCTTGTCGGGGGCCTCGGCCGTGACCGCACGCCGGGCGGCGCCGGTCCGGTCCACCCACCAGGCCGCGTTGCCGCCGGCGACCGGGAACAGGACCCGGCCGTCGGAGTCGACGTCGAACTCGTCCATCGGCCGGAGGGCCGGCGCCGCGCTCGGCGGGGCGCGGCGCGCGGCCCGACCGGTCACGACGTCGACGGCCCAGATCTCGAACCCACCCCCCGGCACCTGGAAGCTGCAGAAGAGCAGCTCACCGGCTCGCGACAGCCTGCACAGCGCCGGCTGGCCGGAAAGTGGAAGGTGGACGCGGCGACGGGGACCGGCGCCGTCGCGCGGCTCCACCCAGGCCACCGACGGCGTGATCGTCGCGAGCGTGGTCCCATCGGGCGAGAGCGCCACCAGCTCGGGCGTCTCCCCGCTGTCGCGCGCGATCACGACCGGCGACCAGTCGGGGGCCGGAGCCGGCGCCGGCCGCGTCGGCGCCACGACGGCCGCGACCGCGACCGCGATCGGCGCCGCCACCGCGACGGCGATCGCGCGCCGCCGCCGGCCGAGTCCTCGCTCGATGGCCGACGCCAGCGCGGCCATCGAGGGCCAGCGATCGCGCGGATCGGCGGCCAGCCCGCGGAGGACGATCCGCTGCAGCCACCGCGGCGCGACCCGGCGGCGCGGCGCCCGCGGCTCGCCCAGTGTCTCGGCCAGCCGCCGCGTCCCGTCCAGCGGCGCGAACGGCCGCTCGCCGTGGAGCCCCGCGTGGAGCGCGACGCACAGGCTGAACTGGTCGGCGCGCCCGTCGGCCGGCTGGTGGCGGAGGATCTCGGGCGCGATGTAGCCCGCCGTGCCGACGCCGCCGGTGCGCGTGACGCTGCCCTCCTCGTCCACGCCGTCCTCCGGGAGGGCGCCCCCCGCCTCGCCCACGATGCGAGCGACACCGAAATCGCTCACCCGGGCGACGCCGTCTCTCCCGAGGAGG
>DATFRY010000171.1:0-4785 GCA_035262925.1 Kofleriaceae bacterium | reverse complement strand
CAGCTTCTCGACCGGCACCGGCTCGCCGGTCACCATCGATTCGTCGACCGCGCTGCGCCCCTCGGTGACCTGGCCGTCGACCGGCACCTTCTCGCCCGGCCGAACGCGCAGGAGGTCGCCGACCTGGACGCCTGCCAGCGGGACGTCCTCCTCGCGGCCGTCGGCGGCGGAGATGCGGCGCGCGGTGGCCGGCGCCAGGGCGAGCAGCGCGCGGATCGCGGCGCCGGTGCGGCCGCGGGCGCGCAGCTCGAGCACCTGGCCGAGCAGGACCAGCGTCACGATGACCGCCGCGGCCTCGAAGTAGAGCGGCACCTCGCCGTGCGGCCGGAACGCGGGCGGCACCAGGCCGGGCGCGATCGCGGCCAGCGCGCTCGACGCGTAGGCCACCAGCACGCCGAGCGCGATGAGGGTGAACATGTTGAGGTTCCAGGTCCGCACCGAGCGCCAGCCGCGGACCAGGAACGGCCAGCCGCCCCACAGCACGACCGGCGTGGCCAGCGCAAGCTCGACGGCGGAGCGGGCGCGGCCGGCCAGGGCAGGGACGAGCGGCGAGCCGGTCACCATCGGGCCCATCGTCATGGCGAAGAGCGGCGCGGTCAGGAGAGCGCTCAGCCGGAGCCGGCGTTGCATGTCCACCAGCTCCGGGTTGTCCGCCTCGGCGGTCTCGACCAGCGGCTCCAGCGCCATGCCGCAGATGGGGCAGCTGCCCGGCTGGCCGCGCACGATCTCCGGGTGCATGGGGCAGGTCCAGCGGACCGCGGCCGGCGCGGGGCTGGCCGGCTCGAGGGCCATGCCGCAGCGCGGGCAGGCGCCCGGCCGGTCCGCCGCCACGTCCGCATCCATCGGGCAGATCCAGCGCCGCGCGCCGGCCCCGTGAGCATGCGCGCGGGTCGGAGCCGCATGGCCGCCGTGCCCCGACCCGTCCGGCCCCTGCGCCCCGTGCTCGTGGTGCGAGCAGTGCGAGTGGGTGTGTTCGCGGATCGGATCGGCCATCTGCACTGGGAAGATGCAGCATCTGATCGGCGCCGAACAGCCCCCGGGCCGCCGTTTCGCGCGCTTCCCGGTTCAGGGGCCGGTCAGCCGATCGATCGCGCGGTGCACCTCGTCCGGGTCGACGTAGGCCAGGTAGAGCAGGCAGGACAGGGCCGAGAAGACGGTCACCGGCAGCGACACATAGATGGTGATGTGAAAGGCGACGCCGGCCGGGATGAGCCAGCGGCGCGCGCGACGGAACCACAGGCCGACCGCGAGCGCGAGCTCGAGCGCGACCGTGCCGATCGACAGCGCGGCCATCAGCGCACCCCAGCCGGGCAGGTCGGGCGGATCGGAGTCGAAGATGTAGAACAGGAGCTGGGCCTGCAGCTTGTCGCCGTGCAGCCAGCCCGGGTTGCACTTGTCGATCGCGCCCCACAGGTAGACCGCGGTGAGCTGGACCGCGATCAGGTACTGGGCCCAGACCAGGCCGCGCTCGGGCGGCGGCGGGGCGCCGCTCCGCTCGGCGCGGGCCAGCGCGCGCCAGCGGTCGATCGAGCAGGAGCGGCCGCAGGGTGTGATCGCGACGCAGACGATGGCGACCACGAGCAGGTAGACGTGGTGGTGGTTCCAGCCGTTCTGCTCGGTGGCCAGGCGTGCCGCGCCGGCGACGACGGCGATCGCGGTCAGCGCCGACGCCGCCTGCGAGCGCCAGCCGACCAGCATGGCGGGCGCGCCCAGCCAGAAGCCGGCCATCACGGCCAGGCGGAAGAGGTCCGTGCTGTCGCGGAAGGTGAGGTGCTCGGCGAAGCGGACCAGCGTGATGGCGGCGAGCCCGATGCGGAGGAGCGCGGCCGGACGGGTCGACGCCTCGCGGTCGAGCGCGCGCTCGAGCGCCGCGATCAGCGGGCGCACAGGTTCTCCTCGCGGTCGAGGATGGTGCGCAGGCCCCGGCGCTCGCCGCAGCGCAGCAGGGCGCGCACGTCGGCGCCGGGCCCGCGCGCGCCGCACAGCCGGCGGCCCATGGCGCGCGCCTGCTCCTCATCGCCGATGCGGCGGAACCTGGCCGGCGCCCGCGCGCGGTCGACGCCGAGCACCGCGTAGCGGTCGATGCGCTCGCCGCGGTCGTCGAAGCGCACCGAGCAGATGCCGGCGCCGCGCAGGTGGAACATCTGCCAGGCCCGCACCACCCCGCCGGAGCTGCCGCCGAACAGCTGCACCCAGGCCGGAGACAGGAGCATCCACGCGGCCGCGGCGAGGAACCCGAACCAGCGCAGTCGCCGCCGCACGGCCGCCATCATGACACGAGCGGCAGGGCGCCG
This sequence comes from Kofleriaceae bacterium, assembly GCA_035262925.1. GTDB lineage: Bacteria > Myxococcota_A > Polyangia > Haliangiales > Haliangiaceae > DATFRY01. The sequence continues at coordinate 2,491 of DATFRY010000171.1, read as the reverse complement.
TCGCCTCGCGGGCGTCAGCGGCCCGGCAGCGCCGCCAGCACCTCGTCCAGGAGATCGTAGCCGGTGGCCAGGCCCTGCTCCATGGGCGAGCGGAGGACCATGTCGCGCGCCTCTCTCGAGTCGTAGAGCACGCGGTTGGTGAGCGTGGTCTCGCCGCGGTGCTCGACCAGGGTCAGCGTGTTGGTCTCGCCGCCCGGGTACCAGGGCTCGTCGAAGGCGCCGACGGTGACGATGCGCTCGGGCACCACGATCTCGCGGAAGGTGCCGCGCAGCCCCATCTCACCGGGGCTGCCCGGACCGCGCCAGACGTAGACGAACGCGCCGGGAACTCGAAGATCGATCTCGCACTCGGCCAGCCGCCAGCCGCCGACCACGCCCAGCCAGCGCCTGAGCAGCTCCGGCCGGGTCCAGGCGTCGAAGACCAGCTGGCGCGGAGCGCTGAACGAGCGGGTCATGACGATCTCGCGGTCACCCTCGGCCGTGAGCTCGAGCGCGTGCTTCATGGTTCTCCTCCTGTCCCGTGTCGCCTGGCCGACCATAACCGATCGGTTGCATAACGTCATGGTCATGTAGCGCGGCGCCGGGCCGGCCGTCAACCCCGGCGTGGCGCCGGCGTGGCGGGCCGGGAGCGCGAGGCGAGGAGTTGCTTCCTCGGCGAGGCGCCCGGTGGCACCATCGCGGCATGAATGCGTCCTATGCCAGCGGTCCCAGCACCTCCGCGCTGCTGGGAGAGACGATCGGCGACAACCTGCGACGCACCGTGCTCGCGCACGGCGAGCGCGACGCGCTGGTGGTGCGCTCGCAGGGCTACCGCGCCACCTACCGGCAGCTGTGGGAACAGACCGGGGCGGCGGCGCGCGGCCTCATGGCGCGCGGGGTGGCGCCCGGCGACCGGGTCGGCATCTGGTCGCCCAACCGCCACGAGTGGGTGATCGCGCAGTACGCGACCGCGCGCATCGGCGCCATCCTGGTCAACATCAACCCGGCCTATCGCACGTCGGAGCTGGAGTACGTGCTGCGCCAGGCCGAGGTCAGCCTGCTGCTCCACGCCGCCGCGTTTCGCACCGCCGACTACCGCGCCATGGTCGCGGAGGTGGCGCCGCGCCTGCCGGGGCTGCGCGCGCTGGTGCTCGACGACGACTGGGCCGAGCTCCTGGCCGCCGGCGCCGGCGGCGCGAGCGAGGAGGAGCTGGCGGCGCGCGAGGCCGAGCTCTCGTTCGACGATCCGATCAACATCCAGTACACGTCCGGCACCACCGGCTTCCCCAAGGGCGCGACCCTGTCGCACCACAACGTCCTCAACAACGGCTTCCTGGTCGGCGAGACCCTGCGCCTGGGACCTGCCGACCGCGTCTGCATCCCGGTGCCGTTCTACCACTGCTTCGGCATGGTGCTGGGCAACCTGGCCTGCACCACGCACGGCGCCGCGATGATCGTGCCGGGCGAGGCGTTCGACCCGCTGGCGGTGCTCGAGACGGTCCAGTCCGAGCGCTGCACCGCGCTCCACGGTGTGCCGACCATGTTCATCGCCGAGCTCGATCACCCTCGCTTCGCCGAGTTCGACCTGGCCAGCCTGCGCACCGGCATCATGGCCGGGGCGCCGTGCCCGGTCGAGGTGATGAAGAAGGTGCAGTCGCGCATGAACATGCGCGAGGTGACCATCTGCTACGGCATGACCGAGACCTCGCCGGTGTCGACCCAGAGCCTGGTCGACGATCCGCTCGACAAGCGGGTCTCCACCGTCGGCCGCGTCCACCCGCACGTCGAGGTGAAGATCGTCGACCCGGTGAGCGGCAAGATCGCCCCGCGCGGCGCGTCCGGCGAGCTGTGCACGCGCGGCTACAGCGTGATGATCGGCTACTGGCGCGACCGGGAGGCGACCGATCGCGCGATCGACGGGGGCGGCTGGATGCACACCGGCGACCTGGCCACCATGGACGAGGAGGGCTACGTCAACATCGTCGGCCGCATCAAGGACGTCATCATCCGCGGCGGCGAGAACGTCTACCCGCGCGAGGTGGAGGAGTATCTCCACACCCACGCGGCCGTCAGCGAGGCGCAGGTGATCGGCGTCCCGAGCGCCCGCTACGGCGAGGAGGTCATGGCGTGGATCCGCCTGAAGCCGGGCGTGCAGGCGAGCGAGGAAGATCTCCTCCTCCACTGCAAGGGGCGCATCGCCACCTACAAGATCCCGCGCTACTGGAAGTTCGTCGACCAGTTCCCGATGACGGTCACCGGCAAGGTGCAGAAGTACAAGATGCGCGAGCAGGCGATCGAGGAGCTCGGGCTGCAGGTACAGGCCACGGCCTGAGCGCTTCGTTCACGAGAAATACTTAGCGACCTAATTGTTGTGTCGCTAGATTGTGCGGCCGTGGCCACGACGGTCGACACGCAGCAGGCGTTCAGCGCTGCCTGGGAATCGCTGTTCCGCACGACGCGGCGCCTGCGCGCACGCGCGATCGGGTTCCAGGGCGAGGCGGGCATGTCGCTC
>DATFRY010000170.1:0-43002 GCA_035262925.1 Kofleriaceae bacterium | reverse complement strand
TCTTCCCCGCGCTGCTGCTCGTCCTCACCCTCTTCCGGCTCGGCCTCAACGTCGCGTCCACCCGGCGCATCCTCCTGCACGGCCACGAGGGGCCCGACTCGGCGGGCGCGGTCATCCACTCCTTCGGGCAGTTCGTCGTCGGCGGCAACTTCGTCGTCGGCCTCGTCGTGTTCGTGATCCTCGTCATCATCCAGTTCGTCGTGATCACCAAGGGCGCCGGCCGCGTGGCCGAGGTCGCCGCCCGCTTCACCCTCGACGCGATGCCCGGCAAGCAGATGGCGATCGACGCCGAGCTCAACGCCGGCCTCATCGACGAGGCGCGCGCCCGCGCCCGCCGCGAGGCGGTCGCGCAGGAGGCCGACTTCTACGGCTCCATGGACGGCGCCTCCAAGTTCGTCCGCGGCGACGCGGTCGCCGGCATCCTCATCGTCGCCATCAACATCGTCGGCGGCATGATCATCGGCATCGCCCAGAAGGGCATGTCGGCCGGGGACGCCGCCCACGCCTACACCACGATGTCGATCGGCGACGGCCTGGTCACCCAGATCCCGGCCCTCCTGGTGTCGACCGGCGCCGCCCTGCTCATCACGCGCAGCGGCGACGATCAGCTGGCCGGCGCGCTGGGCACCCAGCTGCTCTCGCGCCCGCGCCCCATCAAGGTGGCGGCCGGCATCCTGCTCCTCATCGGGCTCCTGCCCGGCATGCCCCACCTCGTCTTCATCGGCCTGGCCGTGGCCGGCTGGCTCGGGGCCAGGCGGGCCACCGGCGCCCAGCCGGAGCGCGGGGTCGTGGCCGGCGAGCTCAGCGCCGCGCCGGGCGCCGCCGCCCTGCCCCCGCGCAACGACCCGGAGGCGCAGCGGGCCGACATCGAGGCCGCGATGCCGGTCGAGCTCCTGTCGCTGGATGTGGGCCTCGACCTCCTGCCGCTGGTCGACGCCAGCAGGAGCGGCGAGATCCTCGCCCGCGTCGCCGACCTGCGAAAGCACATCGCGCTCGACCTCGGCCTCATCGTGCCGCCGGTCCACGTGCGCGATGATCTTCGCCTGCGCCCGGGCGGCTACCGCATCTCCATCTCCGGCGTGACGGTGGCAGAGGGAGAGATCCGCGCCGGTCGCCTCATGGCCATCGATGCCACGGGTCGCGCCATCGCCTCCCTGCCGGGCGATGCGGCGCGCGAGCCGGTGTTCGGTCTGCCGGCCAGGTGGATCGGCGCGTCGGAGCGCAGCCGCGCCGAGGCCGCCGGCTGCACCGTGGTGGACGCGTCGTCAGTCGTGGCGACACACGTCACCGAAGTCATCAGGCGACATGCCGGCGATCTGCTCGGCCGGCGCGAGGTGCAGGAGCTGCTCGACCTGGCAGGCAAGCACCACGGCAAGGTGGTCGAGGAGCTGATCCCACACCTCATGTCGCTCGGCGACGTCATCAAGGTTCTCCGCAACTTGCTGCGCGAGAACGTCTCCATCCGCGATCTGCGCACCATCCTGGAGGCGCTCGCCGACCACGCGGGCCAGGTGAAGGATCCTGGCGAGTTGACCGAGCAGGTGCGTCAGCGCCTCGCGCGGCGCCTCACCCGCCAGAGTCTCACCGACGGAGGGCAGCTGCGCGCGCTGGTGCTCTCGCCGCGTGCCGAGGAGATGTTCCGCGACGGCGGCACGCGCAATGCACGAGCTCTGTCCAAGCTCACGGGCGAGATCGAGGAGCACACCCGAAAGGCCGTCGAGTCGGATGTGCCGGCGGTCCTGGTGGTGGCGCCCGACATCCGCCGCACCGTGGCGGCGGTGGCGCAGCGCCACGTACCTGGATTGACCGTGCTGAGCTACCGCGAGATCGACCCGTCGGTGCCCTTCGTGACCCACAACGTCATCGGCGGGCAGGAGAGTGCTGCATGAGAGTCGCGAAGTACAAGGCCGCCAACATGCGCGACGCGCTGGCCCAGGCCAAGCGCGAGCTGGGTGAGCACGCGATCATCCTGTCGACCCGCGAGCTGCGCCGCGGTGTGGTGGACGCCGGCATCGAGATCACCGCCGTGACCGAGGTGGACCAGGCGACCGACGCAGAGACCCCGCCGGCGAACCCATCCGGCACCCAGCCGCCCGCCCTGGCCGAGGCGGACGTCGAGCGCATCATGGCGCCGCTCCGCTCCGAGCTGCGCGCGCTGCGCACCATGGCCCGCGGGAACCCCACCGACAGCGCCGCCCTGCGCCACGAGCTGGCCGAGCTCAAGCGCAGCATCGACGCGCTCGGCGCCGGCGCGGCAGCGCCCGCCCCGCCCCCGCTCGAGCAGGTGGCCAGGACCGCCCGCCTCACCGCGCGGTCGAGCGGCCGCGTGGTCGCGCTGATCGGGCCCACCGGCGCCGGCAAGACCACCACGGTGGCCAAGCTGGCCGCCCGCGCCGCGCTGGTGCGCGGCTTCCGGGTCGGGCTCATCACGCTCGACGACTACCGGGTCGGCGGCGAGGAGCAGCTGCGCGTCTACGCCGAGCTCATCCCGGCCCCGCTGTTCCTGGCCACCAACCGGATCGAGCTGGCCCGCGCGCTCCACTCGCTGGTCGACTGCGACCTGGTCTACGTCGACACCTCGGGGCGCAGCCCGCGCGACCAGCTGGCCCAGAGCGAGCTGGCCTCCACGCTGTCGGCCATCGAGGGCCTCGAGACCCACCTGGTCCTGCCGGCGCCGTCCGCGCCGGCCTACATGGATCAGGCGACCGCGCGCTACCGCAGCGCGCTGTCGGTCGATCGCCTGCTCTTCACCAAGCTGGACGAGGCCGACGACCTCGCCCAGCTGGTGCGCGCCCCGGCGCGCCTCGGCCTCCCGGTCGCCCACCTCACCATGGGCCAGGCGGTGCCCGAGGACCTGGAGGACGTCGACGACGCGGCGCTGCTCGACTACGCGCTCCACAACCGACCGGCGGGGTCTCGCACCGCATGAACCGACTCGATCAGGCCGGCAAGCTGCGCCAGCTGCGCGACGAGGGAATCACCTCCATCTCGCCGCACCGGCCGCGCGCGATCGCGGTGACCGGCGGCAAGGGGGGCGTGGGCAAGAGCGCGGTCGCGGTCAACCTCGCCGTCACCTACGCCGGCCTGGGCGCCCGCGCGCTGCTGGTCGACGGCGACATGGGCATGGCCGACCTCAACCTCCTGCTCGGAGTGGCGCCCGATCGCAGCGCGCTCGACGTCCTGCACGGCCTCCCGGTCGACGAGGTCCTGGTGCCCGCCCACGGCCTCCACCTCCTGCCCGCGCTGAACGGCTGCTTCCAGCTCGAGAACATGAACGGCGACGCGCGCACGCGGCTGCTCGACGCCATCGACGGCCTGGCCGGCAGCTTCGACACGCTCATCATCGATATCGGCGCCGGCATCGGCAAGAACCAGGTCGAGATGGCCGGCGCGGTGCCGACCGTGGTCGTGGTGGCCACGCCGGAGCCGCTCGCGCTGGCCGACGCCTACGCCTGCATCAAGGTGCTGAGCCGCAAGCAGCAGGTGCGACGGGCCTACGTCCTGCCCAACCGGGTGCGCAACCAGGACGAGGCGGACGAGGTGGTGGGCCGGCTCACCTCGCTGGTCAATCGCTTCCTCGAGTTCACCCTGGTCCCGCTGCCGGCCATCCCGTTCGACGCGGCGGTGTCGGACGCGGCGGCCGAGGGGGAGCCGATCGTCCTGTCGCGGCCCGACTCGCCGGCCAGCCGCGCCATCCGCCTGGCCGCTCGCCGGCTCGACGTGCTGTCCGGCGAGCAGGACGACCCCGTCCCCGGCCACTTCTTCCAACGCAGCCGCGATCGCCGCGCCACCGGCGGCTGACCGGAGCACGCATGAGGGCATACGCAACCGTCAACGCCAAGTCGACCGCCGAGCGCAACCGGCTCATCGCCGAGTTCGCGCCCATGGCGCGGCGCGTGGCCCTGCGCGTGGCGCGCCGCACGCCGGCCTGGATCGCGTCGGAGGACCTGGTGTCCGCCGCCATGGTCGGGCTGGCCGAGGCGGCCGAGCGCTACGACGCCGGGCGCGGCGAGCCGTTCATCGCCTTCGCCACCAAGCGGGTGCGCGGCGCCGTGATCGACGAGCTGCGCCGCGGCGACCCGCTGTCGCGCAGCGCGCGCCGCTCGGCCCGCCAGCTGGGCGAGACCATGCGCTCGCTCGAGCAGAAGCTGGGCCGCCCGCCGGAGGACGCCGAGGTCGCCGCCGCCCTCGGCATCGACGTCGAGGAGTATCAGGACGAGCTGGCCATGCTGACCCACATCAGCACGGTCGGGCTCGAGCCCGGAGAGGGCGCCGCCGGCGCGATCGCCTGCTCGGCGCCGTCGCCTGCCGCCGAGCTGGAGAACGCGCAGACCCTGCAGCTCCTGACCCTCGCGCTCAGGACGCTGGGAGAGCGCGACGCCCAGATCCTGTCGCTCTACTACAACGAGGACTTCACCTACGCCGAGATCGGCGAGCTGCTCGGCGTCACCGAGTCGCGCGTGTGCCAGCTGCACGGGCGCGCGCTCGCCCGGCTGCGCGACGCGGTCGGCCGCATGGAGGAGAAGAATGGGTAGCGGCATCTACATCTCGACCGCGGGCGCGGTGGCGCAGGACACCGCGCTCGACGTGGCGGCCACCAACATCGCCAACGCGTCGACCACCGGCTACAAGGCCGAGCGGGTGACCTTCGGCCAGGCCCTGGCCAACACCCGGGCCAAGGATTCGGCCTTCGCCGCCGTGGCCGCGGTGTCGAGCGACAGCTCGGCCGGGTCGCTGCGCCGCACCGACAACCCGCTCGACGTGGCGCTGCTCGGCGACGGCTACTTCGGGGTCAACACGCCGGCGGGCGTGCGCTACACCCGGGCCGGCGACTTCCGGCTCGACGACCAGGGCCGCCTGGTCAACGGCATGGGCTTCGTCGCGCGCGGCTCCGGCGGCAACGAGATCAGCGTGCCCGAGGGCGCCACCACGGTCACCATCGACGGCCAGGGTCAGGTCATCGCCGACGGCGACGAGATCGGCCAGCTCGAGGTGGTCCGCTTCGCGCCGACCGCGCTGCGGCGCGAGGGCGACAACCTCTACTCCGCCTCCGGTCCGCCGGCGGCGCCGGAGGGCGAGCCGCCCGAGATCGTGTCGGGCGCGCTCGAGCAGTCCAACGTCAACGTGGTGCGCGGCATGGTGGACCTGGTGAAGGTCTCGCGCGCCTACGAGTCGCTCATGCGAATGATCCAGGGCTACCGCGACATGGAGAGCGCCGCGGCACGCGGCATCGGACGGCCCAGGTAGGTCGGAGGAGATGGAGGAGATGAAGTCATGATCCGCGCACTGTCCACGGCGGCCACCGGTATGGAGGCGCAGGAGACGCGCCTCGACGTCACCGCCAACAACATCGCCAACGCGTCCACCGCGGGCTTCAAGAAGAGCCGGGCCGAGTTCTCCGACCTCATGTACCAGACCCAGCGGGCGCCCGGCACCGCGACCGGCGCCGGCACCCAGACCCCGACCGGGCTGCAGGTGGGCATGGGCGTGCGGACGGTGGCGACCCAGCGCATGCACAGCCAGGGCGACCTGCGCCAGACCGCGCGGCCGCTCGACGTCGCCATCGAGGGGCGCGGCTTCTTCCCCATCGATCTGCCCACCGGCGAGGTGGCCTACACGCGCGACGGCGCCTTCAAGCTCGACTCGGAGGGCAAGCTGGTCAACAGCGAGGGCTACGCCCTGGCCGGCGACATCACCATCCCGCCCGACGCGCAGAGCGTCAGCATCGCCGCCGACGGGACGGTGTCGGTCGTGGTGCCGGGCGACAGCGCCGCCGTCGAGGCCGGCCAGATCCAGGTGGCCAACTTCGCCAACGAGAGCGGGCTCGAATCGACCGGCCGCAACCTCTACCGCGAGACCGGCTCGTCCGGCACGGCGGTGCTCGGCGCGCCGGGCGAGAACGGCACCGGCACGCTGGCGCAGGGCACGCTCGAGATGTCCAACGTGAACGTGGTCGAGGAGATGATCGACCTCATCAGCGGCCAGCGCGCCTACGAGATCAACAGCCGCGTCATCAAGGCGGCCGACGAGATGCTGGGCCAGACCGCGACCCTCAAGTGACCGCGATGCGCCCCCGCTCGACGACGCTCCTCCTCGCCCTCGCGCTCGCCGGCACCGCGCTGGCGCCCGCCTCGGCGCGCGCCGACGCGACCGATCGGATCCGGACCGAGATCGAGGCCGGCCTGCCCGATGGCCTGAGCGCGGTCGAGGTCGTGGTGCCGCCCCGGCTCGCATCGGCCGGTGATGGCGAGATCACGGTCGACTGGCGGCGACCGGCGCGGCCGGGCTGGCTGACCCTGCGCGTGCGCGCGGGTCGCAGTGAGGGCTGGGTGCGCGCGCGACTCGCCGCGCTCGCCTCCGTCGTGGTGGCGGCCCGCGACCTGCCGGCCGGCCACACCATCGGCGAGGACGACGTGCGGGTCGAGCTCCGCCCCGCGCCGGCCGCGAACGCCGCGATGGCCGGGGTGGAGGGCGTCGTCGGGCGCGCGCTCCGCCGGCCGGTGGCGGCCGGCGCGCCGGTCCCGGCCGCCGCGCTGGAGCGCGCGGCGCCGCTCCCCCGCGGCCAGGACGTCACCGCGGTGGTCCGGCGCGGCCGCCTCTCCATCACCGCGGCCGGCGTGCTCGAGCGGCCGGCTCCCGTCGGCCAGGCCACGACCGTGCGCCTGCGCGCCACCGGGCGCGTGGTGCGCGGCCGCCTCATCGACTCGCACACCGTCCTCATCGAGGTCAACCAGTGAGCCCGACCTGGCACTCTCCGTCGCCGCGCATGTGGCTGGCCGCCGCGGCCAGCCTGCTCGCGCTCGCGCTGGCCATCCTTGCCAGCGGCTGCACCAGCCACATCGCGCCCTACAAGCCCAAGAAGCGCCACTTCGACGCCGGCAGCTACGGGCCGCAGCCGGCCAGCGCGCCGGGCAGCCTGTACGCGTCGGGCAACGCCGGCCTGTTCGAGGACCGGGTGGCGACGCGCATCGGCGACATGCTGGTCATCCGCATCGACGAGCGCGAGTCGGCCCTGCGCGACGCGACGTCCAAGCTGGAGAAGAAGAACGAGACCGAGTACGGCGTGCCCGCCTCGTTCGGCCTCCTGAACGCGCTGCAGGCCAAGCACCCCGACCTCGATCCGGCCAAGCTGTTCGGCAGCAACTCCGACTCCAAGTTCAACGGGACCGGCAAGCTCGAGCGCGAGGGGCGGCTCAACGCCACCCTGCCGGTGCGCGTGCGCCAGATCCTGCCCAACGGCGACTTCTTCGTCGAGGGCACCAAGGTGGTCATGGTGGACGCCGAGGAGCACCACATCTACGTGAGCGGCATCGTGCGCCCGGCCGACATCGCCGAGGACAACAGCGTCCCGTCCTCGCGCGTCGGCGACGCCGAGATCGAGTACGCCGGCCGCGGCGACGTGAGCGACCAGCAGCGCCAGGGCTGGTTCTCGCGCGTGCTGGGCAAGATCTGGCCGTTCTGAGGGGCAGGTACCACGCATGACTCGCTCGCTCCGCATCGCCGCCGGCGTCCTCGCCTCCGCCCTCGCCGCCCTGGTCGTCCTGACCGGCGGCGCCGCCTCGGCCGGCCGGCTCAAGGACATGGTCGACATCGAGGGCTACCGCTCCAACCCGCTGACCGGCTTCGGCATCGTGGTCGGCCTGAACGGGACGGGCGACGACGCCCGCTCCCCGGTCGTGCGCCGCTCGCTGGCCAAGATGCTCAAGCGGCTCGGCGTCACCGTCGACGCGTCCGAGATCAAGGCCAAGAACGTGGCCGCCGTGGTGGTCACCGCCGAGCTGCCCGCCTACGCCCGCTCGGGCTCGCGCATGGATGTGCTCATCAGCTCCATGGGCTCGGCCAAGAGCCTGGAGGGCGGCACGCTCATCGCCACGCCGCTCAAGGGCGGAAACCTGGAGACCTACGGCATCGCGCAGGGTCCGATCTCGACCGGCGGCTTCGCCGTGCAGGGCGCCAGCGGATCGTCGGCGCGCAAGAACCACGTCACGGTCGCGCGCATGCCGGGCGGCGCGGTGCTCGAGCGCGACGCGCCGGGCCTGCCGCCGGCCGGGCGCATCGTGCTCCAGCTCAAGCAGCCCGACTTCACCACCGCGAGCCGCATCGCCGCGGCGATCGACAACGCGCTCGGCCCTGGCACCGCCAGGGTGCGCGATCCGGGCGCCGTCACCGTGCTGGTGACCGGCAGCTGGCGCGCCCGCCCGGTCCAGCTGATCGCCGCGCTCGAGGCGCTCGAGGCGACCGCCGACGCGCCCGCGCGCGTGGTGGTGGACGAGCGCACCGGCACCGTCGTGGTCGGCGCCAACGTCTCGCTCGGCCGCGCGGCCATCGCGTCGGGCGGCCTCGAGGTCGAGATCAGCGAGAGCCAGGACGTGTCGCAGCCGGGCGAGCTGTCGCAGGGCGGCAAGACGGTGGCCACGCCGCGATCGGACATCAAGGTTCACGAGAAACAGGACAGCCTGCACCTGGTGGCCGGCGCGTCCACGGTGGCGGACGTGGCCGCCGCGCTCAACGCCCTCGGCGTGAAGCCGCGCGACCTGGTGGCGATCCTCCAGGCCCTCAAGGCGGCCGGCTCGCTGACCGCCGAGATCCAGCTCCTGTGACGCCGCCATGACCGCCGCCGCGCTGCCCGCCGCCGCCGCCCCGATCGAGAAGCCAGCCAGGAAGGATGAGGCCGGCGAGGCGGCCCGCATGCTGGAGGCCTACTTCCTGCGCCGCATCATGGCCGAGGTGCGCACCTCGAACGAGGGCGGCCTGCTCGCCCCCGGCTTCGGCGGCCAGGTCTTCAGCGAGATGCTCGACGAGGCGCTGGCCGACCGCATGGCCGAGGGCGGCGGCGTCGGCCTGGCCGCGATGGTCAAGAAGCAGCTGGGCGGCGAGATCGCGGCCGCCGCGTCGAGCGCCGCGGCCGGGCCGGCCTCGGCGCGCACCGTGCGTCAGGCCTACGGCGCCGCTCCGGCCGCGCATCCCTTTCATCCGCCGGTCGGCGCGCCCGCACCGGTGCCCGCACCGGCGACCGCGCCCATGCCCGCGCCCGCGCTCGATCCGGCCGGCGAGCAAGCGGCCGACAAGCTCTGGCACATGCCGGTCGAAGCACGGCGCATCTCGTCCGGCTTCGGCAAGATCCGCCTCGATCCGACCAGGCCGAGCGGCACGCGCACCCACCAGGGCATCGACATGGCCGCGCCGATCGGCACGCCGGTGCACGCGGCGCGCGGCGGCCAGGTGGTCCGCGCCGAGCCGAGCACGGGAGGCTTCGGCAACGTGGTGGTCATCGACCACGGCGGAGGCGTCCAGAGCTACTACGGGCACCTGTCGGCCATCCTGGTCGAGAAAGGACAGGTGGTCGACACCGGCACACTCGTGGGCGAGGTCGGCTCGACCGGCCACTCGACGGGCCCCCACCTCCACTTCGAGGTCCGCCAGGATGGCATATCGATTGATCCAACTTCCGACATCGCGGGTCTCAAGATCGACAGAACCCGGACGAACCGATAGTTCGAGGGGTAGCCCATGCGAATTCCAAGTGATAAATCAACCCTTTCCGACCCTGTGCGCGCTCGCGACAAGGCAGGGTCCGTCGAGTCGGCGCCGAAATCGGCCGAAACCGCGGCCAGCGCGCGCTCGACCGATGCAGCGATTCCCGCCGCCACGCTCGACCAGGCGGTGCAGGACACCGACGCCGCCGCGCGCGCGTTCGAGAGCGGCATCGCCGCCCGCCTCGATCAGGTCAAGGACCAGCTGCTCTCGGGGACCTACGCGGTCGACTACGAGCGCCTGGCCCAGCGGATGATGGAAGACGGATTCGGGTCGTGATCCGACCCGGCGGACATCGCGCCGACGCCGGCCGCTGGTCTGCCCTCTCGCAGTCCGAGCTCGCCCACGCCTGCCGGTTGCTCGGGCGCCTGGAGGAGCTCGCCGCCACGCAGCGGCGAGCCATCTCCCGGATGGCCGGCACCGAGCTGGCCTCGCTCGACAGCGAGCAGGCGGCGATCGAGGCCGATCTCCGCGCGCTCCTCGAGCAGGCCGGCGCCGGCGGGGCCGTCCCGGCCAGCGACGCCGACCGCGCCGTCGTGGCCGAGCTGAGCGCGCGGGTCCGCCGCGCCTGTCAGCACAACGTCGGCCTGCTCGCGCACGCGCGGCGCTCCGTGGCGCTGCTCCTGGGGGTCGACGAGGACCGGGCCGGATACGACCGCCGCGCCCGGCGCGTCAGCCAGCCAATACGGGCCCGGAGAGGGGCTCTGTGAGGGAGGTCGGTCGATGTCTTCGCTCTTCGGACTTCTCAATCTAGGCGCGAGCGCGCTGCAGGCGCAGAACGCCGGCGTCGCCGTCACCTCCAACAACGTCGCCAACGCCAGCACGCCTGGCTACTCGCGCCAGCGCCTCGACCTCGAGTCGCAGATCGGGATGCCGCTGGTCGGCGGCGTGCGTGCCGCCGGCGTCGATCGCCTGTCCGACTCGCTCCTGGCCGGGCGCACGCGCGCGAACACCGGCTCGCTGAACGTGGCGGACGCGTTCTCGAGCGCGATGCTCGACGTCGAGGCCGGCATGATCGGGCCCGGGGACGACCTCGGCACGCTGGTGGCCGGCTTCTTCTCCGGCATGAGCCAGGTCTCGTCGTCGCCGACGGATCAGAACCTGCGCGACGGCGCCGTCCAGTCCGCGAATGAGCTCGCTGCCGGCATCCAGCGACACTCGGCCGAACTGACCGCCGCGCGCGGCGACGCCAACCAGCGCATCCGCGAGCAGCTGAAGGAGGCCAACCGGCTGATCGGCGAGATCGCCCAGGCCAACCGGGCCATCGTGACCGGCGACGATCCGGTCCTGCGCGACCGGCGCGAGCAGGCGGCCGACAAGCTGGCCGGGCTGGTCGGCGGCACGGCGCGCATCGACCCGGACGGCCAGATGCGCGTGACCCTGTCCGGCGGCGAGACGCTGGTCGACGGCGCGCACGCCGCCCAGTTCGTGACCACGCCGGATCTGACGCTCGGCAACATGGATCGGATCGAGGTCGTGGACGGTAGCCACAGGCGCGACGTGACCAGCGGCCTCGACGGCGGCCGCGTCGCGGGCGATCTCCGCGTGCGCGACCACGCCCTGCCCGAGGCGCTCCTGAGGCTCGACCAGCTCGCGTTCGACATCTCGACGAGCGTCAACGATGTGCACCGGCAGAACGCCGGGCTCGACGGCGACACCGACCTCAACCTGTTCACCCCGCCTCATGACGACATCATCGGCTCGGCGGCCGTCATGGACGTCAACCCCGACATCCTGAGCGACTCGGCGCACCTGGCCACCGCCGCGGTCGGCGCCGGCCCGGGCGACAACCAGGGCGCCCGCGCGCTCCTGGCCCTGCGCGACCAGCGCCTGGCCGACGGCGGGCAGCGCACCTTCGTCGACGCCGGCATCCAGATCGTCGCCGACATCGGCCGCTCGGCCGCCGACGCGGCGGTCGACCGCGACTTCTTCAAGGCGCAGGGTGACCACCTGGCGGGGCTGCGCGACTCCGTCTCCGGCGTGAGCCTGGAGGAGGAGATGTCCAACCTGAGTCAGTTCCAGCACGCGGCCGAGGCGCAGGTGAAGTTCCTGTCCACGGTGGACGACCTCCTGGGCACCATCATCCAAGGACTGTAGACGATGCGCATCACCGAGCACCGCATGGTGGAGCTCGCGGCACAGGGTCTGTCGACCGCGCGCGGGCGCGTGGCCAGCTCCGCCGAGGAGATGACGTCGGGCCTGCACGTGTCGCGACCGTCGCAGGACCCGGCCGCCTGGTCGGAGGCGCGCCGCGCCGAGGCGCTGGAGACCATCAACAAGGGGCGCGGCGAGGCGCTGGCCCGCTCGCAGGATCGGCTCGACCAGGTCGACCAGACCCTCGGCCAGATCGGCAGCGCGCTGGTGCGCGCGCGCGAGCTCGCGGTCGCCGCATCGAGCGCGACGATCGATCCCGACTCGCTCGCCGCCATCACCAGCGAGCTGCACGAGCTCCGCCAGGCGGCGCTGGCCGCCGCCAACACCCAGAGCAGCGACGGCGAGTACATCCTGGCCGGCAGTCGGTCGGCGGAGCAGCCGTTCGACGCCGACGGCGTCTATCACGGCGACGACGCGTCCCGCTCGATCGAGACCCGGCCCGGCCTCGAGCAGGCCGTCACCGTGTCGGGCTCGGTCTTGACCGCGTCCCACGGCATCGACATCTTCGCCGCGCTGTCCGCGCTCGAGACCGCGATCGGCACCAACGACAAGGGCGCCATCACCGCGGCCATCGACACCATGCGCGACGCCAACCAGCAGGTCAGCTCCGCCCGCTCCGACGGCGGCGCCAAATCGGCCTCGCTGCTCGCGGCCCAGGACGCGCAGGTCCAGCTCAACGACTCGCTGGTGGCGCTGCAGACGCGCCTCATCGGCGCCGATCCGATCGCCGCCGCCTCCGAGCTCGCGCAGCACAGCCAGTCGCTGGCCGCCGCCCAGGCCGTGGCGCAGACGATCGCCGAGCTCACGCGCCCCTGAGTGCAGGCCTCAAGTTCGGCCCAACCGGACGAACCAGGTAGCAACAGCGGAACGAAACAAGCCGCGAAGCACTCCGGGAGGATTCTAGAGTCATGTCCATCAGTGTACTTGCCAACGTCACCTCGCTCACTTCTCAGCGCCATCTGACAACCGCGCAGATGTCTCTCGAGCAGAGCCTGGAGCGACTGTCGTCAGGTCTCCGCATCAACCACGCCTCAGACGACGCAGCTGGCCTCGGCATCAGCGAGAACCTGAAGGCGGACATCCGAAGCCTCGCGCAGGCCTCGCGCAACGCGAACGACGGCATCAGCATGACGCAGGTCGCTGAGGGCGCGATGAACGAGATGCAGGGCATCGTGGGTCGTATGCGCGAGCTGGCGGTCCAGGCCTCCAACGGCACCCTGGGCGACACCGAGCGCGGCTACATCCAGACGGAGTTCACGGAGCTCCAGGATGAGATGGGCCGCCTCGCGGAAGTCACCGAGTTCAACGGCAGCAAGCTGCTGAACGGCGACGCCGCCTCTGGCCTGAACATCCAGATCGGCATCCACGCCACCTCGAGCGACCGCCTGTCGATGAGCATCGCACGCCTCACGGCCTCGACCCTGGGCAACGACGCCAGCGGCCTCTTCATCTCCGCCCAGTCGCTGTCCACCGCCTCGGCGGCGCGCACCTCGCTGGACGTGTTCGACGCCGCCATCACGTCGCTCTCGAGCGCGCGCGCCAAGCTGGGCGCGGTCCAGAGCAGGATGTCGGTCGCCCTCACCAACCTGGCGTCGGCCCAGGAGAACCTCTCGGCAGCCAACTCGCGTATCCGCGATGTGGACTTCGCCGCCGAGACGGCGAACATGACCCGGTACCAGATCCTCACCCAGGCCGGCGTCGCCGTCCTCGGTCAGGCCAACCAGCTGCCGGCCCTCGCCCTGTCGCTCCTCAAGTAATGCCGGCGGCGACGCAATCACCGACCACCTGAAGTCGACCCGCCGTGGTGAAGAGCCCCGGCGGGCGGTTTCGTTTCAGGAGCACCCTCATGACCATCAGTTTCTCCGGCATCGCCACGGGCATCGACACCGAGTCGCTGGTCAACCAGCTCGTCGCGGTGGAGAAGCAGGGCGCGGTGGCGCTGCAGAGGCGCAAGTCGGACGCCGGCACCCGCAAGTCGGTCGTGTCGTCGCTGGTCAGCAAGCTGCAGGCCCTCAAGGCGGCCGCGGCCGCGGTCAACACGCCGTCGGAGGTGCGCGCGCTCACCGCCAGGTCGAGCGACGAGACCAAGGTCAAGGTGACCAGCTCGGGGGCCGCCAACCCGGCCCAGCTGGCCATCCACGTGGACACCCTCGCCCGCGCGCAGACCAATGTCTCGACGCTGTTCCCCAGCTCCGATGGCGCCGTGCCGAAGGTCCCGGGCGCCGGCCAGCTCGGCATCAAGGTCGGCGGCGCCGACCAGGTGGTGGTCGAGTTCACCAGCCTCGACACGCTGGCCGATGTGGCCTCGCGCATCAACGACACCGTGACCGGGGCCCACGCCGAGGTTGTCAACACCGGCAACGGCTTCCAGCTGGCCGTCAGCTCCAACGAGACCGGCAAGACCAACGAGCTGGCCTTCAGCGAGGGTGGCACCTCGCTCGGCTTCCTCGCGGAGGGCAGCCTCAAGTCGCCGGCGCAGGACGCCTCCTTCACCCTGAACGGGATCGCCATCACGCGCTCCTCGAACACGATCGGTGACGTCGCCTCCGGCGTCACGATCGAGCTGCTCGACACGCACGATGTCGGCGAGGTGGACACCCGCCTCACCGTGGCCAGCGACCCGGCCGGGACGGAGGCCAAGATCAAGAGCCTGGTCGACGCGTTCAACGACCTGGCCGGCGCGGTCAGCGGACAGTTGACCTATAGCGAGGGTGGGAGCGGCACGAACACGCTCTTCGGCGACTCGACGACGCGCTCCCTGCAGCGAGCTCTCTCGGACATCGTCACCCACAGCTACGCGCACGGCGACTCCGAGGACGGCGTCAGCCTCGGTCAGCTCGGGATCTCGCTCGGCAGAGACGGCAAGCTCACCATCGACTCGGCCAAGCTGTCCGACGCTGTCGGCACGGACCCGACGGCGATCGAGGACGTCATCGCCGGCACCGATGGCCTGGCGGTCTCGATCGACAAGCTGGTCAGCGCCTACACGCGGACCGGCGACGGCTTCTTCACCGCGAAGACAGACTCGCTGACACGCGAGATGCGCGGCTATGACGACACCATCGATCGCATCGAGAAGCGCGCCGATGCGCTGGGCGACCAGCTGCGCGCCCAGTTCAACTCCCTCGAGACCCTGATGAGCAACATGAAGTCGCAACAGTCGGCGCTCAGCGCGCTGCTCGGATGATCATGTCCAACGCCGCCATCAAAGCCTATCGCCGCGTCGACCTCGAGTCGGCCCCCAAGAGCGACGTCCTGGACCGGCTCTTCGCCCGGCTCGACTCCGATCTGCGGGGCGGCCAGAGCGCGATCGCCAGCGGCGACGTGCCCGCGCGGGCCGCCGCGCTCGATCACGCGGCCCGCATCCTGACCGAGCTCATCGCCGCGCTCGACGTGGCCCGCGCGCCCGAGCTGTGCGCCAACCTCCAGGCGCTGTACCACTACTGCCTGGGGCAGATCAGCCGCGCGTCGTTCCACCGCTCGGCGGCGCACCTCGAGCAGCCGCTGGCCATCGTGGCCACCCTGCGCGCCTCCTTCGCCGAAGCGGCCGCGTCGGGCAAATGACCGAGGCGGGCCACGCGGCGCTGTGTGCGCTGCGGGCGCTGTGCGATGCCACCGAAGATCCGCCCGCGGCCGACGCCGACCCGCAGGAGGTGATGACCCGCGCCGCCGAGGTGGTGGCCGCGCGCGAGCTGCCGATGCGCGATCTGGCCGCGGCCCTGGCGCGCGAGCCCGGCGCCCTGCGCGGGCACCCCGAGGCGTGCGCGCTGTACGACCGCATCAGGGCGCTCGCCGCGTCGTGGGACGCCGCCATGGCCTGCGCCAGGCACGGGATCGGCGAACGCATCCGCTCGGTGGCCCGGCTGCGCGGCGCGCGGCGCAGCGGATAGCAAGCCTGGCGATCGTCAGACCTGACGCGAGGGCCCGGCTCACCCTCGGTGGTCGCCGAGGCGCTCCGCGCACATGAGCCGGCCCGACCATGGCACCCGCCTCGCAAAGCAATTCATCGGTGCCTCCGGCGCAGCTTCCCTACAGCAAGCAGGCCATCGACGACGACGACATCGCCGCGGTCGCCGCGGCGCTCCGCTGCCCGCTCCTGACCCAGGGCCCCACCGTCGCCCGCTTCGAGGAGGCGCTGGCCGGCTACCTGGGCGCACAGCACGTCAGCGCGTGCGCGAACGGGACCGCCGCGCTTCACCTGGCCTACCTGGCGCTCGGCATCGGGCCGGGCGACGAGGTGGTGACCAGCCCGATCACGTTCTCG
Source organism: Kofleriaceae bacterium (assembly GCA_035262925.1). GTDB lineage: Bacteria > Myxococcota_A > Polyangia > Haliangiales > Haliangiaceae > DATFRY01. The sequence continues at coordinate 27,050 of DATFRY010000170.1, read as the reverse complement.
GCCACGGCGGCCGCCGCGCTCCTGTGCGGCGCGCGCGTGCGCCTGGCCGACGTCGAGCCCGACAGCGGCAACCTCGACGTCGAGCGAGTCGAGCGGGCCATCGGGCCGGCCACCCGCGCGATCGCCGCCGTCCACCTGGCCGGGCTGCCGGTCGATCTGGAGCCCTTGCGCGCGCTGTGCGACCGGCGCGGCCTGTGGCTGATCGAGGACGCGGCGCACGCGCTGGGCGCGGAGTACCGCGGCCGCATGGTCGGCAGCGGGCTGGCCCACGCCGCCACCTTCTCGTTCCACCCGGTCAAGCACATCACCACGCTCGAGGGCGGCGCCGTCGCCGTCGCCGACCCGCGGCTCAAGGACCGGCTCGACCGGCTGCGCCAGCACGGGATCGAGCGCGACCCGGCCCGCTTCGAGCGGCTCGCGGCCGAGCCGTGGGCCTACGAGGTCCAGGAGCTGGGGCTGAACTACCGCCTGAGCGACGTGGCCTGCGCGCTCGGCCTGTCGCAGCTCCGCAAGCAGCCGGCCTGGCTGGCGCTGCGCTGTCGCCTGGCCGCGCGCTACCGCGAGCGCCTGGTCGCCGCGCTGCCCGCCGTGCTGCCGCCGGCCGTGCGCGCGGACCGACGGTCGGCCCATCACCTGTTCCCGGTGCGGATCGACTTCGCCGCTCACGGGCGGAGCCGCGCCCAGGTGGTCCAGGGGCTGGCCGCACGCGGCATCGGCACCCAGGTCCACTACATCCCGCTGTTCGAGCACCCGCTCTACCGCCGGCACGGCGCCGGCGAGCGCCTCGAGGGCGCCTGCCTCTACCACCAGCGCACGCTCAGCCTGCCCATGCACCACTCGATGAGCGAGTCGGACGTCGACCGCGTGGTCGACGCGCTCGCGGAGGTCCTGTCGTGATCCGGAAGCGCCCATCGCCCCTCCCTCCGCCCACCTCGCTGGCCGAGCACATGCACCCGCTGGCCGGCAAGTCGGTCCTCGTCACCGGCGGCACCGGCTCGTTCGGCCGCGCCTTCGTCAAGGCTCTGCTGGCCCACTCGCGCGCGCGGCGCATCATCGTGCTGGGCCGCGACGAGCAGAAGCACTACCAGATGGAGCGCCAGCTGCGCGACGGCCGGCTGCGCTTCTTCGTGGGCGACATCCGCGACCGCGACCGCCTGCGCCAGGCGTTCCGCGAGGTCGAGGTCATCGTGCACGCCGCCGCCATGAAGCACGTGCCGCTGTGCGAGTACAACCCGATCGAGGCGGTGCAGACCAACATCGTCGGCGCCCGCAACCTGATCGAGGCCGCCATCGAGGCCCGGGTCGAGCGCGTGCTGGCGCTCAGCACCGACAAGGCGGTGGCGCCGGTCAACCTGTACGGGGCGACCAAGCTGTGCATGGAGAAGCTGCTGGTGGCGGCCAACGCCTACAGCGGCGATCAGCCGACCCGCTTCTCCGCCGCGCGCTACGGCAACGTCATGGGCAGCGCCGGCAGCGTGATCCCGCTGTTCCGCGAGCAGTCCCGCAACGGCCACCTGACCATCACCGACGAGCGCATGACCCGCTTCTGGATCGACATGGACGGCGCCATCCGGCTGGTCCTGCGCGGGCTCGAGATCATGGAGGGCGGCGAGATCTTCATCCCCAAGCTGCCCACCACCGACATCCTGACCCTGGCCGAGGCCCTGGCGCCGGGCGTCCCGCGCCGCACCGTCGGCATCCGGCCGGGCGAGAAGCTGCACGAGACGCTGATCAGCCCCGAGGAGGCGCGCCGCACCCGCGATCTGGGCGACCTGCTCGTCATCTGGCCCGAGTTCCACTTCCACTCCCCGTCGGCGACGCCGCCCGGCACCGAGCTGCCGGCCGGGTTCAGCTACTCGAGCGATCTGCCCGACCTGCGCCTCGACCTGGAGGAGACCCGCACGCTGCTCGAGCGAGTGGCCTGAGGCGACCACGCACCGAGACGATAGACCCAGGGCGCCGACAAGACCGAGGACACCACCATGACGACGACCATCCCCAGGGAGCTCGACGAGCGCCTGATCGCCCTCATCCAGGCCGGTCGGGTCAAGATCCCCGCCTATCCGGCCATCGCCATGCGCGTGGGCCAGCTGCTCAAGCGCCCCGACTACACCATGGGCGAGCTGTCGGGCCTCATCGCCAGCGACCAGGCGATGAGCGCGGCGGTCATGCGCACCGCCAACTCGGCCCGCATGCGCACGAGCACCCTGCAGTCGCTGTCGGACGCCCTGCAGCGCATCGGCAGCAACGAGCTGGTCCGCCTCGCCTTCGCCATCGGGCTGGGCCAGACCGCGTGCCAGGACGGCGTCCTGCTCGACCTGCGCCGCGCGGTGTGGCGCCAGTCGGTGTGGAGCGCGTTCCTGTGCCGCGAGCTGGCCACCCGCTGGAGCCTCGACCCCGAGCCGGCGTTCCTGTGCGGCCTCCTGCACGACTTCGGCCGCGTGGTCGCGCTGTCCTGCCTCGAGGAGATCATCTCGGGTTCGGGCGCGGGCATCAAGCTGTCGCCGGCGCGCGTGTGCCAGGTGGTCGAGGCCTATCACGTCGAGATCGGCATGGTGATGGCCGAGAAGTGGTCGCTTCCGGCCACGGTGGCCGACGTCATCCGCGAGCACCACTACGTCCCGGCCCGGCCCGGGCGCGACCACGTCGATCTCGTGCGGGCCACCGACCAGGTGGTCGCGCTGATGGAGTCGTCGCTGGTCGTCGAGCGCGGCGACCTCGACGCGATGGGCTCGTTCACCGGCGACGAGCGCGACTACCTGGCGGAGCTCCTGCCCGCCCTGCCCGGCCTGGTCGAGGGGCTCGATCCGCAGGCCGGCGCCGCGCTGCCGCGCATCTCGCAGTACATGCGCATCCAGATCGAGGCCACCGATCCCGAGTCGGCCGCCGACGTGCTGCACCACGCCGACGTCGAGGCCACCTGCCGCGTGTTCGGCGACGACAACCGCTGCAACGTGATCGGCATCGGCCCGCGCCGCCTGCAGCTGCTCTCGATCCGCCCCTACGCGCCGCAGACGGTGCTGCAGGTGACGCTCGACGGCGAGGAGGGCCCTTTCCGCATGTGGTGCACCCTCACCTCGATCCGCCAGCAGATGCGCCGCCACGGCCAGCGCTACGTGCTCGAGGTCAAGCCGTTCGCGCTCACCGCCACCGCCAAGCTGGGCTGGGCCCAGCTGCTCGCCTCCCGCGCGGACGCCCCGCTGGCCCCGAGCTCCGGCTAGCAGCCCGACTCCGTATTCGCGCGGCGACCTCGTCGCCTGGCCCAGAACGTACCGTCGGTTGGGCCTTCGGCCCGCCCTCCGCTAGCAGCCCGCGGGCGGCTACTCGACGTCGCGGCCGTTGATCCAGTCGGCGAAGCGGCGAAACACGTTGCGGCGCGCATGCATGCTGACGTACCCGCCTTCGCGCGTCATGACCGGCGCCTCGCCTCCCTCGGCCGCGTCGGGATCGGGCGGAGCGGCGGGCCGCGCGGAGGGGGCGGCCTGGGTCGGCTCGCTGGTGTGAAGGGGGCCGAACTCGAGGCTCTCGGGCGACTCGTCGAGGCCCGCGGCGTCATCGGCCGGCGCCGCGGCATCGGCGGGCACGGGCGGTCGGTCGAGCACCTCGTTGACCGAGAACTCGCGCGCCGACTCGGTGCGCAGCTTCTGCCAGCGGCTCGCGTGGCCGCCGACCAGGCCCATCGGCTTCATCTCGAAGCGGTACTCGTCGCCGTTGCGGGCGACGCCCGCGACGAACGCGACCAGCTCGAGATCCTCCTCGACGCCGAGCATGCGGCACTTGACGACCTGGTTGAGCGGCAAGGGCTGGGTGCCGTGGGCGACGAAGCCGTCGGCGGCCAGACCGACGCACACGATCTGCTCGTCACCGCCCTTGCGCTCGACGGTGACCGGGATGCTGGCCGGCACCACCTGGCCGCGCAGGCTGGTGGCCGGCGCCTCGACGAGCGCGATCGGGGTCGACCGGGTCTTGCGGTCCTCGGTGGCGGCGCCGAGCGCGTGCACCGACGCGGCCACCTGGGGCAGGAAGGCGGCGATGTCCGCCGCCTCCGCCGGCGTGCACTCGATGGCGCCGACGATGTCGGCCTCGCTGGGGGCCGCCTCGCGATAGAAGAGCTCGGTCAGTCGCTCGGCGCGGTCGAGCAGGACCACGTAAGGCGACAGCTTGGGGTCGACCTCACCCGAGCGGCGCGCCGAGAGGACGTCGGTGACCAGCTTCGGCATGCCCCACTTGGCGGCGACGCTGGTGGCGCTCTCCTCGTCGCAGCGGCGCGCGATCGCCATCCACGACCCGGCCGGGCGGCCCTGCTTGACCCGGCTCGCGTCCAGCACCTGCTCGACGGCGCCCAGCGCGACGGTCACGCCGAAGCTGCCCAGCAGGCCGCACAGGAACGCGCCGTCCGGATCGGCGCCGTGGCCGGCCGCCAGCCGGCGGCAGAACTCCGCGGTGGCGGCCGCCTTGCAGAACACATCGCGGCGCAGGCTCTGCAGCGGGCTCGCGTGCGACGCGCCGCGGGCCAGGCAGAACGACACCACCAGCGAGAACAGGCCGTTGGTGCCCACCCGCATGATCGCCTCGCCGAGCGAGGTCACCTCGCCGCGCGACGCCAGCAGCGTGTGGCTGGCGCAGCGCAGGATGTGGGCCGACAGCGCCTGGTCGGTGCCCACCATCTTGGTCACCCCGCGGAGGTCGATCTCCGCGTTGCGCAGCTGCTCGCTCAGCCGGCCGACCACCGCCGGGATGGGCGGGACCTTGACCTCGTCGCGACTCACCAGCCCGAGGATGGCGTCGAGCACCGGATCGGGCGCGGCGGACGAAGCATCGGGAGGAGCAGGAGAAGATGAGGCCATGGGTTCCTCGATCCGGGAGCTCGGCGAACAAGTGCGAGATCGGACGCTCGAGGGCGATCTTGAGAGAGGAGCGCACCGACGCTCCCGCCGATCGGGTCGTGCACCCGCGCGGGGCGCAGCTCGCGCCGGACCTCACGAATGTCGTTGAAACGGCTGCACCGGCCCCACACAATCACCCAGTGCGACCGGGGGGCCGTCGGGTGGGTCGTTGCGCGTGAGCACCTCGTCGCGAGCAAGCGAGCCGCGCGCCGCTGCGCTGTTGATCGGCGCCGGCACCGAGCAGGTGCCGGTCATCGACGTCGCGCACGAGCTCGACGTCGAGGTCATCGCGGTCGACGGCGATCCCAGGGCGCCCGGGTTCGCCGCCGCCGACGCCTGCTACCCGCTCGACCTGGGCGACGTCGCCGCCATCGTCGACCGCGCCCGGGCCCACCGCTGCCGGTTCATCCTGCCCGCGCCGCTGGGCGCGTTCCTGGTCACGGTCGGCGCGGTCAACGACGCGCTCGGCTTTCGCGGGCTGAGCGAGCGCGCGGCGCGCAACTGCACCGACAAGGAGCGCGCCCACCGCTGCCTGCGCGAGGCGTGCCTCCCGGTGGCCGACAGCGCCTCGGTGTCCGAGACCACCACGTCGGCGGTGGCCGCGGCGGCCGAGCGGCTGGGCTACCCGGTCGTGGTGAAGCCGAGCCGCGGCAGCGGCAGCCGCGGGGTGTTCGTGGCGCGCGACCGCCGCGAGCTCGACGCGTGGCTGCCGCATCACCTGGAGGAGCGCGCGCGCCTGCCCGCGCCCCAGCACACGCTGGTCGAGCGCCACATCGCGGGGCGCGAGCTCGGCGTCGACGGCGCCATGATCGGCGCGGAGCTCCACCTCGTCCTGGTGCGCGACAAGGAGCTGACCCCGCTCCCCCACCGGCTCGGCCACGGCTACCTGGCCCCGGCCGACATCGACGGCCCCACCGCGGCCGCGCTCGAGGACGCGCTCGCACGCGCCGCCAGGGCGGTCGGACTCCGCGACTGCCTGCTCCACGCCGACGTCATCGTCGACGGCAGCGGCGGCCCGCACGTCATCGAGCTGGCCGGGCGGCCGTCGGGCTTCCACATCGCCTCGCGCATGATCCCGGCCGCGATCGACGTGAGCCCGATGCGCGAGATGATCGCGCACCTGCTCGGCGACCGCCCTGCCCTGGCCCCGCGCTGCCGGCGCGGCAGCGTCCTGCGCATGCTGCACGCCGAGGCGGGCACGCTGCGCGCGGTCTCCGGCATCGAGGAGGCGGCCGCGATGCCGGGCGTGGTCGCCTGCGAGACCTACCTCGGCCGCGGCGACGTGATCCACCCTCCGGTCGACGGGCGGACCGGGTTTCGCTGCGGCTATCTCCTGACCGCCGGCGCCGATCGGGCCGAGGCGGAGGACAGGTGGCAGGCGGCGGCCAGCCGCATCCGCTGGGAGATGGAGACGTGATGGACGAGCGGGACCGGACCGAGCGCAGCGAGCAGTTCTGGGGCCGCCAGCTCGCGAAGCACGTGCTCCTCTACCCGAGCGAGGACGTGGTTCGCTTCCTGGCCCGCACCGGACCCGCCCCCGCCGGCGCCGAGTGGCGCGGGCTCGACGTCGGTTTCGGCTCCGGGCGCCACCTCAAGCTGCTCATGGACCACGGCTACCGCGCCCACGGCATCGACCTGGCCGCCAACGCCATCGAGCTGGCGCGCTCCACCTTCGGCGGCCACCCGCGGCTGGGCGATCTGGTGCAGGGAGACGTCGACACCGAGGCGTGGCCGCCGGAGACCTTCCGGGTGGCGGTCGCCTGGGGCGTGCTGTTCCTGCGCGACCGGCGGGCCATGGTGCGCGACCTGGCCCGGCTGGGCCGCCTCCTCGAACCGGGCGGGCGGGTGTGCCTGAACCTGCGCACGCGCGAGAGCTGGTTCTACGGCCTCGGTCGAGAGCTGGACCAGGACTACTTCCAGCTCGACGAGCGGGCCGGCCCCTACAGCGGGGCGCTCTACTGCTTCGTGGACGAGCCGGCCGCGCGCGAGCTGGTGACCTCCGCCGGCCTCGACATCGAGAACTTCGAGCAGAGCGACATCTGGCGGGGCGCGGAGGGGCAGCGCCAGCGGCAGAGCTGGTGGATCGTCTGGGCCCGCAAGGCCTGAGGTACAGTGCCTCTGAAGTACAGTGCCGTGTGTACAGTGCCGTGTGTACAGTGCCGTATGAAGAGTGCGGCATCGGGGGGCGGAGGGAGTCGATGGTGGAGATTCGCATCGGAGAGCGCGCGATCGGACCGGCTCATCCCCCGCTCCTGGTGGCCGAGGTGGGCGCCAACCACGACGGCAGCGAGGCCAAGGCCGAGGCGATGCTGCGGCGGCTGGTCGCGGCGGGCGCCGAGGCGGTGAAGTTCCAGTACTACACCGCCGACGCGCTGGTGTCCGATCCGGACCGCGTCATCGCCTGGGGGCCGCCGGGGCGCGAGCGGCGCGAGGCGATCGGGCCGATGTTCGACCGGCTGTCCCTGCCGCGCGACGCGCTGGCCAGGCTGTTCGCCCTGGGCCGCAGCCTCGGCGTCATCGTCTTCGCGACCCCGTTCGACGAGCAGGGCGCCGACCAGCTGGCCGAGCTGGGCGCGCCCTGCTTCAAGCTCGCGGCGTCGGACGTCAACCACCTGCCCCTCCTGCGCCACGTGGCGCGCCTGGGCCGGCCTATCATCCTGTCGTTCGGCAAGTGCACGATGGCCGAGGCCGACGAGGCGGCCCGCACCCTGCGCGAGAGCGGGGCGCGCGAGCTCTGCTTCCTCCACTGCGTCGCGCAGTACCCGGCCCCGATGGAGCAGATGAACCTGCGCACCATCCCGGTCCTGGCCCAGCTGTTCCCCGACGCGGTCATCGGCCTGTCGGATCACAGCATCGGGTCCGCCGCCCCGATCGCCGCCGTCGCGCTGGGCGCCTCGCTGGTGGAGAAGCACGTGACGTGCAGCCGCGACGACGATGGGCCCGACCACTGGTTCAGCTTCGAGATCGACGCGGTGGGCGAGCTGGCGGCCCAGCTGCGCGGCGCCCACAGCGCGCTCGGCGGCGCGCGCCGGGGCGTGATCGAGTGCGAGGAGGAGGAGCGCAGGACCTCGACCCGCTCGCTGGTCACCCGGCGGCCGGTGCGGGCCGGCCAGCCGCTCCGGCGCGACGACATCAAGATCGTCCGCCCCGGCACCGGGCTGGCGCCGCGCCACCTCGAGGCCGTCGTCGGGATGCGGCTCACGCGCGATCTGCCGGCCAACACGCCGCTGCGCTGGGAATGGTTCCGATGAGCCGGGTGGTGGCCGGCATCCAGGCCCGCATGGGCTCGAGCCGGCTGCCCGGCAAGAGCCTGGCGCTGCTCGGCGGCCTGCCGGTCATCGGCTGGGTGGTCACGCGGGTGGCGCGCGCGCACCGCATCGACGAGGTCTGGGTGCTGACCACCGAGAGCCCGGAGGACGATGCGCTGGCCGACATCGTCGCCCGCGACCTTCCGGTCGCCCGCCTCCTGCGCGGCAGCGCTGCCGACGTCCGAGATCGCTACGCGCGCATGGTCGAGCGCTCCGGCGCGACCGACGTCGTGCGGATCACGGCCGACTGTCCTCTGGTCGACAGCGCGCTGCTCGACGCGCTCGTCGAGCTCCACCGCGCGCGCGGCACCGACTACGCCCACATCGCGTCGCAGAGCCACTACCCGTTCTCGTATCCGCACGGGCTCAACGCCGAGATCCTGACCCGCGCGGCCTTCGCGCGCCTCCTGGAGCTGGGCAGCGAGCCGCGTCACCGCGAGCACGTCACCATCGCGGTCGACGAGCACCCGGAGGCGTTCCGCACCGCCCGGCTGGCGCCGCCGCCGGCGCTCAGCCGGCCCCGCTTCAAGGTCTGCGTGGACACGCCCGCGGACCTCGAGCGGGTGCGCCGCGTGGTGGGCGACATGGGCGCGGGCGCGCTCGACGCCGGCGTGGCCGAGATCGTGGCCGCCTGCGATCGCGTGCTCGGGCGCGAGGGGCCGTGACCACCGCGCTGGCCGACGCCGACTCGCGGCGCGAACCGCTCGCGCGCGTCGTCCTCCACGCGGCCGGCGGACCCGACATCGGCGTGGGGCACCTGCGCCGGACCGGCACCCTGGCCGACGCGCTGGCCGGCCTAGATCCATCGCTCGAGCTCGTCCTCCTGTGGGAGGCGAGCGGGGCGCTGGCCGGCACCATGCGCGGCGGGCGCCGGACCGCCTCGCTCGAGCTGGCGGGCTCGCGCTCCGAAGGGCTCTGCATGCGCGACCAGCTGGTGGCCGAGGACGGCCGCACGGCGCTCATGTCCGACATCCTCCGCCCCGAGAGCGGCTACTTCGCCGGCGCGCGCGAGGCCGGCTACGCCATCGTCGCGCACCTCAACGACAGCGGCGCGACCCGCGCGTCGGCCGACCTCCTGGTCGACGAAGATCCGGCGTCGTCGCCGCCCGAGGGCTTCCGCGGCCGCTTCCTGTCCAGCACGCGCTTCCGCATGATCGCGGCCGAGCTGGTGGCGCTGCGCGGGCCGACGCCGTGGCGGGCCGACGCGGCCGCCCGCGTCACCGTCGCGCTCGGCGGCGCCGATCCGCGCGGGCTGTCGGAGCGCCTCTTGACCGCGCTCGTCGCGCTTCCCCGCCGGTTCGAGACCGCGGTGCAGATCGGGCCCGCCTTCGCGGCGCCGCACGTCGCCGGCCTCGAGCGGATCGCGCGCGGGGCCGAGCGCGTGAGCCTGTCGCCGCCGACCGCGTTCACCGGGCCGCTCCTGGCCGCGTCCGATCTGGTCGTGACCCTGGGCGGCATCACCGCCTACGAGGCGATGTGCCTGGGGCGCCCCGGGGCGGCCGTGCGCGACGGCGGGATGGCGCCCTACGTGGGCAAGCTGGCCATGGAGGGCCTGCTGGTCGACCTCGGCGAGCCGGAGTCGGCGGCCGCCGCGCTGGTCGAGCTGGCCGAGGACGGGCCCCGGCTGGCCGAGCTCGCCGACCGCGGCCACCGCGTGATCGACGGCAACGGCGCCCGCCGCGTGGCCCGGTCGGTGCTTGAGCTCTAGCTCGACCGTCGAGCGCCGACGGCCGACGGTCGAGGCTCTCGGTCCGGCTCGACCTTCAGCAGGGCCTGCCGGGCCTCGAGCACGCGCGCCACCAGCCAGCCGGCCGACACGTCGATGAGCTCGAACAGGCGGCGCGAGCGCTGAACCGCCTCGGCGACGGTCATCACCTCTCGAGCGCACAGCAGCGCGTCGCCGATCTCCTGCTGGGCCATCATCGAGAGCAGCGAGAGCGAGCGCAGCTGGGCCAGGAGGTCGCGCTCGGCGCGGGCCAGGTCGACCTCGCTCCGCGTCGAGGAGTGGCTCTCGGCCAGGCGGGCGCAGCGGCGCGCCGCCCGGCGGCAGCGGCGCAGCGACGCGGCCAGCTCGTCCAGGTGTCGGGCCGCGCCGCGCCTGCGCGCGGCCGGATCCAGCCGCGCGAGCGCGCCCGACACGACCGCCGCGGCGTCGACCTGCGATCCGGCGACGCGCTCGGCGAAGGCAGCCAGCGGCACGTGCTTCATGCCCTCGATGTAGGCGCCCCCCTCGGTGCAGTTGAAGACCTCGCCGACGGCCGGCCGCCTCCGGCGCAGCTGCTCCACGAACCAGCTGTGGAACAGGGTGAACATGAACGAGCTGGGCACCGGCTCGCCGTGCCAGCCGGGCAGCTCGACGGCACGCTCCGACCTGGGCTTCGAGGTGCTGGTGGCCTTCATGCGGTGGAAATCGGAGCTCCAGCCCTGCACCGAGACGGTGCGCCCGTCGGCCGACACGACCGCGTGGGCATCGCCGTCGCAGCCGCTCTCGACGTAGTACCTGCCGCCGGGGAACGAGAGGTCGAGCCCGACCACGGCGATGGGATCGCAGCCCCAGCCCACCGCGAGGCTGAAGGCGGTCGTGGCGACGGAGCCGCCGCCTCCGATGACCGCCTGCTCGCCGACCAGGTCGCCCAGCCAGCCGTCGATGGCGCCGTTGGCCGAAAGCCACAGGGTGCGCGGCGCGCCCAGCGCGAACAGCCCCGGGTGCACGGTGACGCCGTTGATGACCGCGGCGACCTCGTCGAGCCGGCTGCCGGCGTAGTGATAGCGCACGTCCTGCGGATCGACCGCGAGGACGAAGTCGGGCGTCACGCCGGCGCGGCCGAGCGCGGTCAGCGCGTGACTGACCGCCATCAGCACCGCCTTGCCCTTGAGCTGGGCCAGGAGGTGGATGTTCCTGGCCAGCGACGGACCGGGCGCGATGATGACGAGCGGCGCGCCGGCCAGCCGGCCCGCCAGCGCCGACACCGACGGCGACGCGCACAGAGACGGCAGGTTGGCCAGGCCCTGCTCGAGCCAGGTGCGGTTGAACGTGACGATCGTGTTGCGATGGACGAGCACGTCCTGCCGCGCCGTGCGAAACAGCTCCTCCACCTCGGCGCACGACGGCCGCATGTCCGGCTCGAGCGCGCGCACCACCACCCGCTCCGGCATCTCGACGCCGAACTCGCGCACGGCCAGGACCAGCTCGTCCGGCTCATCGACGCGCAGCGCGGCGGTCGCGTCGCCGTCGCCCTGGTCACCGTCGCCGTGGTCGCCGTCGGCGACCGCCTCGCCGTCGTCGGCGCGGTACCACAGGATGCGCTGCTGGCCCAGCTGCCTGAGCGAGCCGGCCAGCCTTGCCAGGCCGGGCCCGACCAGAACGACGAGATCGCGCTCGAAGTCCCACACCGCCGGCAGCATCGCGTCGGCCAGGTACAGCCGGCCGTCCCGCGTGGCCATCAGCTCGTGGTCGGGTGGCAGCGACCGGGCCAGCCAGCGGTCGGCGATCTTCTCGACCACCTGGGCCGACGTCAGGAGCTCGCGCACGCGCTCGACGTCGGCCAGCGAGCCGGCCCGGGCGTGGGCCACCGCGCCGCTGGCGCCGAGCCGGGCGCGCAGGCTCCTGGCCGTCTGCAGGCCGGCCAGGAGGCGCGCGTCGTCGCCGTCCTCGATCGCCCGGAGCATGATGGGGGCGAGCGCGGCCAGATCGGTGAGCAGCTGCTCGAGCTTGGCGAGCGACAGCGCCCCTCTGGGGTCCAGCGTCGTGGTCACTACATGGTGTCTATCGGCGACCTTGCCCCCCTCTTGAGCCCCCCCGGCGCACGGCGTGCACTACAGCCCCGTGGCGGGCGGCCGAAATACACCGGTGGTGCAGCGCCAGGACAGGGACCGCGGCGAGCGCAAGCCGGCGGCACGCATCGTCGCGGTCGCCGGAGGCAAGGGCGGCGTCGGCAAGAGCGTCCTGGCCGCCAACCTGTCCATCGCCATGGCCGCGGCCGGCCGCCGCGTCGCCCTGGTCGACGCCGACATCGGCATGGGCAACCAGCACACACTGCTCGGGATCGCCCGGCCCGGCCCCGGCCTCATCGGCTTCCTCAAGAAGGATGTCGCCGATCTGGACCAGGTCGCGGTCGCGACCCCGTACGAGAGGCTGGTCCTGTTTCCCTCCGACGGCGCCCAGAGCGCGCCGCAGGTGAGCCACAGCCGCAAGGAGCGGCTGATGCGCCACATCAGCCGCATCGACGCCGACGTGGTGGTGCTGGACATCGGCGCCGGCGCCGCCCTGACCGCGCTCGATCTGTTCTGTCTGGCCGACATCCACGTCCTGGTCATCACCGGCCAGGTCACGTCGATCCAGAACGCCTACGCCTTCCTCAAGGCCGCCCTCCACCGGCTGCTCCTCCGCCTGGCCGACAGCAGCGAGAGGCGCGCGATGATCGAGGAGGGCTGGCGCGACGCCAGGCCGCCTGCCCTGCCCACTCTGGCCGCGTGGCTGCGCGAGCGCGACGCGGGCCTGTCCAGCTTCGTCGCCGCCCTGACCTCCAACCTCATGGTGCGCCTGGTCGGCAACCTCCTGTTCGACACCAGCGAGCACCGCGTGCCGCAGTCGATCGGGCGCATGATCCACGACTACCTCGGGGTCGACGCAGAGGTCGCGGGGCTGGTCCCCGCCAGCCGCAAGGTCCACGACTCCATCACCAAGCGCAGGCCGATCCTGAGCCTCGACCCCTACGGGCCGGCGAGCTGGGAGATCCGCCGGGTGGCCGAGCGCCTGCTGGCGCAGCCGCTGCCGGCCAAGCGCCTGGTGACCCAGGCGGTGGCGGCCGGCGCGGACGCCGCGGTGCAGGAGATGACGAATGAGTGACGCCCCAGAGGGCGACAAGCCGGCCGCGCCGGCCGGCCCCAAGCCCAAGACCTCGCTCCTGGTCCTCATCCTCCTCCTCGCCAACCTGGGGAGCAGCGGGTTCGCCGCCTACGAGGGCATGCAGGCGGTGACCGCGCAGCACGCCGCGTCGGCGGCCGGGGGCGAGCACGGGAAGAAGGGGGAGGAGGAGGGCAAGAAGAAGGAGGAGGTCGGCCCGGTCACGCCGCTCGAGCCCTTCATCGTCAACCTCAACGAGCCGGAGGCCACCCGCTACCTCAAGGCCACCTTCGAGCTGGAGGTCGCCGACAAGGAGGCGATCGCCGAGCTCGACAAGCTCAAGCGCCCGGTACGCGACGACGTCCTGCGCTACCTGTCGAGCCTGTCGGTGGCGGACACACAGGGCGAGGCCGGCAAGGCGAAGATCCAGAAGGAGGTCGTGAGCCGCATCGACCGCCAGCTGGGCGGAAAGAATCGGGCCCGCCGCCTCTTCTTCGTCGAGTTCATGGTCCAGTGACGCCACCCCCGCCGGGGCCCCTCAACATCGGAAGCGCTCAACCGACTCACCCATTGCATGGCACTCATCGGCATCCTCCTCGTGCTCGGCTGCGTGAGCGGTGGCTTCGCCCTCGCGGGGGGACACTTCAACGTGCTGCTGCAGCCGTCGGAGTTCGTGGTCATCATCGGGGCCGCGATCGGCGCCCTGGTCGCGACCGCGCCGGGCCGCATGCGGTCGCGCGTGTTCAAGGCGATCAAGGCGGCCTTCAAGGACGCGGTGCCGAAGAAGTCGGACTACATGGACGCGCTCAAGCTCCAGTACGAGATCTTCGTGCTGATGCGGCGCGAGGGCGTCCTCGCGCTCGAGCAGCACGTGAGCGACCCGGGCAAGAGCCCGCTGTTCAAGAAATACCCCTCGCTGTTCAAGATGCACCACGCGAAGGACTTCCTGGTCGACGCGCTGATGCAGGTGGTCAACGGGACCTCGCCCGACGACCTCGACCAGCTGCTCGACAGCGAGCTGGAGACGCTCAAGGAAGAGGGTCACATGCCGGTCGGCCTCATCAAGACGATCGGCGACTCTCTGCCCGGCATCGGCATCGTGGCCGCGGTGCTCGGCATCATCGTCACCATGGGGCACATGGACGCCCCGCCGGCGGAGATCGGCCACCACGTGGCCGCCGCCCTGGTCGGCACCTTCCTCGGCATCCTGCTCTGCTACGGCATCGCCCAGCCTCTGGCCAACAACGCCGAGTACCAGGAGATGCACCAGCTGCGCTACCTGGGGTGCATCCGCGCCGGCCTGGTCGCGTCGGTGCGCGGCGCGTCGCCGCCGACCGCGGTCGAGTTCGCGCGCAAGGTCATCTTCTCGGATGAGCGGCCGGGCGCGGCCGAGGTGGAGAAGGTGCTCAAGGCGCTCAAGGGAGGCGGGTGACCGTGGCCGAGGGCCGGCGCATCATCGTCAAGAAGAAGGGCGGCGGCCACGGTCATCACGGCGGCGCGTGGAAGGTGGCCTACGCCGACTTCGTCACCGCGATGATGGCGCTGTTCATGGTCATGTGGCTGCTGGCGTCGACCGACCAGCAGTCGCGCCAGGAGATCTCGCGCTACTTCCGGACCGGCATCCTGCCCGACGGCGACATGGCGATGGCCCGCGCGGCCCAGAAGCGGCCTTCGGTCATCGAGGAGGTCTCCACCGCCTCGCCGGCGAAGGGCCCCAGCGGCAAGGACGAGGCGCGCAGCCTCGGCAAGGCGATCGAGAACCTGGTCAAGACCGACCCGGAGCTGGCCAAGCTGGCGGCCCAGGTCTCGGTCAGCGTGACCGAGGAGGGCGTGCTCATCGAGGCGGTGGATCGAGACGGCCAGAGCATGCTGTTCGATCTGGCCTCGTCATCGCTCAAGCCGGGGCTGACCGCGTTCCTCGGCAAGCTGGCCCCGATCCTGGCCAGCCGCGGGAACAAGATCCGCGTCATGGGCCACACCGACGCGCGCCCGTTCGTGTCGAGGGCCGGCAAGACCAACTGGGACCTGTCGTACGAGCGGGCCAGCAACGCCCGCCGCGTGCTCGAGAGCGCCGGCCTGCAGGCCGGACAGATCACCGCGGTGCAGGCGCACGGCGCCACCCAGCTGCGCAACGCGGCGGACCCCTACGCGGCGGAGAACCGGCGGCTCTCGGTCCTGGTCATGAATACGCCGGCGCCGGAGCAGGCGCCGGGCGCAGCCGCGCCGGCAACCGCGCCGGCCGCGGCGCCGGCCGCCGCGCCGGCCGCCGCGCCGGAGCAGGCGGAGCAGGCGGCCCAGGCGGCCCCGCAACCGGCCGCGTCACCGCCGCAACCGGCACAGGCGGCCGCGCCACCGACCGCGTCGCCGCCGCAGCCTGCCGCGCCGCCGCCGCCGGCCGCCCAGCCATCCCCGTCGACCGCGCCGTCGCCGGCACCGCCGGCGGCCGCGCATGATGAGCATGCGATGAACTGAAACCGCGAGAGCGCGGAGGACACGAGGCTCGTCCCACTCGCGTCCTTCGCGTCCTCGCGGTTCCGGTCGTCACAGGGCGCGGCGCGTCGCCGGCGCTACTTCGGGTCCGACGACGTGTGATCGTGGATGATGCGCCAGCCCTCGGGCCGGCGCTCCAGCACCACGCTGAAGACGCCGCTGCCCAGGTTGGGCGTGCCGCGCAGGCGCCAGCGCCCGAGCACGACCGCGCCGTCCGCCCCGACCGGCTGGACGTCGAGGATCTCGAACTCGAGCTGCCCCATGCCGGCCTTGCCCTTGCCGTAGCGCTTGCGATAGCGATCCCTGGCCTCGACGAACCCGCGCCGGATCGCGCCGCCCGAGGTGAAGACGAGCTCGGGCGTGGCCAGGTAGCCCGCCATGAAGCCGTCCAGATCGCCGCGGTTCCAGGCCGCGCGCTGCCGCTCCAGCACCGCCACCACGCTGTCCCGGTCCTCCATGCTGAAGCGGCGCGGCCCCGCGCAGCCGGGCGCGGCGCCCGCGATCGCGCCGGCCACCAG
Source organism: Kofleriaceae bacterium (assembly GCA_035262925.1). GTDB lineage: Bacteria > Myxococcota_A > Polyangia > Haliangiales > Haliangiaceae > DATFRY01. The sequence continues at coordinate 11,002 of DATFRY010000170.1, read as the reverse complement.
CGCCGCCAGCGCGAGCCGGCCGGGCGCGCGAACAAAGGCGGCGCCTCTATGTCGATCGTCGGTGCCCACGCTGACCCTGCCGGCCGTGCTGGCCACGCTGCGCGGCGGCGAGCGCGAGCCAGGCCACCAGCGCCGATTCCTTCTGGTCCTGCGCCCACGGCTTGCCGATCGGGCGCCCCATCTCGCCGAGCGCGCCGCGCAGCTCCGCGGCGTCCACGCCGAGCACGAGGGCGCCCTGCTCGAACAGCATCCGGGCCGGCACGCCGGTGACCGACAGGCCGCGCGCCTCTCCCGCCTCCATGAGCGCCGCGCGATAGAGCTCGCCCTCGGCCGCGTGGATGAGCGGGTGCGACCTCAGGACGGCCTCGAGCTCGTCCGGCAAGCCGACACCGCCGAGCACGACCCCGAGCGCCACCACCCGATGGCCGGCGGCGTCGATCTCGGCGCAGGCCGCGTCGATGCCGGCGCGGGCCAGGCGCAGCGCATCGGAGCGAGCCCGATCGATCAGCGCGCGCCCGGCGGGCAGCCGCATCTCGGCCGCGCGGTGGAAGACCTGCGCGTCCTCGACGTCGCGCGCCCCGGCCAGATCGACCCGGCGGCGCTCGATCACGCGCGGCGGCCCGGCCGCGCCGGCCAGGCCCACCGCGACCGCGGCGGCCCAGCCGGTGTGAGCGCGGAATCCCAGGGCGGCGTCCATCGGACGCCCATCATCATATATGTGCTCACGCGTCCGGCGATCAGTTGCACTGACCGGCCGGCTGCTGCGCCGCCGCCCCGGCCGGCATGGCCGGCTCGGCGATGGTGTCCTTGCAGGCGGCCAGGCTCGGGTTGTCCTTGCAGTACTCCTGCTGGATCTGGCTCGCCGTGATGGCGTTGAAGTCGCGCTTGTTGTTGACCACGAAGGTCGGGCTGGCGCCGATGTTGAGCGACTCGGCGAAGGCGAACGACTCGGTGACCAGCTTCTTGCCGTCGCCGTCGAAGCACTTCTGGATGACGTCGGCGTCGATGCCGGCCTCCTGGGCGCACGGCTTCCACTCCGGGTTCTTGTAGTCGCGGCTGCGGCAGGAGAGGTAGCGCAGGAACTGGTTGTCCTTGCTGTAGTGCTCGATGGCGCAGCGCTCGCGCACGTCCTCGTCCACCTCGGCCGGCCCGTGCAGCGAGGACAGCTGGTCGCCCTGCACGTTGCCGATGAAGTGGACGTCGAGCGCGACGTTGCCCTTGAAGTGATCGGAGAACTCCTTGGCCGCGATCATCGCCTTGGCGCCGTACGGGCACTGCGACATCACGAACAGGTCCAGCTTCTTGGCCTTGGTGGGGCGGCAGCCGAGGAAGTTCTTGCAGCCGTCGTCCTGGCAGTCGGCCTTGCCGTTGCCGTCGTCATCGGTGTCGTTGCCGCAGATCTCGGCGGTCGGGTCCCACTGTCCGCCCAGGCGCAGCTCCATGTAGTTGCCGACCGGGTGGAGGTAGTGCTCGAGGGTCTGATAGCCGTCCTTGTCCTGCGCCACCTCGGGTCCGAGCAGGACCGCGGGCAGGAACTTGAAGCTCGAATCGGCCGCGGCCAGCTCCTTGTAGAGCGCCTTGCCCTCGTCAGTGCCGTAGTCGACGTGCTCGACCACCAGGCCGCCCAGCTCCGAGCGCAGCCGCGGCTCGAGCCGCGTGATGTCGCACTGGTCGCAGCGCTTGTCGGACAGGAAGACCGCGCTGACCTTGGGCGGCACCGGGATCTTCGCGCACGCCTCCGGCTTGCTCCCCTTGCTCGCGCCGCACGCCGCGCGCACGAAGTCGCGCGGCTTGCGCCCGCCCTCGTAGGGCTGGCCGGCCATGAACATCGTGGGCGAGCCGCTGGCCCCGCGCTTCTTGGCCTCGGCGAACGAGGCGGCCAGGAGCTTCTGCCCCTCGTCCCCATTCGCGCACTTGTCGAGCTCGGCGACGTCCATGCCGGCCTGCTTGGCGCAGTCTCGCCAGTTCTCGGCGACCTGCTTCGGGTCCTTGTTCTGGCAGGTGATCATCCCGAGCGCGCGGGTCGGCGCGTGCTTGAAGGCGCACACCTGGACCAGGTCGCCCTTGACCTCGTTGGGTCCGTGCAGCGAGTTGAAGTTGCCGGGCGCGCCGTCGCCGATGAACTGGATCTGTAGATCCAGGGCGGAGCCCAGCGTCTTCTTGGCCTCGGCCGCCGCGTTGACCACCTGCACCCCGTACGGGCACTGCGACATGACGAAGAGCTCGAGCTTGGCGGCGCCGGGCGCGGCGACCGCGCTCTCGTTCGAGTCCTTGCCGGTGGTGGAGGTGGCCTGCTTGCCGCCCTCCTCTCGCTGGCAGGACGACGCCGAAACACACAGGAGCACGACGAGGACGGAGGATGCGCGGAGACCCATGGCCCCCAAAGCTAGCACGAGTCGCGGCCGAGGCGACCCGCTCCGGCCGCCCCCTGAGCCGCGCCCTCACCGCCGGCGGCCCACCCGATGCGACGCCAGCCAGCGTCGCATCTGACCGGCTTCCTTTGCCCGACCCGCCCCCACCAGCTGGGCCTGCGCCGCCTTCATCTGGTCGCGGGCGCGCGCGCGCTGGCCCTCCCGGTTGGCGTGCCACAGCGCCTCGGCCAGCGAGACCCGGACCGACACCACGTCGTCGCCCGGCTCCCCGTGCGCGGCGGCCTGATAGCCGGTCAGCGCGCGCTCGAGCAGCGGCACCGCGGCGGCGGCCGCGCCGGCGTAGAGCTCGCTGCGCCCGAGGTAGTAGAGCACCATCAGCGTGTGTGGGTGTGACGGGCCCAGTGTCTTCTCCCAGATCGGCAGCGCGCGCCGGTAGAGGACGCGGGCCTGTGCGTAGCGGGCGCCCTCGAACTCGATGAGCGCCAGGTTGTTGACCGTGCTGGCCACCTCCGGATGGTCGGGGCCGAGCGACTTCTCGCGGATGGTCAGCGCCCGCCGCAAGAGCCGGCGCGCGCGCTCGGGGTCCTCGCCCCGCACCGTGAGCGCCAGGTTGTTGAGGGTGGACGCGACCTCCGGATGGTCGGGGCCCAGCCGCTTCTCGCGCACCGCCAGCGCGCGCTCGTGGTACGGGATGGCCTCGGCGTCGCGCCCCATGTCGTGCAGCAGGCTGCCCAGCTTGGCCGCGCTGCTCGCCAGGCCGAGCTCGTCCGCGGGCTGCTTCTCGCGCATGGCCAGCGCGAGCCGGTGCTGGGCGAGCGCCTCGTCGTTGCGGTGGAGGTCGGAGAGGACCAGGCCGAGGCTGTCGTGCATCTCGGCCACCATCGGGTGCTCGGGCCCGAGCGCCTTCTCGAGGATCGCCAGCGCGCGCTGGAACGACGCCAGCGACCCCTCGTTGTCGGCCATCTCGTTCAGCACACCGCCGACCGCGGCCAGCGACATCGCGACCATCGGGTGGTCGGGGCCGAGCGCCTTCTCGCGGATGGCCAGCGCGCGCCGGTGGGCGGCCAGCGCCTCGGGGTAGCGCCCGAGGCTGGAGCTGGCGTGGCCGAAGTTGTTGAGCGCGGCGGACACCTTGAGGTCGTCCGGACCGCGCGCCGACTCGATGGCCTCGAGCGCGCGGCCGAACGCGTCGGCCGCGTCCTTGTAGCGCCCCTCCGACTGGGCCACGCCGCCGATCGCGCCGTCGAGGAGCGCGCGCAGATCGGCGCCCCCGCCCGCCCGCGTCACCGCCGCCCGCGCGATCGGGAGGAGCACCGCGGCCGCGGCGGACTGGTGCTGGCCGTAGCCGATGACGTGATAGAGCGTGGCGACCGCCCGCGCGAACGTGTTGTCGTCGCGCGCTGCGCCGGCGGCGGCGACTGCCTCCTCGAAGCTCGCGCGCGCCGCTTCCATGTCGCCCATGCGCAGCTGCAGATCGGCCAGCCGGTGGACCGCCTCTGCGTGGAGCGGCGCGTAGCCCAGCGCCGCGGTCTCGCCGGCGGCCGCGCGCGCCGCGGCCAGCGCGGGGTTGTACTTCCCGGCCATCACCAGGGCGTCGAGGTCGGCCAGCCGGTGGCGGGCCGCCTCGACCTTCGCCCGCACCGCCGGGTCCGACGGCGGCGGCACCGCGGCCAGGAGCGCCGCGGAGTCGGCGCAGGCGTCGACCGGGCCGAGCCCGAGCACCGCCTCGACCGCGTGATCGACCAGCTCGTCGTCGGGGCGGGCGAGCAGCCGGGTCATGGCCCGCACCTCCGAGACGCGCTGGTCCAGGCACTGGATGCGGCGATCGAGCAGCTCGGGCGACTGCTCGCCGCGCACGTGGGTCGCCTCGCACGCGTCTCGCCGCATCCAGGTGATGGCGGCGGCGCGCTGGTCGAGCGCGCTCTCGACCCTGGCCAGCGCCGCCGGCGCCGCCGGCCGCCGGCTGGCGCGGAACGCCGCCTCGACCTGGCCGCGGATCGATCGATCCCACCCGGCAACGGTGGCCGCGCGGGCCGGGCACGGCGAGGCCGCTGCCGCGCGCCTCCAGCCGATCAGGCCGTAGACGGCGAGCCCGGCCAGGGCCGCGATGCCGAGCGCGGCGGCGATGCGGCGCCGGCGGGCCGACGGGTCGTGGGCCAGCTCGGCCAGGAGCGCGTCCATCGACGGATGGCGCGCGGCCGGATCGGTCGACATGCCGCGCAGGAGCACCGCGCGCAGCCAGGCCGGCACGTCGGCCCCGCGCGGCGGCGGGCGCACCCGGCCGGCCAGCACCTCGTCGGCGTAGACGGCGTAGCTCTCACCGGCGAACGGCGACTGCCCGTACAGCGCCTCGACCAGGGCGACGCAGAACGAGAACTGATCCGACCGGACGTCGGCCGGCGCGCCCTGGTGCTGCTCGGGCGACATGTAGAGCGGCGTCCCGATGAGCGAGCCGTCCTGGGTGAGCGACGCGGAGCCGTCCATCGCCGGCGGCGCCACCGCGGCGGTGCTGGCGCTGAAGCGCTGCCCCGGCGGCGCGCTGGCCAGGCCGAAGTCGCCGACCCGCACGCGCCCGTCGGCGCCGACCAGGACGTTCTCCGGCTTGAAGTCGCGATGGACGATGCCGGCGGCGTGCGCCGCGGCCAGTCCGCGGCCGGCGGCGGCGAAGGCGGCCAGCACCGCGCGCCAGGAGCGGCGCGAGGCGGCCAGCCACTGCTTGAGCGTGCTGCCGTCGACGTGCTCCATGGCCAGGAACACGGCCTGGTCGACGGTGCCGACCTCGAAGACGGTGACCACGTTCGGGTGGGCCAGGCGGGCCATGGCCTGGGCCTCGCGCAGGAGGCGCTGGCGGCCGGCGGTGTCGCTGGCCCCCTCCTGCTGGAGGAGCTTGAGCGCGACCTTGCGGTCGAGGACCGGGTCGTAGGCGGAGAGCACCAGGCCCATCGCGCCGGCGCCGAGCTCCTTGACCACCAGGAAGCGGCCGATCGGCTGGCCGGGAGGCGGGGCCGGAAACCTGACCCGGAACTCGCCGCTCGGCAGCGTCGCCTCGAGCGCCTCGAGCGCGCCGGTCCTCCCGGACTTCTCCGACGGCCGCACCGGGCCCGATGCTACTACGAGTCGGTCAGGGACGGATCATCGGGCCCGAGGGCGGGGGCCGGCGGCCGGGGCCGCGGGCACAACCGGCGGGATCTCGTCGGCCAGGGTGAGGCTGGCGGCCCGGCGCGCGCCGGCGCGGAGGTAGACCACGCGGACCCGGGTGCCCGCCGGCCGCTCGCACAGGGCCGCGCGCGCGCCGGCGAGCCGGTCGAAGCGGGCGGGCTCGCCGTCGAGCTCGAGGATGCGGTCGCCGCGGCGCAGGCCCGCCCGATCGGCCGGCCCGCCGCGCACCACGTCCATGACCTGATAGCCGGTCCCGCCGGGGCTCGCGTTCATCCACATGCCCGAGCGATCGGCGGGGTCGGCGCGCGCGGCGTCGCGGTTGGGCTCGAGCGTCATGCGGCTGCGCGCGTAGTCGAAGGTGACGGTGAAGCGGCGCAGGACGCCGCCCCCGATGTTGCCGGCGATGGTGCGGTCGGCGAGCGCGCCGCGGGTTCCGGTGTAGATGCTGCCGGTCGGGTTGCGGACGTGGAGCGAGCCGAGCACCAGGTCGCCCAGCCGCGCCGGCTGGCTGCGCACCGGCCCGCCCACGCCCCACCCGGTCACGCGCGGCGGCGCGGCCCGGTAGCGCGCGACCAGGCCGTGGCGGGCCGCGAACCCGGCATAGACGATGAGCGACGAGCGCGAGCCGCTGTCGATGTCGAACTGGCCTGCCACCCCGTCGAGCACGGCCTCGACCACCGGCACCTGGCCCTTCCAGGTGAAGGGGATGCGCTCGCCGGCGACCGAGTCGGGATCGAAGCGGCGGGGATCGATGAGCGTCAAGCGGTGCCCGGCGTAGTCGATGCGCACCGCGAAGCGGTGGAAGATCTCGTAGCCGACCAGCCCGGCCAGCTCGACGCCCTCGACCGGGATCATGGGCGAGAGGTCGATGGTGAAGAAGACCGGGTGGGCGATGGTCACGTCGCCCAGGCGCAGCGAGCCGGCGCGGGCGAAGCCCTGCTCCTGGCTCTTCTCGCCCGAGCCCTCGGTCTCGAGCGCGCCCTGGCTGGCGAGCCCGATGGCCGCGGCGGCGGCGGGGGTGAGCACGTTGGCGCCGCCGGTGTCGACCAGGAGGCGCACCGGGTGGCCGTCGATCTCGGCGCGCGCGTAGATGTGGTTGTTGACCAGCTCGAACGGGATGGTGGTCTCGTGTCGCCCGCCGGCCCACGCGACGTCGGCCAGGGTCGGGCGCGGCGGGTCGAACGCCCCGGCCGCGACCGGCGGGTCGACCCGGTAGCGCGAGACGCGCACCACGGTGTCGAACCGGGCCTCGCCCTGCCGCACGCGGATCGAGAACGGCAGGACCAGCCCGCCGACGGGCCGGTAGTCGCCGAACGTGGTGGTCTCGGTGTGGCGGCCGTCGCTGTCGACCACGCGGTCGAGCAGCCCGCTGGCGGCGTCGAACCACAGCGCCATGGCGCGGCCGCCTGCCGGCGCCGCGGCGACCACGTGAAAGCGGCGGCCGCCCTCCGCGCGCTCGCCGCGGTAGCTCACCCGGCCGGGCCGGCGGGTGGGGAACCAGTAGGCGCGGGCGGTGAGCCAGGCGTCGTTGGCGGCGGCGACCTGCGCGTCGCCGGCGCTGCCGATCGACACCTCGCCGCCGGGCTCCTGGCTCCACGAGCGCCGCCCGTCGTGGCCCTCGGCGCCGCTGACCGGGCCGAGCGTGAAGCGCGAGACCGATCGGCCGGCGCGCAGGTCCTCGAGGCCGGTGGCGCTGCCGCGCAGCCCGCCCGACTCGATCGCGGCGCTGTAGCCGAGCGCGGCGGCCGCGTCCCAGCGCGCGCCGCCGCTGGCCGCCTTGGCGCGGGCCAGGACCCGGGCGGTGCCGCCCGCCGGGTGCGACCCCGGGTGCGGCGCCGCGCAGCCGGCGGCGGCCAGGACGATGACGGCGACGGCGGAGACGGCGGCGGCGATGAGCCGGGGCCGGGGCGGCGCGTGCAGGGCGGGGACGGCGTCGGCTCGCCGGATCGTGGGCGGCAGGCTCATTGTTGAAGGATGGTAGCTCGATTTCAACTTGCTTGCCCCTCGTCGAACGTCCGTAGTAGACAGTCGAGGCGAGCGAGCATGGCCCCACGCGCCAAACCACCGGCCTGGATCGACTCCCTGCGCCAGCTGCGCGCGCTGGTGTCCCCGGTGCGCCAGGAGCTGATCGATCTCCTGCAGACGCTGGGCAAGGCGTCGATCGCGGAGCTGGCCCATCGCCTGGGCCGGCCGGCCGACGGCCTCTACTACCATGTGCGCGCGCTGGTCGGGGCCGGCCTGGTCGTCCCGGTCGGGCAGCGCAGCGCGGGCCGGCGCGAGGAGGTGGTCTACTCCACCGCGGCGCCCGAGCGGAAGCTGTCCCTGCGCTACCGGCCGGAGCACGCGCCGAGCGCGACCGCCCTCGGCCAGCTGGTCGGCAGCATGCTGCGCACGGCCGAGCGCGACTTTCGCGCCGGGCTCGCGCGCGCCGGCGTGATCGTGGAGGGCCGCCGCCGCGAGCTGTGGGCGGCGCGCGGCAAGGGCTGGCTGTCGCCCGCCGAGCTCGAGCGGGTCAACGCGCTGCTCGTCGAGCTGGGCACCATGCTCGAGCGCGGCCCGTCCGCAGCGCGCACGCAGCTCTTCACCCTGACCTACGTCCTGGCGCCGGCCGAGGCGCGCCCCGCGCGCCGCGGCGGGTAGCGCGACCCGGTCCTCGCCCGGCCCGCGCGTCGCCAGAGACCGCAGCGCTCGAATTGATGGACGAGGCGGCGGCCGGTGGCGGCCACGTCGACGTTACACTCGCCAGGTGGACGGCAGGAGCTCGATCGAGGGCGAGGAACCCGGCGAGGCGCACGCGCCGGCGCGCACCCGCTTGCGGCTGCGCGCCCCGCTCCTGGCCCGACTCCTGGCCAGCTACCTGGTCGTGCTGGGCCTGGTGCTCCTGCCCGCCTTCTTCATCCTGCGCGGCCGCACCCAGGACGAGGTGCGCGGCGCGCTCCAGCACGAGCTCGCCACCCAGGTCGCCTTTCTGGGCCGCCAGCTGGGCGAGGCGCCGCCCAGCCAGCTCGCCGCCCGCACAGGCGAGCTCCTGCGCAGCGTGCCGGTCCGGGTCACCGTGGTCGACCCGCGCGGCCAGGTCCTGGGCGACACGTTGGCCCCGGGCGGAGCGGACGAGATGGAGAACCACCTGCACCGGCCCGAGATCCAGCAGGCGCTGCAGGTCGGCAGCGGCGAGGCCACCCGCCTGAGCGCGACCACGCGGCAGACCATGATCTACGCGGCCCGCCGCTTCCCGGAGCGCGGCCCGGTCCGCGGCGTCGTCCGCCTCGCGGTGCCGACCTCGCGCGCCGATCGGGCCGCGGCCGACGTCCTGTCGTTTCTCGACAAGGCCGGCGCCGCCGCGCTGTCCCTGGCCCTCGTGCTCAGCCTGGTCGCGGCCATCGCCATGTCGCGGCCGCTGCGCCGCATCGCCGTCGGCGCGCGCGCGCTGGCCGCCGGCGACCTCGGCCACGTGGTCGACGTCCGCTCGCGCGACGAGCTCGGCGAGGTGGCGGCCGCGCTCGAGGAGCTGGCCGCCCAGCTGCGCGTCCGCCTGCTCGAGGCGGGCGCCGATCGCATGACCCTGCGCGCGCTGCTCGACGATCTGCCGGTCGGCGCGATCCTCTACGACGTCGATCGGCGGCCGCTGGTCATCAACGGCGCCGCCCGCGCCCTGCTCGACCTGGCGCCGGCAGCAGAGATGGAGGACGCGCGCCGCATCATCGAGCAGCCCGGTCAGGCCGAGGCGGTCGGCCGCGCGCTGGACAGCGGCCGCAGCCAGGAGCAGGCGCTGGTCCTGCCCTGGGACGAGAAGGCGCGCCTCGCTGCCCGCTGGATCCCGGTGGGGCGGGTCGACGGCCGGTCCCAGCCCGCCCTGCTCCTCTGGCCGGACGAGCGAGAGGCCGCGCGCGCGCTGGCCGCGTCGGCGGTGCGCTGGGCCGACGTCCTGCGCCAGGTCGTCCCCGAGGTCGGCGACCCGGCGGCGGCCGCCAGGCTGGCCCACGCCCTGAGCGAGATGGATCGATCGCGCGCCGCCGAGGTGCCCGGCCAGGGCGGCATCGAGTGCGTGGCGCTGGGCCGGCTGTGCGAGCTGCCGGTGCGAGCGGCGCGCTCGCAGACGGAGAGCGTCTCGCTCGCGCTCGACCTGCCGGAGCCGGAGGCGGTGGTGGTGGAGAGCGGCGGGCGAGTGGAGGCGGCGCTGCGCCGGCTCCTGACCGACGCGGTGGCGGCCAGCGAGCCGGGCGCGATCCTGCGGCTGCGCGGCGAGCAGGACCAGACCCGCGTGCGCCTCAGCCTCCGCCTGCGCGCGCCCGGGCGCAGCTCGTTCAAGACCAGGTGGATGGCCAGCCAGGTCGCCGCGCTGGGCGGCGAGGCGGGCGCGGACCGGGACGGCGACGAGCTCGAGGTGTGGCTGTCGTTGCCGCGCGGCTGACCGGAAGGCGGACGAGGACGACGTGGCAAAGCTGGAGGCCAGGAGCGCGGGGGTCGTGACCCAGGTCGAGCTTCACGACCGCGAGCAGCTCGAGATCCGCTTCAACTACGCCATGGGCGGCGACCCCGGCCACCACCGCTACCACATGGACGCGTACCTGTTCGTGCCGCGCAACGTGGGGCTCAATCGCACCAACTACACCCGCGACGAGTTCTACGCCGACGTGACGCCCTACATGCGGCTCGACGCCGAGGCCCTGCCGCTCGAGCAGCTGGCCGACGGCGACGCGCCGCCCTCGCCGCTCCACCGGCTGTGGCAGGCGGCCGCCGCGCTGCGCAGCGGCGCGCGCCCCCAGCCCTCGCAGCCGCTGGTGGTGCCGGTCAAGCTGTACGCCTACCTCTTCACCGAGGCCATCAAGGAGGAGGTGCGGGCGCTGCGCGCGCGCTGCCGCCGCCACGTCGCGGGCAGCGCCGGGTCGGCGGCCGAGATCCTGGCCGCGACGTCGGCCATGCTCGGGCGCGCGCGCGCCGCGCTGTGGGCCTATCGCCGCCTGCGCGCCGCGTTCTGGCCGTTCGAGCCGGTCTGCCACGTGGACCTGGTGCGCGCCATGCGCAACGCCGACGAGTACATGAGCCTGTTCCTGGAGGAGAAGCTCGCCCTCCTGGTGCGCTCGAGCGATCGCCTGGCGGCCATGCACGACGGCGGCGGCGTGGCGGCGCGCCTTCGCCTCCTGGTCGCCGCCGTGGCCGACGAGGAGGCCCAGCACCGCCTGAAGTACGGCTTCCTGCGCCTCACCTCGGTCGAGCCGCGCGACGGCGAGTTCTTCACCTACTCGCTCTCGCACCTCAAGAAGTCGGTGCAGAACGCGCTCTACCTGGAGACCCGGGCCATCGAGGCCGACGACCTCTACCTGCGCAACGCGGTCGCCGCGTTCGGCGCCGCCCTGGCCGCCATCTGGGCGTTCGCCACCCGCCTGCCCGCCACCCTGGCCGGGCTCGACGCCTCGGCCCAGCTGGCGGTCCTGGTCGGGGTGGTGCTGGCCTACGTGATGAAGGACCGG
>DATFRY010000169.1:0-5577 GCA_035262925.1 Kofleriaceae bacterium | reverse complement strand
TAGTCCGCACATCTCGCCGCCTTTTGTAGCATGTGGGGGCCACGCTCGCAGAGTCGGGCCGGGATCGGCGTCAGCGCGGACCGTGTCCTGGGGAACGGGCCTCGCAGGGTGTGTGCCGGCGGCTCGCGCGCGAGCGGAGAGTTGCCGAACCTCGCGCATTGTCGAACTTCCCGCCGTTGCCTAACAATGAGTCTGTGAGCCGTCTGCTGTGGCGCGACGCGCAAGGCGTGGAGGGCTCCGTCGAGCTCGCCTCCGGCGAGGTCATGGTCGGACGCGCGCTCGAGTGCGCAATCCGGACCGAGGACGCGATGGTGTCGCGCCACCACGCCCGCGTGCTGCTGGTCAACGGGCAGTACGTCGTCGAGGACATGGGCAGCTCCAACGGCATCTTCTACCAGGAGCAGCGCGTCATGCGGCACGGGCTGCGCCACGGCGACGCGATCCGCTGCGGCAGCCTGTGGCTCCGGTTCGTCGAGGGGCCGATGGTCGGGCAGCGGCCGCAGGGCCCGACCGAGCCGGCGCCGATCGGGCACGGCGGGGCCGCGCTGCAGCTGCCGCCCATCGGGGCCAGCGCGCACGGGGCGGTCCCGGTGGCGGTCCACGGCGATCAGACACCCGGGCCGCTCGGCGGCATCCAGGGCCCGACCGATCCGCAGGAGGTGCCGCGGCTGCGGCGGCGGGTCGAGCAGCTCAAGTCGGAGCTGCGCATCTTTCGCGGCGGCGGCGAGAGCGCCGGGCGCCTGGAGCAGCTCGACGAGGAGCTGGTTCGCCTGAGCGAGGAGCGCGACCGGCTGAAGGCGCGCGTGGCCGACCTGGAGGCGACGCTCCGCCGCGAGGGCGGCGACGCCATGGTGCAGCGGGCCGGGGCGATCGCGCAGACCGCGGCCGAGATCGTCTCGGGGCTGAACGACGTCCTGTCCAACCTGCGCATCAACGTGATGGCGGCCGAGGGGGAGTTCGACCAGTACGCCGGGGTCATCCCGCGGGCGTCGTTCGAGCTCATCCGCGAGGCGCTGCGCTCGTCGGCGGGCGACATGGAGACCGCGCGCGAGCTCCTGAGGAAGCTGCGGGCGCTGGCGATGTGAGCGGGGCGAGAGAGCCGCGCTTCCTCCACCGCGTTCCCCGCGCGTCCGCGGCCGGGCGAGCACGTTTCGATGCGACTCGAAGCGAGGTTGCGGTATGCCGAACAGCATGACGCCGGCGACGCCCATCGACCTCACCCACCCTGCCCTGTCGGACGCGGACGTCGCGTACGTGACGCGCGGCTACGCGGCGCTGGCCGCGATGTGCGACGGCCGGCGCGAGACACCGGCCGAGGTGCGCCGCCTCATGGCGGAGGGCCGCCTGCCGCGGCCGACCTACCACCTGTCCGACGGCACCGAGATGGTGCCGCGCGACTACTTCGACATGGCCGACGCCGCCGGCGGGGTCGACTCCCTGCCCGGCTGGTTCGCCGACCGGCTGCGCCGCGAGCTGGCCGCGCGCGACATGGACTCCTCGCCGGAGCGGGTCGCGCGCGAGTGGACCGACTACCTGAACGGCGAGTACGGGGTGTGCCTCCGCCGCGTGAGCCCGGAGAACATCGCCGAGAAGGCGCGGCTCATCGACGCGGTCGAGCAGGCCATCGCGCGGCCGCGGCCCGACGATGAGGACTGGCGCGCCGCGCTGCGCCGCGATGTGGACCTGCTCGACGCCATGGTGCGCGAGTTCGCCGACTGGGACCGCGTCCGCTTCGGCGGGCCGGTCTCGCGCGACCGGCTCATCACGGCGGTGCGGGCGAGCTTCCCGGCGCTGTGGGCGGCGTCGCCGCGTGCGAGCCGTGCGGGTTGACCCGGACATCGCGGCGATCGCATCGCTCGTGGCCGACCGGTCGCGCGCAGCGATCCTTCATGCGTTGCTCGAAGGGGCGGCGCTGGCGGCCGGAGACCTGGCGCGGCGCGCCGGCGTGTCGCCGTCGACGGCGAGCTCGCACCTCGCCCGGCTCCAGGCCGGCGGCCTGGTCGCGTGCGAGCCCGACGGGCGGCTGCGCCGCTACCGGCTGGCCTCGCCCGACGTGGTGCACCTGCTCGAGGTGCTGGCCCAGCTCGCGCCGGCCGCGCCCGCGCTGACCGAGCCCGCCGTCGTGTCCGCGCGCGAGCTGCGCCTGGCGCGCACCTGCTACGACCACCTGGCGGGGTGGCTGGGCTGCGCCGTCACCGATCGGCTGGTGGCGGCCGGTCACCTGCGCCGGCGCGGCGATCTCTTCGCCGTCACGCGGGGCGGCCGCGCGCTGATGAGCGATCTCGGCATCGAGGTCGATCGCCTCGAGCGAGGGCGGCGGCCGCTGGCGCGCGCATGCGTCGACTGGAGCGAGCGCCGCCCGCACCTGGCGGGCGCGCTCGGCGCCGCGTTCACCCGCGAGCTCCTCGCCCGCGGATGGCTCGCGCGCGTGCGCGCCAGCCGGGCCGTGCGGGTCACGGGGCGCGGGCGCGCCGCGCTGGCAGAGCGACTGGGCGTGGACGCTCCGTGACGCTCCGTGACGCTCCGTGACGAATCGCGGTAAAGGCCGCGCCCCGCGGGCCGAACATGTAAGCGAGTGCGGACGTGGCTCGCGACCCAGCATGAAAAACAGGCGCGGCGAGGCGCGCAGCGCGCCTCGGAACTGGCCGTCATTGCTTCCATATGCCGCGAATTGTCGCCACGTCGCGGCAAATGTAACCTTGGCCTTACAATTCACTGGATCTCGGCCGCCTGCAGCATTACAGTTGTAATCATGCGGGGACATTTGCCCTCCCTGAGCAGACTCGGTAGGGCTTCCAGGTTCTGGTCGTGCTGCTACGCCGTGACGGCGCTGCTGGCCGCCGGCGCCGCTCTCGCCGTCCCCGGCCCCACCGGCGAGCTGTGTGGAATCGCCTGCACGCTCGCGGTCGCCGGCCTCGCGAGGCTGGCCGGCCATCGCTGGGGCAACCCGGTCGCCGGAATGGCCGCCACGCTGCAGATCGCCCACGTGTGGCCCGTGGTCGCGGCCGGCCAGCAGTCGGGCTGGGCCGCGCTGGCCGCGTGCTCCGCCCTCGTCCTCAGCGTGATCCTCGCGTTCGGCTTCGCGCTGCGCCTGCCGTCGCGGATGCGGACGCTGGTCGGCGGTCGCCTCGACGCCGGGCGCGGAGTCGACATGGGCCTGAGCGCCGCGGTCGTGATGATGCTGCTCATCCTGCCGGCCGCGGTGATCGAGGACCCGAGCTCCACGCTCGCCGAGCCTCTGCACGCCAGCGCCGGCGCGGTTCGCGAGCCGGCCGCGCTGGCGTCAGCCGATCGCGGCCATCAGACCGCCGCGCCAGGCCTGCTCGATGACATCCAGCGCCACGTCGACATGACCCGGATCGCCGGGCGCGGCCGCACGTCGACCGGCCTCGATGGCGACGCGAAAGCGATCGCCGCCGACCCAGCCGGCCGAGACCAGGGCGACGCCCTGCGCGCGGACGATGCCCTCGACCTCGCGGGCAGCGTCCTCGCGGTACGAGACGATGAAGCGAGCCGGGGCCTCGCCAAACGCGATCTCGTCGACGCGGTCTCCGGCGCCGCCTGGCAGTCGGACGTCGATACCGATGGGACCGATGGGACCGATGGGTCCGCCTGGACCGGCGGATCCGCCGGGCTGAGCGCCGGCGATCGCGCACTCGGCCAGAGCGACCAGTAGCCCGCCGTCGGACACCGCGCGCGCCGACGACAGGAGCCGCGCCTCGACCAGGCGGCGCACCGCGTCCATGACCGGGCGATGGCGCACCGGATCGAACGCCGCCGGCACGCCCTCCACCCGGCCGTGGATGCGATCGAGGTACTCGGATCCGTCGAGCGCGCCGGCCAGCCGGCCGCCCGCCGCCACCACCACCGCGATGCGATCGCCGGCGGCGCGGAAGCCGGAGGTGACGTGGGCCGCGGCGTCGGCCAGGAGCCCGACCATGCCGATCATGGGCGTCGGCTTCACCGCCTGGCCCTCGGTCTCGTTGTAGAAGGAGACGTTGCCCGACACGATCGGCGTGTCGAGCGCGCGGCACGCGTCGGCCAGCCCGCGCACCGACTCGGCGAACTGCCACATGATGTCCGGCCGCTCGGGGCTGCCGAAGTTGAGGCAGTCGGTCACCGCCAGCGGCGCGGCGCCGACCGCGACCAGGTTGGCGTACGCCTCGGCCACCGCCAGGCGCGAGCCCTCGAACGGCGCCAGGTACACCATGCGCTCCGGGCAGCCGGCCGTGATCGCCACCGCCTTGGCCCGGTCCTCGCCGGGCACCAGCACGCGCACGACGCCGGCTCCCGCCGCGCCGGGGCGCACCACGGTGGCATGGCGGACGTCGTGGTCGTACTGGCGCCAGACCCACTCCTTGCTGGCGATGTTCGGGCTGGCCAGGAGCGAGACCAGGACCTCGCCCAGCCTGTCGCCGTCGGGCAGCGGCACCGTCGACGAGCGGAAGCCCTCGGTGGCGTCGAGGTAGGCGGGCCGCCGGCGCGGGCGATCGTACTTGAGCCCCTCGGCCAGGAGCGCGGCCGGCAGGTCCGCCACGACCTGGCCGCCCATGCGCATGACCACGCGGCCGCTCTCGGTCACCTTGCCGATGACCGCCGCCTCCAGGTCCCACTTCTCGAAGATGGCCAGCGCGTCGGCCTCGCGCCCGCGCTCGACCACCATGAGCATCCGCTCCTGCGACTCGGACAGGCACAGCTCGTACGGGGTCATGGCGGCCTCGCGCGCCGGCACGAGCTCGAGATCGATCTCGATGCCGGAGCCGGCCCGGGCCGCCATCTCCACCGACGACGAGGTCAGCCCGGCCGCCCCCATGTCCTGGATGCCGACCAGCGCGTCTCCCGCCATGAGCTCGAGGCAGGCCTCGAGCAGGAGCTTCTCCATGAACGGGTCGCCGACCTGGACGGCCGGCCGCTTGGCGTCAGAGTTCGCGTCGAACTCGGCCGACGCCATGGTGGCGCCGTGGATGCCGTCGCGGCCGGTCCGGGCGCCCACATAGATGACCGGGTTGCCGGCCCCGCGCGCGGTGCCGAGGAAGATGCGATCGGCGCGCGCCACGCCCAGGCAGAAGGCGTTGACCAGGATGTTGCCGTCGTAGCTCGGGTCGAACCGCACGTCGCCCGTCACGTCCGGCACGCCGAACGAGTTGCCGTAGCCGCCGATGCCGGCCACCACCCCGCCGAGGAGGTACGACGTGCGCGGATGATCGGGCCGGCCGAAGCGCAGGCAGTCGGCCAGCGCGATCGGCCGGGCGCCCATGGTGAAGACGTCGCGGCAGATACCGCCCACTCCGGTCGCCGCGCCCTGGTAGGGCTCGATGAACGACGGGTGGTTGTGGCTCTCCATCTTGAAGACCACCGCCTGGCCGTCGCCGATGTCGACCACGCCCGCGTTCTCGCCCGGCCCCTGGATGACGCGCGGGCCGGTGGTCGGCAGCTGGCCGAGGTGCACGCGCGACGATTTGTAGGAGCAGTGCTCGCTCCACATCACGCTGAAGACGCCGAGCTCCGTGTAGGTCGGCGCGCGACCGAGAGCGCGCTCCACCCGGGCATATTCGTCCGGCGTCAACTTGTGCTCTG
>DATFRY010000168.1:0-12329 GCA_035262925.1 Kofleriaceae bacterium | reverse complement strand
CACCTGGTTCTGCACGATGATCATGGACTCGCCGGCGTCGGTGGTGCAGCCGGCGGCGAGCCCGAGCGCGAGCGCGGCCGCGCAGGACAGCCGGATTCGCTGCTTTGCCTCCATGAAACCCCTCCCCGTCCTCATCGGTTCAAACGCCCCTGTTTTCGATCGCCTGTCTTCGATCGCCTGTCTTCGAACGCCTGTTTCAGGCGCGCGCGGCCGCGGACAGAGCGTCCTGCAGCCGGTCGAGCTCCATCGTGACCGTCCGCGTCGAGCCCGGTCCGGTCAGCGCGACGAAGCGGATGCCGGTCCCCGTGCGCTTCTTGTCGACGCCCATCCGCTCGAGCACGTCGTGGCGCAGCCAGGGATCGAGGTCCACCGGGACACCGGCGCGCGCCAGCGTCCGGGCGACCCGCTCCTCGAGGTCAGGTGTCGCCAGACCGAGCGCGGTCGACACCCGGCAGGTGGCGATGAGCCCGAGCGCGACCGCCTCGCCGTGCAGGACCTCGCCGTAGCCCGCCGCCGCCTCGATCGCGTGGCCCACCGTGTGGCCGAGGTTGAGGAGCGCGCGCTCGCCGCTCTGCTCGCGCTCGTCGCGGCTCACGATCCACGACTTGATGGCCGTGCAGCGCCGGATGAGCGCGCCGAGCTGCGGCGGCGGCGCGCTCCACTCCTCCTGGGCCAGCTCCGGGGCCATCGCCTCGGCCTCGGCGTAGAGCTCCTCGCCGTCGAGGAGCGCGTACTTGAGGAGCTCGCCGAACGCGGCGCGCCGCTCGCGCGCGGGCAGGCTGACCAGCAGATCCGGATCGGCGAGGACCAGGCGAGGCTGCCAGAACGCGCCGACCAGGTTCTTGCCGGCGGCCAGGTTGATGCCGGTCTTGCCGCCGATGGCGGAGTCGATCATCGCGACCAGCGTGGTCGGGACCTGCACCAGCGGCACGCCGCGGTAGAGCGTGGCCGCGGCGAAGCCGGCCAGGTCGCCGACCACGCCGCCGCCGAGCGCGATGACCGCCGAGCCGCGGTCGAGCCCGGACGCGACCAGCGCGTCGCACAGCGCGGCGTAGGCGCCGATGCTCTTGGCCGGCTCGCCGACCGGGACCGGCACGCGGGTCACCGCGAAGTCGGCGGCGGCCAGCGCGGCGGCCGCGGCGGCCCCGTACAGGCGATCGACCGCGGCGTCGGCGACCAGGGCCGTGCGCGCGCAGGCCGGACCGAGCGCTGCGCGGGCCAGCGCGCCGAGCCGGCCCACGCCGCCGCGCGACACCGCGATGGGATACGAGCGCTCGCCGAGCGCGACGATCGACGACTCGGGCAGGAGGCCCTCGTCGAGCACCGCCGCGCGCGAGATGAGCTCGGCGCACTCGTCGGCCACCTCACCCGGGTCGCGCCAGTCGGTCGCGATGACCGCGTGGGCCTGGCGGTAGATCGGCTCGCGCTCGTGGTAGAGCGCGGCGATCTGGTCGGCGGGGCGGGACAGGAGCGGGCGCTCGCTGGAGGTGCCGGCGCGGGCCAGGGCCACGTCGAGCGGCACCCACAGCGCGATGACCAGCCCGTGCCGGCGCATGGTCTCGAGCGCGCCGCTGCGGCACGGCGTGCCGCCGCCGGTGGCGACCACGGCGGGCGCGCGGGCCAGGATCCTGGCCAGGGCGTCGGCCTCGATGTGGCGGAACGCGTCCTCGCCGCGGCTGGCGAAGATCTCGGGTACCGGCATGCCGGCGATCTCCGTGATCACGTCGTCGAGGTCGACGAACGGCACCGCCATGCGCTCGGCCAGGAGCCGCCCCGCGGTGGTCTTGCCGGCGGCCATGAAGCCGATCAGGAACACGGAGCGCATGGAGTGGGACCTCTGGTCGTTCGCCGCGCCCGCCGTCGCGGTTCGCTCCGGCCTACTGGCAGCGGAGGAAGGCACGGTTGGTGATCTTCGGCGTGATGAAGACCAGGACCTCGGTGCGGTTGTCGTTCTCGTTGTAGTTCTTGAACAGCCAGCCGAGGACCGGGATGTCGGCGAGGAAGGGCACCTTGTGGTAGCCGAAGCCGGTGTTGCGGGTGTAGATGCCTCCGATCACCGCGGTCTGGCCATCCGCCACGAGGATGGTGGTCTTCGCCTCCTTGGTCAAGATGCTGGGGTCGCCGCGCGCTCCCGTGTTGACGAAGTCGGCCTCGTTCTTGGTGACGTGCACCTGCATCGACACCGCGCAGTCGCGCTGCGAGACGGCCGGCGTGACGCGCAGGAGCAGGTCGGCGGGCACGAACTGGGTCTGCACGCCGTTGGCCGAGGTGACCGACACCGGGATCGAGGTGCCCGACTTGATCGACGCCTCGATGTTGTTGGACGTGGTGATGCGCGGGGCCGAGATGATGCGGATGGTGCCGGTCTGCTCGGCCGCCGACAGGCGGAGGTTGAGGTTGACGTTGCCGCCGACCGAGCCCATCGACAGGCCGATCGCGCCGCCCACCCCGGGCCCGGCCGACGAGGGCAGGTTGACGGCGAAGTCGGACGGCGACGCGGTCACGCCGCCGGTCGGCGGGCCGTCGGCGCCGCCGGCCGCCACGACGCTGTTGGGGAAGACCAGCCCGGTCGAGTTGCCGCCGGCCGCGGTGGCGCTGACGCTGCCGCCCCACTGGATGCCGAACTCGCGGTTGAAGTCGGTGCGCGCCTCGACCACGCGGGCCTCGATCTGGATCTGCGGGGTCTGGTAATCGAGCTGGGTGACCAGGCCGATGATGCGCCGCCGGTGCGCGCTGATGTCGTTGATGATGAGCGAGTTGGTGCGGTCGTCGACCTCGATGCGGCCCTTGGGCGAGAGGAGCGGCGTGAGCTGCTCGCGCACCTTGCTGGCCACCGAGTAGTTGAGGGTGAAGACCTGCGTCTCCGGCGCCTCCGACTCGGCCAGCGCGCGGATGCGCTCGGCCTCGGCCTGGTCCTCGGCGTCGAGCTCCTTGCGCGGCGCGACCCGGATGAGGCCGCCCTCGCGCCGGTACCACAGGCCCTTCGAGGCCAGGATGACCTCCATCGCCTGGTCCCACGGGACATCGCGCAGGCGGACGGTGATGGACGCCTTCACGTTGTCGGGGACGACGATGTTGAGGCCGCCGACGTCGGACAGGAGGCGCATGAGGTTGTGGATGTCGGCGTCCTTGAGATCGAGATCGATCTTGCGGCCGCGGTAGACCTTGCGGCGCCGCTGCTGGATCTGCGAGACCGACTGCTGCGCCATCGGCGCGGACGATCCGCCGTACCCGGCCACCGCGGGCGACGGGTAGTCGGTGGCCACCGGCGTGCGGCGCATCGGCTCCTGCGAGGGCGACGCGGCCTGAGCCGCGGCCTGGGACGGGGCCTGGGCGGTGCCCGGCGCGGGAGCCGCGGGCGCTGGCTTCGCCGAGCCCGAGGCCGCGGGCGGCAGAGGCGGTGCGGCCGCCACCGGGTTGCCGACCGGGCGCAGCGCCGGCCCGGAGACCGGGCGCGGCGGTGGGCGCACGTCGCCCGCTGCGCGCGGCTTCGCTGCATCCGCCGGCGGCGCGGCCGCGACCTGGGCCTGCCCGTCGTCGCTGGCCTCGGCGTGAAGCCGTGCGACCTCGCGCTCGGCCGCCTCGGCGAGCGCGCACTTCTCGTCCGCCACCTCCTCGAGCTTGCGCGCGGTCATGCGCAGGCGGTAGGCGCTGCGACGGTGCCCGCGCACCGCCTGGTTGGCGGCGTGGCGGGTGCGCTTGGCCTTGCTGACCGCGGCGCGCGCCTCCTCGCGCAGCGCGATCGCGGCCTTCTCGGCCGCGGCCACATCATCGACGCCCGACGCCGCCGACGCGTGCTTCTCGGCCCGCGCCGCCGCGCGCGGCGCACTGGCGCTGCCATGCGTCCCGGCGGCGGCCCCCGCGCCGGCGACAGGCTGCGCCTCGGCGCCGGGGGGCGGGGCCGCGTCGCGCGCCGTGAGCCGCACGATCAGATCGCGCCCCTCGGTCGCCACGCGATACGTGGACGGCCTCGCCAGCCACACCACCACGCGAAGCGACGCGGACCCGGCCCGCGTGCTCTCCTGCGCGGTGACTCGCTCGACCGCCCAGCTGTTCACGCTCCAGGTCGCCGGCGTCCCCGTCGGGTCGCGCAGCGCGGGCGAGAGCGTAGCCCCCGGCACCTCGATGACGACGCGCGGCGGCCCGCCCTGGCGGCTCACGTCGAAGCGAGGCGCGCGCGTCCCGCGCAGTCGGATCCACGTCGCCTGCCCCTGGGCGCTGCTCTCGACCTTCACGATCTGGCTGACGCCCGCGGCGCCACCCGGTCCGGGTCCTCCGCCGGCGCGCGCCGCTCCCTCCGGGGACAGCCCCAGCGCCAGGAACGTCGCCGCCCACACGACCGCGCGGCCCCTGCCGCGGACCGACGGCCCGCCGAGCGGCGGACTGCGATGTCGATCCACGGCGTCTCCCTTTCCGCCCTTCACCATGTCGTCACTCCTCGACCGGGCACAGTCGACCCGCGCAGCGCGGCCTGTCCGCGCTGCTGTGGCCCTGCAGCGACCGGCGTCGCGTCCAGCGGCTGAATGTTCCCCTCCGACCCCGGATGATTCCCTGGCGAGCCATCGACCACGACGTCACGGCTCGGTGGCAGGCGCCGGGGGCGGTGGAGGCGGATTGCCAGTGTCGTCACCCGCCACCTCTTCCTCGGTGCGCAGCTCGGACGCGTGCAGCTGGATATCGCGGCGCTCCGCCTGCGGCTGGTTTCCCGTCGCCATGTCCGGCACCACCTCGAGGGTGACGAACCCGGCCCCGATCTTCTCGACCACCGCCTTCTCCTTGCCCAGGCAGTCGCGCAGCCGGACGATCCAGCCGAACCCGCTCGGGTCGCGGAACTGGGCGTAGCTGCGCGTGCCGCGCAGGACCAGGCCGATGAGGCGCAGGTCGCGCACCGAGTGGCCCGGCGCGCGGATGTTCTTCTCGGTGCACACGTCGGTCGGCTGGATCGGCGTGTTCTCGTGCAGCGCACGAGGCCCGGTGCCCTGGCGGATCACGAACGAGCGGAACGGATCGCGGTTGTCGTCGCCGCCCGGATCGGCCGCGAAGTCGTGCTCGCCGAACGACAGGCGAAAGCGGTCCTCGATCTGCGCGTAGACGTCGAGCCGGCCGGTCTTGCCGCCCCGCCCGCGCCCGCCGCCCGCCGCCCGGGCGGTGGCCGGCTTCTTCTTCGGCGTGTCCTTGGCCGGGCTGGTGGCGGCCGCGCTGCCCTCATCGCCTCCGCAGCCGACGGCCGGTGCGGCCAGCGCCGCCGCCGCGATGATCAGCACCGCGCCCATGCCTCGCCTCATTGCGCTGCCTCCGGCCTGGTGATGCGGTTGATGCCGGACGCCGCCGGATCGGCCGGCCGCGCGGGCTCGCCGCCCTGTGCCGGCTGCGCCGGCTGCGCGGCCGGCTGCGCGGCGCCCGGCCCGGTCGTGGTGCTCTCGCCGCCGGCGTTGGCCGCCGCCTCGACCTGGGACTCGCGCTTCTGCGTGGCGTCGCGCACCACCGCACGGCCGCCCTTCGGCGGCGCGGCGGTCTCGGTCTCCTCCGCCGGCTGCGACTCGTCCGGCTCGCGGAAGCCGACCGCCACGAACCTCGCGCTCATCGTGATGCCGTCCACCCCGGCGCGCGGGGCGCTCAGGCTCAGATCCTCGACCGTCATGATGCGCCCGGCGTTGGCGTGCTCGTGCACCATCCAGAAGTAGCGCATGAGCTGGTGGAACGTGCCGCGCACCTCGATGACGAACGGCACGCGCACGAAGGTCGCCTTGGCGGCCGGGTCGGCCTGCAGCCCCGGGATCTTCTCCCAGCACGGCATCTGCTCGCCCATCGCCCCCTTGCCCGCCTTCTTGCGCTCGTCGGCCTTGCGCTTGTCCTCCGGCCGCGGCGGCGGCGCCTGCACGGTCGCCTCGGCCAGCATCTTGGTCGGGCCCTGCTCGAGGCCGGAGGTCGCCGCCATGTTGGACAGGTTCTTGAGGAAGGCGACCGGCTCCGCCTCGGCCGGCAGCATCAGCTCGTTGTCGCGGTTGAGCCCGTCCAGCTCGACGCGGCACTTCTCCATGTCGCTCTGGATGCGCTCCTCCTCGATGAGGCTCTTGTTCTCCTCCTCGAGCTTCTTCATGCCCGACGTCAGCCGCTTCTCGTCGTCCTGCATCGGCCCGTAGACCATCTGCCAGTAGACCAGCCCCAGCCCCACGGCCAGGAGCGCCACCAGCGCGACCTGCGCCTTCGGCGATCGCAGCCCGCCCGCCGCGTCCGATCGCGCCATGACTACCTGCCCCCCGCGGTTCTTCGGATCGCCATCATGTCAGTACCTGACGATCCCTTCGATCGTGAAGTTGTAGTAGGTGAGGCCGCTGTCCCGATCGGTCACGTCGCCGGTGCTGGCCGGCTTGAGGCGGTGGCCGAAGAACATCGACGCGCGCAGGCGCAGGCCGAGCTCGTCGATGTCGCTGCGCGACTGTGCTCCCCCCTGCAGCCGGAAGTTGCCGCCCTTCTCGTCGAACGACGTGATCCACACGTGCTTCGGATCCCAGCCGTCCTGCCACGGCCGGTTGGGGTTGGTCTTCATCTCCTCCTGCATCTCGGGGGTGAGCTGCGGCTGGCGCCCCGGTGTCAGGACGTTGGACAGCTCGCGCATGAGCCACGCCGGGGACACGCGGGCCTGCTTGAGCCGCGAGGTGGCCTGCTGGCGCTCCAGCGCCGCCTCGAACGCGGTGCGGGTGGCGCGGCTGTTCTCGGTCTTGCGCTTGAGCGCGTCGTTCTGCCCCTGGAGCGACCTGGTCTTGCCCTGCAGCTCGTCGATGTGGCGGGCGAGCGGGCGGTGGAGGAGGAACAGACCGGCGACGCCAAGGGCGGCCACCGCGGCGATGAGGATGAGGAGGATCGGGGCCGCCGTCGTGGGGCCGGAGACGGCGGCGACGTGCCGACGCCGCGCCTTGCGCTGGCCGAGGAGATTGATGCGAATCATTCCGCCGCCTCGCTACTTGTCGTTGGGCGCCCGCAGCGCCAGGCCCAGGCCGACCAGCGCCTCCGGCGAGTGCGCGGCCAGGTATGCGGTGTCGAGCCGCGGATCGATGGCGACCTGCCGCCAGGTGTCGACCACCTCGACGCCGAGGCGAGAGCGCCGCTCGATCGCGCGGTGCAGCGCGGTCACCTTGGCGGTGCCGCCGGCCAGGCAGATCTTGCTGACGTCGGTGTCCGCCGTCGTGGCCAGGAAGAAGTCGAGCGACCGCTGGAACTCGCCCGCCATCACCTCGGCCACGCCGCTCATGATGCGCTCGACCTCCTGCGGCACCACGCCGTCGTGCTCGTCGTACGCGCCGCCGACCTTGTAGGCCTCGGCCTCGTCCTGGTTGACCGCCAGCTGCTTCTGGATCTCCTCGGTGAACGCGTTGCCGCCGATGATGATGTCGCGCGTGAACAGGCTGGCCGGCCCGCGGATCACGTTGATGTTGGAGATCGACGCGCCGATGTTGACCAGCACGACCGTCTCGCCCGGGCCGAGGCCGTAGTTGGCCTCGAACGCGTTCTGCGCGGTGAACGCCGCCACGTCGACGATGACCGGGTTGAGGCCGGCCTCGCGCACGACGCTGGCGTAGTCGTGCACCACTTCCTTCTTGGCCGCGACGAGCAAGAGCTCCATCTGGCCGGTGGCGTTCTGCGGGTTGATGACCTCGTAGTCGATCTCGACGTCATCGCGCGCGAACGGGATGTGGTGCTCGGCCTCGTACGGGATCTGCTCGGCCAGCTCGCCGCGCGTCATCTGCGGGACGCTGATCTTCTTGATCATCACCGAGCTGCCGGCGATGGCGATCGCGACGTCCTTCTGGCGCAGCCGCAGCCGCCCCCACAGGGTGCGAATGGCCTCGGCGACCGCGCCCTGATCCATGATCGTCCCGTCGACGATCGTCTGCGGCAGGAGGGGCTCCATGCCGAAGGCCTGGAGCTGGAGCCCGCGCTTGTCCCGCCGAACCTGGACGGCCTTGATGCTGCTCGACCCGATGTCGAGCCCCACACAGTTCTTCCCCATTCTCTCCCCGCTAGCAGGCGTGAGGCATGACGACGCCTACTCCATCCCAACGTCCCCCGAGTGGGCTCGCTACACGCGGCGCTGTGCCCGGGCACCGCGTGAAGGAGAGTGACCCCTTGATCGAGTGCCCATTCTATCCGCATGCGCGGTTCGCATGCCATAGAGAAAAACGCCCGAAAGAGGTGACGGGAAGCGACGGCGCTCGACACCAATGTCCGTGCGAACTGGCGGACGCGGATGCTCGCTGACCCGCAAGTGTTGCGCCGAAAATCGAGCGGCGATACCGTTGTCGAGGGGTTGGCCACTGATGTTGCGTTTCCAGCGGGCCGCGAGGCCGCAGGAGGCTACTCGAATGCGTGAGGGTCGACGTTTCGTGCTGTTGTCGCCGGGGCTGATCCTGGTCCCGGCGCTGCTGGCCGGGTGTCCGAGCCGCGATGTCTCCGCCGTGGATCCGAACCAGTCCAAGGAGCAGCAGAAGGAGATCCCGGTCAACCTCAACCGGAACATCGACATCCTCTGGGTCGTGGACAACTCCGGGTCGATGGAGCAGGAGCAGCGCTCGCTGGCCCGCAACTTCCCCGAGTTCGCGCGCGTGCTCGAGGGTATCGAGGGCGGCCTGCCCGACATCCACATGGCCGTGGTCTCGTCGGACGTGGGGACCCCGCCGTACGACTCCACCCTCGAGTGCCAAGGCAAAGGCGATGACGGGCTCATGCAGGTGGGCGCCTGCCCTCTCGACGACGGCGCGCTCTACATCTCCGACGTCGCGTCAGAGGACGGGACCGGTCGAGTGAAGAACTATGCGGGCGAGCTGGCGGACCAGTTCTCGTGCATGGCCCAGCTCGGCACCGAGGGCTGCGGCTTCGAACAACACCTCGAATCGATGAAGCTCGGGCTCAGCAACCCGGACAACGGCGGCTTCCTGCGCGACAACGCCTTCCTCGCCGTCATCTTCATCCAGGACGAGGACGACTGCTCGGCCTCCGACGGTGAGATCTTCAACCCGGACCAGGACCTCAACGACCGCGACTCGCCGCTCGGCGAGCTGTCCTCGTATCGCTGCTTCGAGTTCGGAACCTCGTGCCAGCCCGACGCTGAGCGGACCACCGGACCGCGCGACGACTGCACGCCCGACGAGGACTCGGCGTACATCGCGCCGGTGACCGACTACATCGACTTCCTGCGCGGCCTCAAGGACGACCCGAGCCAGGTCATCGTCGCGGCCATCACCGCGCCGCCCGAGCCGGCCAACGTGGAGATCGATCCGGACAAGGACGAACTCTGGGTCCAGCCCGCGTGCGTGGTGTGCGACGGAGGTGGGGCCGACTGCGACGCCGCCACCCGCAGCGGGGCCGACGCCATCGTGGCCGCGGCGCCGGCGGTGCGCATGAACTCGTTCCTGGAGGGCTTCCCGTCGCGCTCGACGTTCCAGAACATCTGCACCTACGACCCGGCGATCAACGATGTCGATCTGAGCGGCGGGCTCACCCAGATCGGGCTCCTGCTCAAGCGCGTGGTCGGAAACCCATGCATCGAGGGCAAGCTTGCCGAGCCGGTCGACTGCCGCGTGTCCGACGTGCGCGACCTCGACCTCGACACGCAGGAGGAGTTCCCGATCCAGTCATGCGACGACTCGGGCCCCCCCTGCTTCAGCCTGGTCGACGACCAGACGTGCATGACCGAGAGCAACCTCGCTCTCCAAATCGACCGCGGCGATCCGCCGCAAGACCCGCCGCCCAACACCACAGTGGTTGTGCGCTGCCTGGTCAACTGACGGGCGGGGTGTGAACCGGCGCCGCGGGGGGCGGCGCCGTGGGGGGACACAACCGGGGTGATGGGTCAACGGTTGTGGCTCGCTGGTCGAGACGACCGTCGGGCCTGCTGCGCCGCGAGCACATCGTGGCGGGCCACAGCGCCGTACAAACTTGTAACTTGAATTCGCCCTAGCCCGCATATTAGCGTTTCCGCCCACGAGGGCGAGAGAGGGCTGCTTTCAAGCGACGAGGAGGCGGGCGATGAAAATTTTCAGGACATGTCTAGCAGTGGCAGTGTTCCTTACGGCGACCATCGCTGGCGCGCGCGGGACCCTTGCCGATATTAACAACTACTGGAGCTCACCCGGAGCCGGATGTGTTCCGGTCGACGACGCAATCCAGGGCGACCTCTATCTGGTCGCCGCCGGGTCCGTGAAGCACGATTCCGACAGCACCGGAATCGTGATCGTGTCCTGTCCGATTTCCAGAAACGCCGACGTGACGAACCCCACCGACCTCTACCTTAGCTTCGCGGACTCCTCGACCACCGCCAACAACTACGTAAAGGCTACGCTGTGGAAGAAGAACCGCTCCACAGCCACCGTTACGTCGCTCGCGAGCATCACGTCGGACAGCTTCGACCCAGTCGGTGATACACAGGCATCCGTATTCTTCAGCCACACCTTCGACTTCAACCTAAACTACTACTACATCTACGGCGAGTTCAATCGAACCACGACCTCGACCACGGAGACCCTCCAGGGCGTCGCGCTGGGTTTCGAATTCGAGTAAGAAAGGGAGGAGCGCGCGTGACGAAGACGAGGCTGGCCCTCGCCGCTGCACCTGTGGCCCTCCTAGTCGCCGTTCTACTCGTCGTGACATTGCCGCCAGGACACGGCCACGAGCCGGAGACCACGCGGTCGGTGCCGGAAGCCCGAGCCCTTTCCGATTCCGGATTGCGCCCGTCGGGTTTGGAGAAACGCGAACGATCGGCTTCCAGGCCGCCCACTCGCGCGGAGACCCGGACCGCTCACGGCGACAACGATGGTCGGGCTCTATTATCGGGGAATCCGATTCTGGTGGTCGCCAATGCGGGCTATACCAATGCCTCGGAGGAGCGTGAGTCGCTCCTCGAAGCCCTGCGGCGGTCGGGCGAACCGAGCGGCGAGTGGGTGCGGGCTGCCGCCCAGCGGATCGACGACATCAGGACGTTTGTCGAGGACAAGTCGCTCGGCGAGGCGGCCGAGGTTGGGTGCTGGGCTGCGGGCTGTGGCGTCAAGATCACTTTCAAAGACACCCATTCGACCAGCAGGCTCGAATTGCTAGCCGATCCGGTCAACCACGGCGCATGGCGTCCTGGCGTCGTCATCACATCGCCCGCAGACGACTCGGACGGCCGTCCGAGTTCCTACCTGTTCCTGGTCGCACCGTCGGATCCACGCAGCCGATGAGCGGTCCGCTCGCCGCGACAACCAGCGCGAGCAAGGCGCGGAGAGCAATTGTCAAGGTGCGGTCTTCCTGCCCACGCTCTGGGCGGCCAAGCTGCCGACGCGATCGTCGGCGATGATCGCGTCGGCAGCGTTCGCACCGCGGGGCGGCCAAGCTGACCATCGATGTTCACCTCGCGGCGCCTTCGATTAGTGCGAGCGCGGCCGCCGCCGTAGCCCGAGGCGTCGACGATGAGCAGGTCGGCAGTGGTGAGCGAAGCATCTTGCGGTCGAGGCTGCCATCGCCGCGGGCGGTACGCCGTTGAGTCAGGAGGTCATGCCCGCTGGTGTAAAGGACGCTGTGACCGAGGCGGCAGGCACTGTGACCGAGCGGCTGCGCGATGTGCAACTTGCTGACGCCGGTCGGGCCGATCAGCAGCAGGTTGTTGCGGCGCTCGACGAAGGTGCAGGTGGCCAGGTCTACCTTCGACTTCGGCACGACGGGGTTGAAGCCAGATCTCCGCGCGGTGGCAGTTGACCTAGCCTACTCCCAGACCTACTCCAATAGTCCTCAGGCTCTGTTCGCGCGTACGCGCCGTCTGCAACGCAGTCTTGCAGTGGTCAAGATCCAACGAGATGCGTGCCCGGCGAGATGGGAGGGACATCATGGGAGGTCGCGCGGTGGCGCGCGGACGGGTGCTCCTTGCGCTCGCCCTCGCGGGGTTCCTCGGCTGTGGCGGCGACGACTCCGACGGTGGCGGCGACGCCGGCGATGATGCGGGCGACGCCGGGGGTGACGCGGGCGGTGACGGCGGCGGCGGCGACGGGGGCGGCGCCTGCTCGGGGCTGGAGTGCCAGCAGGTCGAGTGCGCGGCCGGCGCGACGACGTCGATAAGCGGCACGGTGACCATCCCGTCGGGCGAGCTGCCGCTCTACAACGCGGTCGTGTACGTGCCGAACGGGCCGGTCGCGCCCTTCGACGACGGGGTCGGCTGCTACCGGTGCGACGCGCCCCTGTCGGGCGATCCGGTCGTCGACACGCGCACCGACACCGCCGGCCAGTTCGTGCTCGAGGACGTGCCGGTCGGCGACGACATCCCGCTGGTCATCCAGGTCGGCAAGTGGCGGCGGCAGATC
>DATFRY010000167.1:0-26657 GCA_035262925.1 Kofleriaceae bacterium | reverse complement strand
GGTCGGCGGCGTGGCGGTCATCCGGGTCGGCGCGGCCACCGAGGTCGAGATGAAGGAGAAGAAGGCCCGGGTCGAGGACGCGATGCACGCGACGCGCGCCGCGGTCGAGGAGGGCATCGTCCCCGGCGGCGGCGTGGCGCTCCTGCGCTCGCTCAAGTCGCTCGACGAGCTCAAGCTCGAGGAGGAGCAGAGCTTCGGCGTGAAGATCGTGCGCCGCGCCATCGAGGAGCCGCTGCGCCAGATCGCCCAGAACGGCGGCTGGGACGGCTCGATCATCGTGGAGAAGGTGAAGAACGGGAAGGGCGCGTTCGGCTACAACGCGCAGACCGGCGAGTACGAGGACCTGCTCGAGGCCGGCGTCATCGACCCGACCAAGGTGGTCCGCACCGCGCTGCAGAACGCGGCGTCGGTGGCCGGCCTGCTGCTCACCACCGAGGCGCTGATCGCCGAGAAGCCCAAGAAGGAAGAGAAGGGCGCGGGCGGCGGTCACGCCGGCCACGGCCACGGCGGCATGGGCGGGATGGACGACTTCTAGTCCGCCCGTTTGCCGCTTCCTCGGGCGATGCCTGCTCCGGCGGGCATCGCCCGTGGTTTTTTCGGGCCCGGCGTGGGCGCGGCGCGGGCGCGGCGGCGGCCGGCTACTTCAGGCACTTCTTCGCTTCGACGATCGTGCGGGCGCGCTCGACGCACTCCACGTCGGCGGGCGAGGCGCTGCGGCGGCAGTCCCGCATGCAGTTCTCCAGCCCCGGATCGAACTTGCGCGCCTTGATCCCGGCCCAGATCTTCTGCCGCTCGGCGCGCAGCTTCTCGCGCGCGTCCGGGGCCAGGTTCCTGGCCTCGGACTCGAAGTTGGCCCAGAAGCCGAGCTCGTTGTGGCGCCAGCACAGGCGCTCGCACTGCTCGGCGGTGGCCCTCTGGCAGCCGGGCAGCGCGGCGAGGGCGGCGAAGGCGAGGAGCGCGACGAGGAGGATGCGCGGCACGCGGAAGGCGTATCACAGCGGGGCGCGCCGCGCGATGCCCCTGCCCCTGCCCTTCCGTGCCGTGCGGCCGCCGGGCCCGATTCGCGCTCGTTCAGCGGTCGTAGCGATAGACCACGCCGAGATAGACGGTCTGGCGGCGGAACGTGAGCTCCTGGTTGGTGAACTCGTTGGAGTAGATGGCGTAGCGCCCCTCGAGGGCCCAGCTGCGGCCGAACGGGCGCGAGAGGTGCGCGCTCAGCGAGTTGCGGTTCTCCTCGTCGATCGACACGAACGTCGGGGTCTGGTCGTCCCGCAGGACCAGCAGCGGATCGAGGTAGAAGTACACGAGCGCGGTCGCCTCGGCGGTGAGGTAGAGGTCGCTGAAGAGCTCGGTCGTGAAGCCGAGGCGGAGGCGCTGCCGCACCAGCGTCTCGCCGAAGCTGTTCGAGTCGTTGACCTGGAGCTCGTAGCGCGCGCTGTAGATGCGGCGCCCGGTGTAGACCGCCTCCAGCGCCAGCGAGTGGTTGAGATCGGCCCGCTCCAGGCTGGTGGACCCCGTGCACGTCGTGGCCGGGCTGTCCTCGTCGGCGCACGTGCTGGTGCGCGCGCCGTCGTCGTAGCCGCGCCGCTCGACCCGGTAGCCGGCGCTGACGTCGACCGACGCTGCCCCGTCGTCCCGGTCGGGATCGCCGCGCCAGAAGGTCCCCTGATAGATCACGCCGACGTGCTCGCCCTTCCAGTCGAGCAGCGGATCCGGCTTGTAATGGAACAGGCGGTAGCCGCCGACCGCGCTCACGCGGTGGCCGCCCGATCCGAGCAGCGTGAAGCTGGCCTCGCCCATGCCGGTGCGAAAGAAGCGGTGCTCGTAGAACAGCGGGTCGGCGTGGTTCGACAGCTCGTAGGGGATGGCGTCGTAGTAGCTGCCGATGAGGCCGAGGACGGCGCCGCGCGAGGGCAGGTTCCACTCGTAGGTGCCGTCGGCCGCGAGCACCGCCACGTTCTCGGTCTGCCCGGAGTCGGTGGTGAACAGCTTGAGCCCGCCGTGGCTGGCCAGGGTGAGGCGCTCGCGGCCGGTGCGCCGCCAGCTCAGCCGGTGGCGGACGCCGAGACGCACGAGCGGCGCGCCGTCGATGTCGACCGCCTCGCCCTCGCGCCGCTCCTGCCGGTGGACGTTGCTGTCGTACTCGGAGCCGGCCTCGAGCTGCAGGCTCCAGTCGCTCGGCTCGGGCTCCGGCTCCGGCGCGCTGGCGTCCTGGGCCGCGGCAGGTGCGGCGCTCGCCGCGACCCGCGCGGCGACGACTGCGGCGATCGCCGTGCGCGCGCGCTTCACTGGCCCTGACGCAGCTTGCCGAGGTGTCGCTGGATGAGGGAGCGGCTGCGCTCGAGCCGCTGGAGGCGCGCCTCGACCTGCCTGCGCGCGCGGGCCGCCGCGTCCGCGCGCGCTCGCGGCGAGGAGGAGCGCCCGGCGCGCCGGAGCGCGTCGATCGTGCTCGAGTCGACCACGTCGGTCAGGAGGATCGAGCTCTGCTCGAACCCGCTGTCCTCACCGACCCCGCCGCCGCCGCTGCTGGTGCCGGTGCCGCCGCCGCCGGTGCTGCCGCCGCTGCCGAAGTCGCCGCCGCCGCCGCCGCCGCTGTCCCCCCCGCCGGCGGTCGAGTCGCCGCCGGTGCCTTCGCCGCCGCCTTCCGGCGGCGCGTCCTGATCCGAGCTCGACTGGCCGCCGCCTCCGCTGGCGGCCCCCGGCGACGTGCGCGCCTCGCCGTGTCCGGTGCGCCGGCCCGGGCCGTCGTCGAGCTCGTCCATCTGGCTGGCCCGCTCGCGCAGGTCGCGAAGGCGGGCCATGCGCGCGTAGCGGTCCTCTCGCTGGCGCAGAGACTCGCGCTCGCGGCGCAGGTCGACCTCGGCCTGCTGGATGAGCGCGATCTGCTCGGCCAGCTCCTCCGGATCGGCCATCTCGTCGAGCGTGTCGTCGGGCACCAGGATCTTGCGGACGCTGGGCTGGAGCGCGGCCGTCACCTGCGCGCGCATGCGGTCGAGGACGCCGCGCCGGGCCGCCGCGGGTCGCGCGGCCAGCTCGCGGTCGATCGCGGCCACCAGCGACTGCCGCTGCCGGCGCAGGAGCGCGTCGATGCCGCGGAGCTCCAGGTCGGCGCGCGACAGGCGCTCGGCCGTGGTCTGCGACTCGGCCTTGCTGCTGCGGATCTGCCGGTCGCGATTCCACGACGCGCGGCTGCGCTTGAGCCGGTCGAGGTCGCGCAGCTGGGTCTCGTAGGTGCGCTCGAGCATCCGCTTCTCGGCCAGCTTCTGCACCCGCGCGCGCTGGAGGCGCGCCGTCTCGCCGGCGGCGCGGTCGGTGGTGGCCGCAGCGCTCGCCGCAGCGCTCGCCGGCGCGGCGCCGGGGGCCGGCTGGGCCTGGGCCAACGCCGGCGACGCGCCGTGGGCGGCGATCGCGGCGGAGAGGGCGAGTGAGATGGAGATGCGCGCGAACACGGGATTGCGGAGACTCGAGGGCAGGCGCACACGACGGCCGCCTCCCGGTCCAGGTAAAGCAGGGCCTGTGCCACTCTCAAGTGTCTGTCAATTCACGGATCCGATCGGGGCCGGAGACTGCAAAAACGGGCCTCGTCCCGCCCATCACCTCAGTTTTTCGTCACGAGATGCCGTACTTGTCCAGCTTGTAGTAGAGCGCGCTGGTCTTGATCCCGAGCAGGCGCGCGGTCTCGGTCTTGACGCCGTTGGCCTTGCGGAAGGCCTTGAGGATGAGCTGGCGCTCCAGGTCCTCCAGGATCTCGGGCAAGGACATCTCGCGCGGGACCTCGAGGCGATCCTCGGCGGCCGCGCCCTGCAGGAAGCCGGGCAGCGCCGCGATGCCGATGCTCGATCCGTCGGCGAACACCAGCGCCTGCTCGATGACGTTCTCCAGCTCGCGCACGTTGCCGGGCCAGGCGTAGGCCATGAGCCGGCCGAGCGCGTCGTCGGCGATGCCGCGCACGTTCGGGTTGGTCTTGGGCCCGAGCTTGGCGACGAAGTGCTGGACCAGGAGCGGGATGTCGTCGCGCCGCTCGCGCAGGGGCGGCAGCTCCAGCGGCACGACGTGCAGCCGGTAGTAGAAGTCCTGGCGGAAGCGGCCGGCCGCCACCTCGGAGTCGAGGTCCTTGTGCGTCGCCGACACCACGCGCACGTCGACCTTGATGGTCTGCTCTCCCCCCACCCGCTCGAACTCCTGCTCCTGCAGGACGCGCAGGAGCTTGACCTGCATCGACAGCGGAACGTCGCCGATCTCGTCGAGGAAAAGCGTGCCGCCGTCGGCCAGCTCGAAGCGGCCGAGCTTGGTCTTGACCGCGCCGGTGAAGGCGCCGCGCTCGTGGCCGAACAGCTCCGACTCGAGCAACGTCTCGGTCAGCGCGCCGCAGTTGACCTTGATGAACGGGCCGGCCGCGCGCTTGCTGAGGTTGTGCACCGCGCGCGCGACCAGCTCCTTGCCGGTGCCGCTCTCGCCCGCGATGAACACCGACGAGTCGGTCGGCGCCACCCGCTCGACGGTGCGGAACACCTTCTGCATCCGCTCCGACCCGCCGATCAGCTCGGCGAACTGGTAGCGCTCCTCGGCCTGCCCGCGCAGGTACTCGTTCTGCGCCTCCAGGCGGCGGCGGGCGCGGCGCGCGCCGGCCAGCTCGAGGGCGCGCTCGACCTTGAGCCGCACCACCTCCGGGGCGAACGGCTTGGTCAGGAAGTCGAAGGCGCCCAGCTTCATCGCCTCGACCGCGGTCTCCACGGTGCCGAACGCGGTGATGATCATGGTGGGGACGTCGCGATCGATCGCGGTCACCTTGCGCAGCACGCTGACCCCGTCCATCCCCTCCATGCGCAGGTCGGTGATGACGAAATCGACCTCGCCTGCCGCCTTGAGCCGGGCCAGGCCGTCGTCGCCCGAGGCGGCCAGCACCGCCTCGTGGCCCATCTTCCGCACGGTCAGGGCCAGCCCCTCGCGGATGGTCTCGTTGTCGTCGATGATGAGGATGGTCGCCATGATGTGGGTCCCGGGTCTCGCCGCGCGGCCCGCCGTCAGGCGCGCCGCAGGCGCATGGTGAAGCGGGTGACGCCCTCGGTCGAGTCGACCTCGATGGTACCGCCGTGGTCCAGCACAATCTCGCGCGCGAACGCGAGCCCGAGGCCTGTCCCCTTCTCGCGCGTGGTGTAGAACGGCTCGAACATGCGCTCGCGCACCTCGACCGGGATCGGCGCGCCGCTGTTCTCCACCGCCAGGACGACCGCGCCGTCCTCGACCTCGGCCACCACCGCCGCGGTCCCCGGCGCCCGCTCGGCCGCCGCCTGCACCGCGTTCCTGACCAGGTTGTGCAGCGCGCGGCGCAGCTGGACCTGGTCGCCGCGGCAGGCCAGGCCGGCTTCCACGCGCCACGACAGCGCGACCCCGCTCTGCTCCGCCGCGGCCGCCTCCAGCTCGCAGACGGCCGACGCCAGCGGGGCGAGCTCGACCGCGGTCAGATCCGGCGCCGGGCGGCGCGCGTAGTCCAGGAACTCGGCCACCACCGCGCTCAGGTAGCCGACCTCGCGCTGGATGCGCTCGACGTGCGCGCGCCGCTCGTCGCCGTGCGGCAGCTCGTCGCGCAGGTGGCCGCTGAACAGCTCGATGCCGCCCAGCGGGTTGCGCACCTCGTGCGCGATGCCCGACAGCATCTGCTGCATGCGCTCGTCGCGCTGGCGGAGGTCGCGCCGCATGCGGTCCATGGTCTCGGCCAGGAATCCGATCTCGTCGCGCGACAGGCGCGCGACCGGCTGGGCCAGGTCGCCGCGCCCGATGCGCTCGGCGGCGTCGGCCAGCTGGCGCACCGGGCGCGTGATCAGCGCGGCGACCAGCACGGCGACCAGGACCATGGCCAGGGCCGAGCCGACCCCGTAGATGATGAGGTTGCGGCGAAGATCTGCCAGGCGCTCGAAGAACACCGCCGGCGCGTCGACCCCGATGGCCAGCACCACGGTGCGATCGCGGTCGGAGGCGTGGATGGGGGCGTAGCCGGCCTTGTAGAAGCGCCCGCCCTCGCCCTGGAACAGCACCGAGGAGACCGCCTCGCCGCGGTCGAACACGCGCTCGAGCTCGTGGCGGTCGAGCTCGGCGTGATAGTAGGTGCTGCCGATCGGCACGTCGTTCGCGGTGTCGACCCGCGAGCGGAACCGGCGATCGAACACGTAGAGGCGCGTGACGCCGGCGGCGGCGGCCGCCTCCTGCAGGCGGCCGCGCGCCGAGGTGTAGATCGGGTGCTGCTCGTCGCCGGGCTCGAGGTGGACCAGGTTGCTGCCGGTCGTGCGCGTGGCGGCCAGCGCCGCGACGGCCGCGAGCCGCGTGCCCAGCTCCGCCTCGAGCTCCTGCCGCATCACCTCGTGCGCGATGAAGGCGAACAGCCCGAACAGGAGCGCTGTCGGCACCGTGAAGGCCGCCAGCAGCTTGACCATGATGGGGACGCGAACCACGCGTGGATCCTCGCTTCAACTCTCTCCTTTACCAGCTGGAGGATCCTGCTTGCTCTCGATTTGAACGCGTTATATATCTTTAACACGTTCAAGATGGGGCTCCTCGACGAACACAAGGCCGAACGGCGCGAGCGCATCCAGGCGGCCGCGCGCCGCCTGGTCGCCGAGCGCGGCTACGAGGGCCTGACCATGCGCGACCTGGCCCGGGCCGCGCGCGTCTCGGTGCCGACCCTCTACAACCTGGTCGGCAGCAAGGACGCCATCCTCGCCGCCGAGATGGAGTCGCAGACCCGGCGGGTGGCGGCCGAGCTCCCCACCGGCGGCGACAGCTTCTTCGCGCGCGGCATGGCGGCGTTCGAGGCCGGCATGCGCGTGGTCACCGACGCGCCCGAGTTCTACCGCCAGCTCATGCGCATGTTCCTGACCTCGCCCGAGGCGTGCGACCTGCGCCGCCGCACCGAGGAGGGCTACATCGCGATCATGACGTCCAACCTGAGCGCGGCCAAGGCGGCCGGCCAGCTGGCCGACTTCGCCGATCCGGCGACGGTCGCGCGCCACATGTTCGGGCTCTACATGGCCAGCTTCCTGGCCTGGGGGATGGACGAGCTCGACCTGGATGGCTTTCGCCGCGCCGCGCTGTCCGGCATCTGTCACCTGCTCCTCGGCGTCGCCCGCGGTCCGTTCGCCGAGGATGTGGAGGCGCGGCTGCGCGAGATCGGCCGCGCGGCGCCGGCGCCCCGGCCCACGCCGGCCGACCAGGACCGCAAGGAGAAACCGGATGCAACCAGGACTCGCTCTCCCGCTCGCGACTGAAGACGTCCGCGCCGTCGACGGCGTGGAGCTCACGCCCCCGGACGCCGGCGCGCTGGTGCCGCCGCGCGCCTTCCACTCCCCCGCCCTGTTCGAGCTCGAGGAGCGCGCCATCTTCGCGCGCAGCTGGGTCCACGTCGCCGATCTGGTCGACGTGCCCGGCCCCGGCGACTTCATCGCCGCGTCGATCGGGCGCACGCCGGTCCTCGTCATCCGCGACCGCGACACCGGCGAGCTGCGCGCCTTCCTCAACGCCTGCCGTCACCGCGGCGCCCAGCTGGTCGAGGGCAGCGGCCACTGCGACCACCAGCTGCGCTGCCCGTATCACGCGTGGAGCTACGGCAGCGACGGGCGGCTTCTCGGCGTCCCCTACCGCGACGACTTCGAATGCGACGTGTCGGCGCGCGGCCTGGTGCCGGTGCGGGTCGGCGTCGCGGGCCCGATGATCTTCGCCTGCCTCGATCCGTCGGCGCCGGAGCTGGGCGAGTGGCTGGGCCAGCTGCCCGACGCGCTGGCCGCCGCCGGCGCCGGGTCGTGGCGGCTGGCCTGGGAGCTCGGCTTCGAGGTCGACGCCAACTGGAAGCTGTTCGTCGAGAACGCCAACGACGGCTATCACATCCAGTTCGTCCACGACGTGCTGACCGATCTGGTCGTGCTCGACTCGGGCGAGACCATCCTCGAGCCGCACGGCGCCTACAGCATGGCCGACGTCAACCCGGCCTACGTGCCGCCCGAGCTGGAGGGCGCCCGCATCCGGTTCGGCTGCGTCTTCCCCAACCTCATCCCGGTGCTGACGCCTGGCGACCTGACCTACATCCGGGTCGATCCGGTCGCGGTCGACAGGCTGCGCCTGGTCATCCGCTCCTACGACGACCAGCCCGACGACTCACCGCTGCGCGAGTTCCGCCGCCAGGCCACCCTGCGCACCACCGAGCAGGACATCGCGGTCGTCTTGCGCGCGCAGCGCGGCCTGCGCGCCCACGGCCTGCCGCCCGGCGTGTACGGCTCGCGGCTCGAGGACCGCATCGGCCACTTCGAGCGCCTGTGGGCCGAGGCGCTGGCCAGGTAGCGCGCCCCCGGCCGCGTCCGCGGCGCCGCGCTGCGATAAGGTAGCGCGCATGTCGCTCGTCTCGCTCGTCAAGGGAAAGGGTCAGAACGGCTTCGGCTTCGCCAGCACCGCGGAGGAGGTGACCGCGGGGCGCGACCTGTCGGGCCAGACCGTGCTGCTGACCGGATGCAACGCCGGGCTCGGCCTCGAGACCCTACGCGTCATGGCCCGCCGCGGCGCCCACGTCATCGCCGCCGCGCGCACCGAGGCCAAGGCGGCGGCGGCGATCGCCGCGGCCGGCGCCGGCGGGCGCGCCACCGCGATGGCCTGCGAGCTGTCGGATCCGCCGTCGGTGCGCGCCTGCGTCGCGGCGGTGCGCGGGCTCGGCCGCCCGCTCGCCGCCATGATCTGCAACGCCGGCATCATGGCGCTGCCCCGGCTGGAGCAGAAGCAGGGCTACGAGCTGCAGTTCTTCACCAACCACATCGGCCACTTCATCCTGGTCACCGGCCTGGTCGACGCGCTGGCCGACGACGGGCGGGTGGTGATGCTGTCGAGCGACGCGCACCGGCGCGCACCGGAGGGCGGCATCCAGTTCGACAACCTGAGCGGCGCCAGCGGGTACCGGCCATGGACGGCGTACGGCCAGTCGAAGCTGGCCAACATGCTGTTCGCCTCCGAGCTCGCGCGCCGCTTCGCCGGCTCGAAGCGCACCGCCTACTCGGTCCACCCGGGCGTGATCAGGACCGAGCTGGTCCGCCACCTGAACCCGGCGGCGCGGGTCGTCTTCGGGGCGCTCGGCCCGATCATGCTCAAGAGCATCCCGCAGGGCGCGGCCACCCAGTGCTACGTGGCCACGCACCCGGATGCGGCGAAGTCCTCGGGCAGCTACTTCGCCGACTGCAACCCGGCACGTCCGAGCCGCTACGGCGGCGACGCCGAGCTGGCCCGCCGCCTCTGGGTGGCGAGCGAGAAGATCGCCGCCGAGCTCCCCTGAGAAGAGGGCCGCGCGCTCAGGCGAGCCGCGCGCGGTGAAAGGCCTCGAGCTCGCGATTGGCCGCCGCCACCGCGGCCAGCCGATCGACCAGCTCGCCCAGCCTGCCCCCCGGCACCGCGAAGTAGACCTCGCCCTCGCCCAGGCCGGTGTACACGCGGTTGCCGATGCAGGCGAAGCTGGCCTGCGCGCGCCCGCCGGCCATGACCTCGGCGATGACGGCGCAGGTCGGCCGCTCGCGCACCGGCGCGGCGCCCTCCATGCCGGCGGCGCGCGCCGCCTCGGCGGCCAGCATCATCTGGCGCGCGCTGCCGCGCAGGATGACGACGTCGGGCGCCACCGGCGAGGCGGCCAGCGGCGCGTACACCGCGTGGCGGAAGCCGCCCGCCAGGGTCGGGATGGCAGCCACCTCGCTCTCGCGCAGGTACTCGAGCCCGACCATCGTCTTCACCATGTCCGCCAGGCCGGCGCCGCCGTCGGGGCCGGGCGGCAGCCCGTGCGTATGCGCGCCGACCGGGCAGCCGCGGTGATCGACCGGGTCGGTGTAGAACGCCTCGCCGTCGGCGGCCAGCTTCCAGAAGGTGCAGCCCGACGGCGCGCTGCGGCCGACGTGGGCCAGGCCGGCGGGCGGCTCGTCGACGAAGGCGACCGCGATGGCGGACGCTCCCGGGCCGAGCAGCTCGCGGATGCGATCGTGGTGGTGACGGAGGCGGGCGGAGAGTTCCATGGTCCAACTATTCAGCTCGAGCGGTGGCGGCGCCAGTCGACGCCGAGCTTGCGCATGCGCGCGCGCAGCGTGTGCGGGTTGATGTGGAGCAGGCGCGCGGCGCCGAACGGACCGTCGACCCGCCCGTGGGTGGCGGCCAGCGCGCGTTCGATGTGCCGGCGCATGACCTGGTCGAGCGGCTCGATCTGGTCGGGGCGCGGCGGCGCGCCCTGCCCGGGCGCGACCCCGGCCGGCGGCGACGCGGGCGGCGCCAGCGGCGACGGCCCGCCGAGAGCGCGCGCCACCTCGAGGCGGACACCCTCGCCGAGCAGGACCGCACGATCCATGACCGCGGCCAGCTCGCGCACGTTGCCGGGCCACGCATAGCCGACCAGGAGCGCGATATCCCGCTCGCTCGGCGCGCGATAGGGCACGCCGAAGCGCGCGGCGGCGCGGCGCGTGAAGTGCTCGGCCATGGCCGGGATGTCCTCCGGGTGCTCGCGCAGGGACGGCAGCGCGATCGGGAACACGGCCAGCCGGTACCAGAGGTCGTGGCGGAAGCGGCCGCGCCGCACCATGTCGGCCAGGTCGCGGTGGGTGGCTGCGACCACCCGCACGTCGACCGCGAGCGGCTTGTCTGCACCGACCCGCTGCAGCACGCCGTCCTGCAGGACGCGCAGGAGGCGCACCTGCGCCGCCAGGCTGAGCTCGCCGATCTCGTCCAGCAGGAGGGTGCCGCCGTGGGCCTGCTCGAACCAGCCGCGCCGCGCGGCCATCGCGCCGGTGAAGCTCCCGCGCTCGTGGCCGAACAGCTCGGAGTCGATGAGCTCGGTCGGCAGCGCGCCGCAGTTGACGCGGATGAAGGGCCCGAACGCGCGCCTCGACTGGGCGTGGATGGCGCGCGCGATGACCTCCTTGCCCGACCCGGTCTCGCCCAGGATGAGGACCGGCGCGGTGGAGCGCGCCACCTGCGCCACGCGCTCCATGACCTGACGCATCCCGCCCTCGGCGCCGATCACGCGATCGTCGAGCCCGTCGCGGTCGGCCAGTGCGGCCGGTGGGGCGCCCTCATGCGACGGCGCGCGCGCGGATCGGCCGCCCGGACCGCCCGGACCGCCCGGGCGCCGCCTCGATCGCTTGCCGGATGCCGCCATGGTCGCCAGCAAACAAAGCAGAATCGCGACCGATAATCATGGAAAAAATAGATCATATGATAGTCATTGTCTGGTGATCGCTCCAAGCGCGGCAGATCGCTTGCCCGGCGCGGCGGGCGCGCGGCTTGCTTGACGCATGGTGCCATGTCCTCCCCGCCAGGCCGGCTGCGGCCCGCCGCCTCCCTCGCCGCGGCCCTCCTCGCTGCACTGCTCGCGCTCGGCTGCGGCAAGGGCGATGAAGCCCGGGCCGGGAGCGAGCGCGGCGCGGCGGCCGGCGGGTCGGTCACGCTGCTCAATGTCTCCTACGACCCGACCCGGGAGCTCTACGGGGACTTCAACGCCGCCTTCGCCAGGCACTGGAAGCAGAAGAGCGGGCAGTCGGTGACGGTCGAGATGTCGCACGGCGGGTCCGGCAAGCAGGCGCGCGCGGTCATCGACGGGCTCGCCGCCGACGTCGTCACGCTCGCGCTCGCCTACGACATCGACGCCATCGCCGGGAAGAGCGGCCTCGTGGCCCCCGACTGGCAGAGCCGGCTGCCCGGGCGAAGCGCGCCCTACACGTCCACGATCGTGTTCCTGGTGCGCAAGGGCAACCCCAGGGGCATCCACGACTGGGGCGACCTGGCGCGGCCCGATCTGCAGATCATCACGCCCAACCCCAGGACCTCGGGAGGCGCGCGCTGGAACTACCTGGCCGCCTGGTCGTACGTGCTGCGGCGCGAGCTCGGCGACCTGTCCGCGCTCCGAGATCCGGCCAGACGCGACGCGGTGGCGGCCGCGAACGAGGTGGCGAAGGCCTTCGTGGCCGACCTCTACAGGAAGGTCCCCGTGCTCGACTCCGGCGCGCGCGGGGCGACCCAGACCTTCGTCCAGCGCGGGATCGGCGACGTCCTCTTGGCCTGGGAGAACGAGGCCTTGCTCGCCGCGCGCGAGCTCGGCGACGGCAAGATCGAGATCGTCGTGCCGTCGGTGTCGATCCTGGCCGAGCCGCCGGTGGCGGTGGTCGACAGGCGCGCCGCCGAGCACGGGACGACCGCGGTCGCCACCGCCTACCTCGAGTACCTCTACTCGCCCGAGGGGCAGACCATCGCCGCGCGCAACTTCTACCGGCCGAGCAAGCCGGAGAGCGTGCCGGCCGAGCTCACGAAGCGGTTCCCCAGGCTCGAGCTGGTTCGCATCGACGACGCGTTCGGCAGCTGGAAGCAGGCCCAGCGCACCCACTTCGACGACGGCGGCGTGTTCGACGCGATCTACCGGCCGGGCCGCTGACCGGGAACCGACTCCGACTCCGACTCCGACTCCAACTCCGACAACAAGCATCGACATCGACATCGACATCGACCACGCCGATCGCGACCACGCCGATCACGACCCCATGGCGCTCATCCGACGACGGACGGTGCTGCCCGGCTTCGGGCTGACCTTCGGCATCACGCTCACGTACCTGAGCCTGATCGTCCTCCTGCCCCTCTCGGCCCTCCTCGTGAAGGCCAGCGACATGGGGTGGAGCGGCCTCCTGGCGACGGTGACCGAGCCGCGCGTCGTCGCGTCGCTCGAGCTCTCCTTCCTCGCGGCCCTGGCGGCGGCGCTCATCAACCTGGTGCTCGGCCTGGCGTTGGCGTGGACGCTGGTGCGCTATCGCTTCCCCGGCCGCCGCCTGCTCGACGCCGCCATCGACCTGCCGTTCGCGCTGCCGACCGCCGTCTCCGGCCTGGCCCTGACCGCCATCCTGGCCCCGACCGGCTGGATCGGCACCTACCTGGAGGAGATCGGAGTGCGCGCGGCCTTCACGCGCACCGGCGTGGTCATCGCGCTGGTCTTCATCGGGCTGCCGTTCATGGTGCGCACCGCGCAGCCGGCGATCGCCGACCTCGATCGCGAGACCGAGGAGGCCGCGGCCAGCCTCGGCGCCGGGCGCTGGCAGACCTTCCGCCGCGTGCTGCTGCCGGCGCTGGTGCCGGCCTGCGTCACCGGCTTCACGCTCGCGTTCGCCCGCGCGCTCGGCGAGTACGGGTCGGTCGTCTTCATCTCCGGCAACATGCCGGGCAAGACCGAGATCGCCTCGGTCCTCATCATCGGCAAGCTCGAGCAGTACGACTACGCCGGCGCCGCCGGCATCGCCACCGTGATGCTGGCGGTGTCGCTGGCCATGCTGATCACCATCAACCTCCTGCAGCGCTGGGCCGGCGTCAGGCAGCGCGAGGCCGGCGCGTGAGCCGCGGCGGCGCGGGCCGCGCTCGCCGCACCCGGCCGGGGGTGCGCGCGCCGGGCGAGCCGCGATGGGTGCGCCTCTCGCTCATCGGCTTCACGGCGCTGTTCCTCGGCGTCGTGCTGCTCCTGCCGCTGGCCTCGATCTTCTCGGAGGCGCTGGCCGGCGGCTGGCGGGCCTGCGCCGCCAGCTTCTCCGATCCGGCGGCGCGCTCCGCCATTCGCCTCACCGTCACGGTCGCCGCCATCGCGGTGCCGGCCAACCTCGCGTTCGGCGTGTGCGCCGCGTGGGCCATCGCGCGCTTCGACTTCCGGGGCAAGAGCCTGCTCACCGCGCTCATCGATCTGCCGCTGGCGGTCTCGCCGGTGGTGTCCGGCCTGGTCTACGTGCTGCTCTTCGGCCTGCAGGGCTGGCTGGGGCCGTGGCTGGCCCGCCACGACGTCCAGATCATCTTCGCCGTGCCCGGCATCGTGCTGGCCACCATCTTCGTCACCTTCCCGTACGTCGCGCGCGAGCTCATCCCGGTCATGGAGGAGCAGGGGCGCGAGCAGGAGGAGGCCGCGCGCCTGCTCGGCGCCGGCGGGTGGCAGATCCTGTGGCGCGTGACGCTGCCGCGCGTGAAGTGGGCGCTGCTGCACGGCGTGGTCCTGTGCAACGCGCGCGCGATGGGCGAGTTCGGCGCCGTGTCGGTGGTGTCGGGCCACGTGCGCGGCAAGACCAACACGCTGCCGCTCCACGTGGAGATCCTCTACAACGAGTACAACACGGCCGCGGCCTTCGCGGTCGCGTCGTCGCTGGCGCTGCTCGCCCTGGTCACCCTCGCGCTCAAGACCTGGGTCGAGCGCCGCCAGGATCGGGCGAGGGAGGAGGCCCAGCGCCCCGCCGACGATG
Organism: Kofleriaceae bacterium; assembly: GCA_035262925.1. GTDB lineage: Bacteria > Myxococcota_A > Polyangia > Haliangiales > Haliangiaceae > DATFRY01. Next base: position 12,396 of record DATFRY010000167.1, on the reverse strand, counting down.
ATCCCGGCCGCACTGCGGGCACCGGAGAGGAGCTGGTGTATGTCCATCACGCTTGAGCGCCTGAGCAAGCGCTTCGGCCGCTTCGCGGCGCTGCGCGACGTGAGCCTGGAGATCCGCGACGGCGAGCTGCTCGCGCTGCTCGGCCCGTCCGGGTCGGGCAAGACCACCCTCCTGCGCATCCTGGCCGGGCTCGACGCGCCCGATCCGGGCAGCGGCCCGATCGACTTCGGCGACGGCGAGCGCGACGACGAGCGCCGGGTCGGCTTCGTGTTCCAGCACTACGCGCTGTTCCAGCACATGACCGTGTTCGACAACGTGGCCTTCGGCCTGAGCGTGCGGCCGCGCCGGCTGCGACCGTCGCGCGACGACATCCGCGAGCGGGTCGAGCGCCTCCTGCGCCTGGTCCAGCTCGATGGCCTCTCGCACCGCTACCCAGGCCAGCTCTCGGGCGGCCAGCGGCAGCGGGTGGCGCTGGCCCGCGCGCTGGCGGTGGAGCCCCGCGTGCTGCTGCTCGACGAGCCGTTCGGCGCCCTCGACGCGCGCGTGCGCAAGGAGCTCCGCGCGTGGCTGCGCCGGCTGCACGACGACATCGGCGTGACCAGCATCCTGGTCACTCACGATCAGGACGAGGCGCTCGAGGTGGCCGACCGCGTCGTCGTCATGAACCAGGGCCGCATCGAGCAGATCGGCACCCCCGACGAGGTCTTTCACCACCCGGCCAGCGAGTTCGTGATGAGCTTCCTGGGCGACGTCAACCGCTTCCACGGCCGGATCGAGAACGGCGTCGTGCGGGTCGATGAGCTCGGGGCCGACGTGCCGCTCGAGGCCGCGGACACGCGCGGGGACGGCGTGACCGCGCGCGTGTTCATGCGGCCGCACGACCTGTCGCTGGCGCGCGGCGACGACGGCGGCGAGTCCAGCTTCGCCGCCACCATCCTGCGGGTCAACGCGGCCGGGCCGAGCGTGCGGCTGGAGCTGGAGAACGCGGCCGGGCGCCCGCTCCAGGCCACGGTCTCGGCCGAGGAGCTGGCCCGCGATCGGCTCGCGGTGGGCGACCGCGTGCAGGTCACGCCGCGCCGGCTGCGCGTTTTCACCGACGGCCACGCGAGCGCCGACGAGGAGTCGCCCGGCGGCTGACGCCCGCCGATCAGCGGCGGCGCAGGAGCAGGTGGGCGACGCGGGTCCGGCCCTGCGCCTCCCTCACCCGGTGGATGCCCTCGACCGCGTAACCCTGCCCTTCCCACCAGCCGCACAGCGAATCCAGATCGTAGCGCCGGCTGTACAGCATGGTGCACACGCGCCGCTCGTCCTTGATGAGCAGGTCGTGGCAGAAGTTGCAGGAGCCGGGCACTCGCGCGCTGTCGTCGTCCTGGCGCACCCACACGCGCAGGTCCAGGTTGGGCGAGGCGCGACCGGTCGCCGCCGACCAGCGCCGGTACGGCCCCTCGATGAGCAGGCGGCGGTTGGCCTCGGTCGCGGTCTCCGCGTGATCGGCGCGGGTCATGGTGAAGAGCGGGTCGCTGTCGATGTTCTCCGGTCGCAGCGCGACGTCGATCCAGAGCAGGTCGCCCGATCGGGCCAGGCGCGACAGCTTCTGGCGCACGAACTGCTCCTCGTCGCGCAGGTTGCCGAGCACGTTGCCCAGGATGACGATCAGGCGCAGCCCGTCGTGGCTGCCGGGGAGCGAGGTGCGCAGCCGCCGCGTGAAGGCGAGCGGACCCTCCTCGAAGTCGGCGCAGAACGGCAGCACCGAGTGCGAGACCGCCTCCTCGCCGGCGACCTCGGCAAGGATCGCACGCCGGGCCGACTCGGCGGCCGCGAGCAGGAGCGAGATCGACACGTCCACCGGCGCGTAGGTGATCCACGAGGTGCGCTGGCGCGCCTCCTTCTCGGCGGCGAGCAGGCGCCGGAGGATGCGCACCTCCTTCTGCCCGTCGCCCGGGCCCAGGCTGACGATGTCGACGCCGCGCGGCCGATCGCGCCGGCCCAGCCCGATCGCGCGCGCGATCGGCCCGCGCACCTGCCCGTTGGGCTCGCGCGCCAGGCTCATCCAGGTGTCGGCGCACTCCTCGACCGCGTTGAGCCAGCGGTCCTGCTCGTAGCCGGCGCTGATCAGGTTCTCCCAGGCGAGCGCGCCCTGCGGATCGAAGTAGAGGAACCGGTGGCCGAGATAGTCGTAGCCGACGCGGTCGCGAAACTCGCGCTGCAGGTCGACCGGGCCCGAACCCTCCTCGATCTCGACCGGATGCAGGCCGCCGCCGTCGGCGGTGGGATCGATCTGGCCGGCCTGGATGCGCAGCGCCCGCAGGTGCGCGCGGAGGTTGTCCATCGCCGCGCGGAACTTCTGGTTCTTGAACTCCCGGACGGTTCCGGTGCGCCAGTTGGGTACGTTCTCGGGGCCGACGTCGGCCAGCGCTCCCACGTCGCGGTCGGTGACGAACCCGAGCTCTGCGGCGATGCCGAGGAACAGCTCCATCAACTGGGTTGGACCGGGGGCCTTCTTGGGCATAATCTTTCGGCGCGCACGGGCTTTTTTTTCGCGCCAGCTCCCACGATACCGTGCAGCCTCGAGGGATCAACCGGCATTGTTCCCGCTTCCGCTTCGGAGGGTGATCCATGAAAGCGTCGACGTTCGGCCTCGCGGCCTGTGCGGTCCTCCTGACTGCCTGCGTCGTGCGGGAGGTGCACGAAATTCGCTACGTGCGCGATGACGGCAAGCGGGCCCCCGGCGATCGGAGCGCGACGTGTGATGGGTGCGACGGCGGCGCTGCCCCTGGAGCGGTGATGGCAGACAGCCAGCCGCCGCCGCCGCTGGTCGAGGAGCCGCTCGATCAGCCGGCCGACGGCTACGTGTGGACCGACGGCTACTGGGACTGGACCGGCTCCGACTGGGACTGGGTGTCGGGGACCTGGGTGCCGCCGGTGGACGAGGGCGTGGTCTACGTCCCGCCCGCCTACTACGCGACCGGCACGCACTGCCTCTACGTGCCGGGCCGCTGGGCGACAGGCCCGCGCGTGGCCGGCGTGCGCGATCACCGCTCGCGCGGCAGCAGGGGCGACGGCCGTGGCGACGGCAAGGTGCGGGATCACCGCACCGACGGCGGCGGCTACGGCGGACGCGACGGCGACGGCAAGTCGCCCGGGTCGCGCGGAGTGCGCGACCACCGCGGCGAGAAGCCGCCCAGCGATCCCGATGTCGATCTCGTGACCGGCGGGCGCGACCGCGACGTGGTCATCCGCGTGCCGCCGCGCGTGCGCCACAGGCCGTCGCGAACGCGGCCGGACATGACGCCGGGCGGAGCCGTGCCGGTCCGGTCGGGCGAGGACGTGGTGCCGGCCAGCGACGTGAACGGCGGCATGCACGTCATCGACGGCGACGGTCGCGGCCGCGCGCGCGACAGCGGGCCCGACCGCGTGATCGCGCCCGAGGCGGTCGGCCCGTCGGGCGCCGGCGCGCCGAGCGCGCCCAGCATCCGCGACTACCGCGACTTCGTGATCGTGCGCCCGCGCCAGCCGCGCCGCGCCGGCTATCCCGGCCGGGTGGACGGCCGAGACGCCGGCCGGGCCCCGTCACCGACGGCGATCCCGCCTTCGCGCGAACCGGGCGCCGGCCACTCGCAGGGCTACTGGGTGCTGCCGGTCCCGCCCTCGCGCGCGACCTCGCCGGGCATGGGCGGCTCGCCCCGCGGCCCGGGGCCCGTGAGGGTCGCCCCACCGGTGCAGACCTACACGCCGTCGTCCGGCCCGGCGAGCGCCCCGCCCGCGGCGAGCCAGCCCGCCCAGCCGAGCGCACCCGCGGCGCAGCCGTCCGGCAACAGGAGCCACGCGCATCCGGGGCACGCCGCTCCGGCGCACACCGGCGGCCGCGCAGCCGGAGGTTCGGCGCGCGGACGGTATCGCCGGCCGCTCGAGACGCGCGGTCGAGACGCGCGATCGAGACGGACCATCGAGACGCGCGGTCGAGACGGCCGACGCCGCCCGGCACGGTTTCAGGCGCGCCTGGCCGCCCATGCGGCCAGGCCGGCCTCGGTCAGGATGGCGTCGAGCCCGACCTCCGCCGCCCCCTGCAGCGGCCCGTCCTCGCCGTGCGCGGCGTGGCGGACCTCGGGGGGACGCGTCCGGCGAAACGTCATCAGACCGGCCGCGTAGGCGCGGCGGAACGCCTGCAGTGACCTCGCGTGCAGCGGCACCGCCAGGCCGCCCAGCGTGACGACGTCCGGGTCGAGCGCGTTGACCAGCGCCGCGGTGCCGGATCCGAGGGCAGCGGCGCACGCGTCGGCCGCGCGCCGCGCCGCGCGGTCAGAGCCGGCGCGATCGAGGACCGCGCGCGCGTAGGTGCGGGCGTTGGCCGGCGCTCGCTGGCCGAGGTGGCGAGCCAGGGCGCGGCCGTCGACCTGGACGTCCCAGCAGCCGCGCGCGCCGCACGGGCAGCGCAGGCGCGCGCCGCCTCCCCCCAGCGGCACGTGGCCGAACTCGCCGCCGGCGCCGGTCGCGCCGGTGACCGGCCGACCGTCGACCACCAGGATGCCGCCGATGCCGACCTCGACGATGAGGTGCAGCACCGCGCGCGCGTGGGCGCCGGCGCCGCCGCGCGCCTCGGCCACGCCGGCCAGGGTCGCGTCGTTGCCGACCAGGAGCGGCAGCCCCGCGCCGCGCAGGAGCGGGCGAAGGTCCACCTCGCCCCACCCGAGGGTGGAGGCCTGCATCAGCCTCTGCTCCTGCACCGTGCCGGCCACCGCGACCGAGACGACGCGAACGCGCCCGCGGTGGCGCCCGCGCAGCGCGGCGATCGCGGCGCCGAGCGCGTCGAGCACCGAGCGCGGATCGCGCCGCCGGTGGCGCCCCGCTCCCGCGTGCTCGATGCGGCCGTCGACGCCGGCCAGCGCGAGCCGCCAGTCCTCGTGCCGCAGGTCCACGGCCAGGACCAGCGGGCCGCGCGGGTGCGCGCCCAGGAGCGTGGTCGGCCGCCCTCGCCCGGTCACCGGAGCCGGCGTCTCGCGCAGGAGGGCCAGCTCGCGCAATCGCGCGGTGATCTCGGTGGCCGAGCTGCTCGACAGGCCCACCTGGCGGGCGAGCGCCGCGCGGGTGATGCCGGGCGCTCGCCTGACCGCGGCGAGCGCGTCCAGCGCCCCGCGCCAGCGCAGATCGCGCCGGCGGCCGCTCCGGCCCCCGATTGACGAGGTCACGCGCTCCATTATACTCGGTTGTCGAGTTTATTTCTCTTCGTGAGGCGTCGGCGATGAATCGAGTCGAGCTGCGTGATGTGGCCGCGGTGCTTCTGGACATGGACGGGACGCTGGTCGACTCCGACGCGGCGGTCGAGCGCGCCTGGTCGATCTGGGCGGGCGAGGCCGGCGTCGGTCTGGACGCCGTCCTGGCCATCGCGCACGGGGTCCCGGCCCATCAGACCGTGGCTCGCCTCCTGCCGCACCTGGACGCGGCCGCCGTCGCCGCCTCCGCCGGCCGCCAGCTCGCGCTGCAGTACGAGGACCTGTCCGACGTGGTGGCCGCGCCCGGCGCGCACCTGCTCATCGACGTGCTCGCCCGGCTCGGCCTGCCGTGGGCGGTGGTGACCAGCGCGGACCGCCGGCTGGCCGGCGTGCGCCTGCGCGCGGCCGGCATCGACGCCCCGCTGGTCGTCACCAGCCAGGACGTCACGGCGGGCAAGCCCGACCCGGAGGGTTTCGCCCTGGCCGCGCGGCGACTCGGGGTCGATCCGGCGCGCTGCCTGGTGGTCGAGGACGCCGCGCCGGGGGTGGCCGCCGGGCGCGCGGCCGGCGCCCTGACCGCGGGCCTGCGCGAGGTCGCCGGCGACCTCCGCGTGCCCGACCTCGCCCACCTCGCGCAGCTCCTCGATCGCTCGCGCCAGCGCGAGTGGTGGCGCGACGCGGTCGGCTACCAGGTCTACCTGCCCTCGTTCCAGGACTCCGACGGCGACGGCTGGGGCGATCTGCGCGGCATCGCGCGGCGCCTGGACCACCTGGTCGAGCTGGGCGTCGATCTCGTCTGGCTCACCCCGTTCACCGTCTCTCCCATGCGCGACCACGGCTACGACGTGGCCGACTACCTGCGCGTCGACCCGCGCTTCGGCGGCGACGGCGCGCTCGACGAGCTCTTGCGCGAGGCCCACGCACGCGGCCTCCGCGTCATCGGCGACCTCGTGGTCAACCACACCAGCGACCAGCACCCGTGGTTCGTCGCCGCCCGCTCCAGCCGCAGCGATCCGCACCGCGACTACTACCTGTGGCGCGATCCGGCGCCGGGCGGCGGTCCGCCCAACAACTGGCAGTCCCACTTCGGCGGCCCGGCGTGGGCCCTCGACCAGCGAACCGGCCAGTACTATCTCCACCTCTTCTGCCCCGAGCAGCCGGATCTCAACTGGCGCAACCCGGCCGTCGCCGACCAGGTCGACGCCATCCTCGAGCACTGGCTGGCCCGCGGCCTCGACGGCTTCCGGGTCGACACCGCGGCCTACCTCGTCAAGCACCCGGACCTGCCCGACAACCCGCTGCTCGACGAGGGCGAGGAGCTGGCCATGAGCGGCGTCGCCCACGAGTGGCGGCGCCAGCACCACCTCTACGACATCCACCAGCCCGACGTGCACGCCATCCACGAGCGCTGGCGCCGGGTCGCCGACCGCCACGGCGCCTTCCTGGTCGGCGAGGTCTACGTGCTCGACCCGCCCGCCCTGGCCGCCTACGTCGACGGCGAGCGGCTGCACTCCTCGTTCTGGTTCGGCCTGGTCGAGAGCGACTGGGACCCGCACCGAATCCACGACATGCTGCTCGCCGCCGCGCAGGCGTCGCCGCGCCTGTCCTGGGTGCAGGGCAACCACGACCGCCCGCGCGCGGCCAGCCGCTACGGCGGCGGCGACCTGGGCCGCCGCCGCTCGCTCGGGCTCCTGGCGCTCATGTCGTTCGTGCCCGGCACCGTGTGGCTGTACCAGGGCGAGGAGCTCGGCCTCGAGAACGGCGTCGTCCCGGCCGACCGCGCGGCCGACCCGCTGGCCGCCGCCGAGCCGGGCCAGAGCCGCGACGCCGCTCGCACGCCGATGCCGTGGCAGCCCGGTCCCGGCCTCGGCTTCACCGCCGGCCGGCCGTGGCTGCCCGACGGCGAGCGCGCGCCGGGCGACACCGCCGCGGTGCAGCGAGCGCGCTCCGACTCGCACCTGGCCGCGGTGCGCCGCCTGCTCGCGGCGCGGCGCGAGCTGCTCGCGACCGGCGCGGTCGGCTCCGGCCCGGCCGTCCCCGCGCGCGAGGACGGCGTCGCGCGCTACCGCCGGGGCCAGGTCGAGGTTCTGGTCAACCTCGGCGACCGGCCGGCGGCGCGCCTGGAGCTGCCGGCGCCGGCCGTGTTCGACAGCGATGATCCGTCGGTGTCGCCCGCCTCGCCGCGCGCCGGCGCGGTCCGCCTCGCGCCGCAGCAGGCGCTCATCCTCCGCCACGGCCGATCATGATTGCGGCGGACCGATCGCGCTCGCCCGACCTCGCCGTCGCGGTCGCGCTGGGTGCGGTCGGCTACCTGCTCGGAGGACTGGGTCCGTGCCTCATCCTGCTCGCCCGCGATCTGCGCGTCCCGCGCGGGCAGCTCACGTGGCTCACGGCCGGCGTCGGCGGCGCGCTCCTCTTGCTCGGCGTGGCCGGGCCGTGGCTGCTCGGCGCCCGCCCCGCCCGCGTGCTGCGCGCCAGCGCGGCCGGCCTCGCCGCCGGCCTGGCCCTGCTCGCGGCGGCGCCGACCCTGCGCGCGGCCCAGCTCGGCGCGCTGCTCATCGGCCTCGGCGCCGCCGGCATGGTGCTGGTCAACCCCGCCCTCCTGGCCGGGCCCGGCATGGCCGCGCGCCTCAGCCGGGTCAACGCGGTGTCCAGCCTGGCCACCGTCAGCGCGCCGCTCCTCATCAGCGCGGCCGACCCGCTGACCGGAAGCGGCCGCCTCGCGCTGCTCCTGCCCCTGCCCGCCCTGGTGTGGCTGCTCGCGGCGCCGCTCCGCCAGCCGGACGCGGCGCCGTCCGCTGCTCTTCCCGCCGCCCCGGCGCTGCCCGCGCGCCCACCCGCGTCCGCGTCGCTGCCCGGCCCGGTGGCGCCGCGCGCCGCGCTCGGCTGGTGCTCGCTCGTGTTCGCGGTGTCGGCCGAGTTCGCCTTCCTGGTCTGGAGCGCGGCCCGCCTCGAGGACGCCGGCCTCGGCGTCGCCGGCGCGGCCGCCGCGGCGGCCGGCTTCCCCATCGGCATGGCCTGCGGCCGGATCGCCGCGCCGCTCTTCATGCGCGCGCTGCCGGTCGAGCCGCTCGGCGCCGGCCTCGCGATGGCGGCCGCCGTCGTCGTCGCCGCCCCGGTCGGCCCGGCGGCGGTGACCGCGGCCATCGCCGCCGCCGGCCTCGGCATCTCTCTCCTCTACCCCATCACCCTGGCGCGCCTGGTCAGCACGCCGGGGCTGGGCGCGGGGCGCGGCGCCGCGCTCGGCGCGGCCGCCTCCGGCACGGCGGCGCTGCTCTCGCCGATCCTGCTCGACGCGGTGGCCAGCCGGGCGTCCCTGCGCGCCAGCTTCCTTGTCGTGATCCCGCTCCTCCTCGCCATGCTCGCGCTCCAGCTCGTCGCGGCGCGGCGGACGGCGGGCGCGGCGGCCGACGGCTGAGCCTGCCTGCGGCTCCCATGGCTCACACGGCTCGCAAGGCTCAGGGGAACGCGGCCACGCCGTGGAGGCCCTCGGTCTCGTCGAAGCCGGCCGCGAGGTTCAGGCACTGGATGGCCTGCCCGGCCGCCCCCTTTCCGAGGTTGTCGATCGCCGCCAGGGCCAGGACCCGGCCGGTCCGGCGATCGACGTGCACCGCGACGTGGGCCCGGTTGGTGCCGCGCACGTGGCTGGTGTCGGGCAGCCCGCCCTCCACCACGGTGACGAACGGCTCGTCGCGGTAGAAGTCGCGCATGGCGTCGACCAGCTCGTCGCCGCGCACGCCATCGACCGGCTCGGCGTAGACGCAGGCAAGGATCCCGCGCGACATCGGCACCAGCTGCGGCGTGAAGCAGACCCGCACCTCGGCCCCGGCCGCCGCGCTCATCTCCTGCTCCATCTCCGCCGCGTGCCGGTGCGCGCCGGCCACCTTGTACGCCCGCACGCCCTCGCCCACCTCGGGGAAGTGAGTGGGCTGGGCCGGCGCGCGGCCGGCGCCCGACACCCCGCTCTTGGCGTCCACGATCAGCGAGCGCGCGGCGACCAGACCGCGGCGCAGGAGCGGCGCCGCCGCCAGGAGCGCCGCGGTCGGATAGCAGCCGGGCCCGGCGATGAGGCGCGCGCCGCGCAGCTCGGCCCGGTGCAGCTCGGGCAGGCCGTAGACCGCGCCGGCCAGGAGGTCGGGCCGCGGGTGCTCGCCGTACCACTCGGCGTGGACCGCCGGGTCGCGCAGGCGGAAGTCGGCCGAGAGGTCGACGACCAGCCGCCCGCGCTCGACCAGCTCGCCCGCGACGCGCGCGCTCTGCCCGTGCGGCAGCGCGCACAGAACCACCTCGGCCCGCCGCGCCACCCGCTCGGCGTCGAACGGCTCCAGCTCCATCGACACGCGCCCGGCCAGGTGCGGGAACACGTGCTCGATGCGCGAACCGGCGCTGCGATCGGCGCACACCGCGACCAGCTCGAGGCGCGGGTGGCCCACGACCAGCCGCACCAGCTCCGCGCCGGTGTAGCCGGACGCCCCGACAATGGCGACAGGGAGACGAGCCGCCCCGGCTCTCTCCCCGTTCGCTGGGCTCCCTGTTGCTTCGGCGGGCACGTCGTCAGTCCGAGACCACGCGGCGAGCTCGTCGGCGGGCCCAGAACGTACCCTCGGTCGGCCCTTCGGGCCTCCCTCGGCTAGCGCTTGCTGAACTGGAAGCGGGCACGAGCGCCGCGCTGACCGTACTTCTTGCGCTCCTTCTTGCGCGGGTCGCGCGTGACGTAGCCGGCCGTCTTCAGCTTGACGCGCAGACCGGCGTCGATCTTGATGAGCGCGCGCGTGATGCCGTGGCGGATGGCGCCGGCCTGGGCCGAGCTGCCGCCGCCGCGCACCGTCGCCAGCACGTCGTACTTGCCGAGCAGCTCGGTCTCCTCGAGCGGCTGGCGGATCACCATGCGACCGGTCGCGCGCTCGAAGTAGTTCTCGTCGTCGCGGTCGTTGATGGTGAACTTGCCCGACCCGGGGTGGAGCCAGACACGGGCGACGGCCGTCTTGCGCCGTCCGGTGGCGTAGGTGCGTTCCTCTGCGAGTGCCATGATTCGACCAGCTCCTGCCTAGACCGCCAGTGGGCGCGGCTTCTGCGCCGCGTGATCGTGCTCGCCGCCCGAGTAGATCTTGAGCTTCTTGATGAGGCGCCGCCCCAGCGGACCCTTGGGCAGCATCCCCCACACCGCCCGGCGGATGGCGCGGTCCGGATGCTTGGCGATGAGCTTCTCGGCCGGAATCTCGACCAGGCCGCCCGGGTATTCCGTGTGATGGCGGTAGAGCTTGTCGCGCATCTTGTTGCCGGTCAGCTTCACCTCACGGGCGTTGACCGCGATGACGAAGTCGCCGCAGTCGACGTTGGGGGTGAAGGTCGGCTTGTGCTTGCCGCGCAGCACCATCGCGATGCGGGTGGCAGCGCGGCCGAGGGTCTGATCCTTGAGATCGACCACGAACCATTCGCGCTGCTCGTGGGCGACTTCCACGCTGAGCAGGGTGGATTTCTGAAGCTTGGGCATGCGTCGGTTCCGACTTTCGCGTCGATGAAAGAGGTGGATCGTCTACAGGAGTGGCGGGGCGAAGTCAAGCAAGGACAGGGATTCCCGCGGCTTGGCCCTCGCGCCGCGGGCCGCCTTGCCCCGCAAGGCCTCCATCTATACAGCCATCCCCGTCCACAAGCACGCGCCCGACCACGCTTTTCTCGCCTGGACGGGCCGGCCCGGTCGGGCCGACCCGCCGGGCCCTGCGCTAGTCAGAGTCGCCTGCTACGCCGTATGGTGCGCTCGTGAACCGGGTCGGCTTCATCCTGAAACCGCAGAGCGGCGAGGCGATCGCGCTCCTGATGGACCTCCTTCCGCGGCTCTCCGCCAGCGGCTGCCGGGCCTACGTGCTGGCCGGGGAGGAACGACCGGAGCTGCCGGGCGCGTGCGCCCTGGGCGAGGACGAGCTGGGCCGATCCATCGACCTGGCCGTCGTGCTCGGCGGGGACGGCACGATGCTGCGCGGCGCCAGCGTGGTCGCCGACCATGGCGTCCCGGTCCTGGGGGTCAACCTGGGCCGGCTGGGCTTCCTCACCCCGTTCGACCCGGCCGAGGCCGACGACGCGATCCAGGCCGCGCTGGTCGGCAAGCTGGCCATCGAGGTGCGCGCCCGCCTGCGCGTGAGCCTCCACCCGCGCGAGGGAGACGCCGAGGAGCGCATCGCGCTCAACGACACCGTCATCCACCAGGGCGGGCTGGCCCGGCTGCTCGACCTCGAGGCCCGGCTCGACGGCAGGCTCATCGCCGCCTACCGGGCCGACGGGCTCATCGTCTGCACGCCGACCGGCTCGACCGCGTACAACCTGGCCGCCGGCGGCCCCATCCTGGCCCCCGATCAGGCGGCGATGGTGATGACGCCCATCTGCGCCCACTCGCTGACCGCGCGCCCGCTGGTGGTGCCGCAGACCGGCACGCTGACCGTGGCGCTGGCCGGCGGCGGCGGCGACGACGATGTCCGCACCGCCGTGGTGACGGTCGACGGGCAGTGGGCGCGCAGCTTCACCTCGGGCGACCGGGTCGAGATCACCGCCACGGCGGCGCCGCTGCGCGTGTTCCAGTCCACCAAGGGCTACTTCGACATCCTGCGCGAGAAGCTCCACTGGGGCCGCCGCCTGGATCGCTCGGATCGCTGAAGCATCGGATCCCGAAGGAGGCAGCTTGCTCAGGCACCTGCGCGTCACCAACTTCGCCATCCTGTCCGACGTGGCGCTCGACTTCGGGCCCGAGCTCAACGTGCTGTCCGGCGAGACCGGGGCCGGCAAGTCGCTCATCGTCGAGGCGGTCAACCTGCTGCGCGGCGGGCGCGCGTCGGCGGATATCCCGCGCGCGGGCGCCGAGGAGGCGGTCGTCGAGGCGATCGTCGACGCGCCCGACGATCTGCGCGCGCGGGTCGCCGCGGTCATCGAAGCAGCCGGCCTGCCGGCGAGCGACGGCGATCAGGTGATGATCCGTCGCGTCATCCAGCGCGGCGGCCGCAGCCGCACGTACGTCAACGGCGCGCTCACCACCGCCGCGCGCCTCGCCGAGCTGGGCGCCCTCCTCATCGATCTCTCCGGCCAGCACCAGCACCAGGGCCTGGTCGATCCGGCGCGCCACCTCGAGATCCTCGATGCGTTCGCGGCGGAGGCCCCACTCACCGCCGCGATGACGGCCACGTGGGCCGAGCTCAAG
>DATFRY010000166.1:0-13781 GCA_035262925.1 Kofleriaceae bacterium | reverse complement strand
ACATGCACGGCGAGGCATTCGCGTACACGCGGCAGACGCTGGGCTGGCCGGCGGCGACGCTGTCGTCGGCGGCCGCGCCGACCGCGCACGCGGCCGCCGCCGCGCTGTCGGGCGATGCGACGGTGGCGGCGGGGGTGTATCGGATCGGCGCCGAGCGCGACGGCGACGCGTTCGTGTTCGACAACGAGAAGTGGGCGCACGAGCGGGACGTGGCGCCCTTCTCGATCGCGCGCGCGCCGGTGACCGAGGCGGAGATGGCGGCGTTCACCGACGACGGCGGCTACCGGCGCGCCGAGCTGTGGAGCGCGGACGGCTGGCGCTGGCGGGAGGCCGCGGGCGCGAGCAGCCCGGTCTACTGGCGGCGGGGCGACGCAGGCTGGGAGGTGCGCGAGTTCGCAACCTGGCGGCCGCTCGCGCCGCACCGGCCGGTCGTGCACGTGGCCTGGTTCGAGGCCGACGCCTTCTGCCGGTGGGCGGGGCGGCGCCTGCCGAGCGAGCTGGAGTGGGAGGTGGCGGCCGCCGGCGAGCCGGACGCGGGCGGCGGGCTCGCGCCGGGGCGCAGGCGGCGCTTCCCGTGGGGCGACGGGCCGCCGTCGCCGGAGCGCGCGTGCCTCGACCTGCGCACGTCCGGCCCGCTCGAGGTCGGGGCGCTGCCCGCCGGCGACAGCGCGTTCGGCTGCCGGCAGATGATCGGCAACGTGTGGGAGTGGACCGCGACCGACTTCGCGCCCTACCCCGGCTTCGCGATCGATCCGTACAAGGAGTACTCGGAGCCCTGGTTCGGCGATCACAAGGTGCTGCGCGGCGGCTGCTACGTCACGCGCGCGCGGCTCCTGCGCACGACGTGGCGCAACTTCTACCGGCCCGACCGGCGCGACGTGCTGGCCGGCTTCCGCACGTGCGCGCCGGGCTGACGGTCCGCCTGGTCACGCCGGCGCCGCCCGGATCGCGCTCCGGCAACCGCGTGACCGCCGAGCGCTGGGCCTCGATGCTCGAGCGGCTGGGATGCGGCGTGACGGTGGACGTGGCCGGCGAACCGGGCGCGGGCGCGGGCGCGCGTGGCGGGGCCGGGGCCGACGCCGACTGCCTGGTCGCCCTCCACGCGCGGCGCAGCCACGCCGAGGTGGTCGAGTTCGCGCGCACCGGGCGGCCGATCGTCGTCGGGCTGGCCGGCACCGACGTGTACCGCGACCTGCCGGCGGGAGACGCCGCGGCGCTCGACTCGATCATGCGGGCCGACCGCATCGTGGCCCTGCAGCCGCGCGCGGCGGCGGCCCTGCCGGAGGCGGTGCGCGCGCGCGTGCGCGTCATCCACCAGTCGTGCCAGCTGCCCGCGCCGATGCCGCGCTTCGAGCCGGCGCCCGGGCCGGGACGGTTTCGCGTGGCGGTGGTGGCCCACCTGCGCGCGATCAAGGACCCGCTGGCCGCCGCCGAGGCCGCGGCGCTCCTGGCGGCCGACTCGGCGGTCGAGGTCGTGCACGTCGGCGACGCGCTCGACCCGGACCTGGCCGAGCGCGCCCGGCGCGCCGGGGCGGCCCCGGACGCGCGCTACCGCTGGCTCGGGCCGGTCGCGCGCGAGCGGGCGCTCGCGCTGGTGGCCGGCAGCCGCCTGCTCTGCCTGACCTCGCTGGCCGAGGGCGGCGCCAACGCGATCACCGAGGCGCTGGCCTGCGGCACGCCGGTCATCTCGTCGCGCATCGAGGGCTCGCTCGGGATCCTGGGCGAGGTCTACCCGGGGCTGTTCGAGCCGGGCGACCGGGTCGGCCTGGCCGCGCTGCTCGAGGCCGCCGCCACCGACGCGTCGTTCGCCGCGGAGCTGGCCCGCCGCTGCGGCGCGCTGGCCCCGCTGGCCGACCCGGCGGCAGAGCTGGCCAGCTGGCGCGCGCTGGTCGACGAGATCGCGCCGTAGCGCGATAGAGTGCGCTGCCATCAGGAGGAACCATGCGCTGCCGCCTCGCTCCCCTGCACGTCCTCGTCGTCCGCGTCGTCGCCCTCGTCCTCGTCCTCGCCGTCGCCGCCGCGTGCGAGGGCGAGCGCTCCGCTCCGCCGACGCCGTCGCCGGCGGCGGCCAGGCCGGAGGCCGCGCCGGCGGCGACGGGGCCGGCGGCCGCGAAGCAGGACGCAGTGCCGGCCGAGCCGCCGATCGATCCGGCACCCTGGTGGGCGGGCGCGGTCTTCTACGAGGTGTTCGTGCGCAGCTTCCAGGACTCGGACAAGGACGGCATCGGCGACCTCGAGGGCCTCGTCCAGCGCCTCGACTACCTGAACGACGGCGATCCGAAGACCACGACCGACCTGGGTGTGGACGCGATCTGGCTCATGCCGGTCTTCCAGTCGCCGAGCTATCACGGCTACGACGTCGTCGACTACGAGAAGATCGAGGAGGACTACGGGACGGGCGAGGACTTCCAGCGCTTCCTCGACGAGGCGCACAGGCGCGGCATGCGCGTGATCCTCGACCTGGTCCTCAACCACACCAGCGTGGAGCACCCGTGGTTCATCGACTCTGCCTCGTCGCCGACCTCGAAGAAGCGCGCCTGGTACGTGTGGAGCGACAAGAAGCTCGACTGGGGCCAGCCGTGGAACGCCTCCGAGCCGACCTGGCACGAGAAGAACGGCGCCTACTACTACGCCATCTTCTGGGGCGGGATGCCGGACCTCGACTACCGCAACCCGGAGGTTCGCGCCGAGGCCAGGCGTCTGGCGGCGCTCTGGCTCGGCCGCGGCGTGGACGGCTTTCGCCTCGACGCCATCCGCCACCTCGTCGAGGACGGCCCCGGCCCGGGCCAGTCGAAGTCGCCCGAGACCCACGCCTTCCTCAGGGAGCTGGGCGCCTCGGTGCGGGCGGCGAAGAAGGACGCGGTGCTGGTCGGCGAGGTCTGGTCCACCACCTTCGACATCGCCGAGTACTACGGGAAGAGCGGGCGCGACGAGCTCCAGCTCCTGTTCGACTTCCCGCTGTCCGAGGCGATCGCCGGCGCGGTCAACGGCGGCCAGAGCGGCGACCTGGTGGCGGCGCTCGGCATGGTGAAGAACGCCTATCCGGCGGCGGCGGTGGACGCGCCGTTCCTGGCCAACCACGATCAGGTGCGGCTCGCGACCCAGCTGGGCGGCGACGCGTCCAGGCTGCGCCTGGCCGCGGCGATCCTCCTCACCATGGCCGGCACGCCCTTCCTCTACTACGGCGAGGAGATCGGGCTGGCCAACGGCGAGGGCAAGGAGGACGAGTGGAAGCGCACGCCGATGCCGTGGGACGGCTCGGCCAGGCACGGCTTCACGGCAGGCAAGCCGTGGCACGCGTTTGCGCCCGGCAAGGCCACGGTCGCCGGCGAGAGCAAGGATCCGAGGTCGCTGCTCGCCCGCTACCGCGCGCTCATCGCGGCCCGCAAGGCGTCACCGGCGCTCTCCCGCGGCGGGATCGAGGTGGTGGCGACGCCCGGGGCGCAGGGGGCGGCGCTCGCGTTCGTGCGCGCGTCGGGCGACGACCGCGTGCTGGTCGTGCACAACCTGTCGGGCGAGAAGCTGGACACCGGGGCGATGACCGCGCCGGGCCGCGCCGCCGAGCCGCTCCTGGTCGACCGGGGCGCGACGCTGGTCGTGGAGGGCACGGGCTGGCGGGCCTCGCTGCCCGCGCGCGCGAGCGGCATCTGGCGCCTTCGCTGAGCGGCGCCGCGCGCGGCGGGGCGACGCGCCCGCGAGGCGGCGAGGCCGCGAGGAGGTGAGACCGTGAAGATCGGCATCATCGGCACCCGCTGGGGCCTCATGCACGTGGGCGGCTTTCGCGGGGCAGGCGCGGAGGTGGCCGCCCTGTGCGGGGCGCAGGCGGAGCGCACCCGCGAGGTCGCCGCTCGCGAGGGCATCCCGCTGGCGACGGTCGATGTCGACGAGATGTGCCGCGCGGTCGATGTGGTCGTGGTGGCCAGCCCCGACGCGCGCCACGCCGAGCACGTGCGCGCCGCGCTCGACCGCGGCCGGCCGGTCCTGTGCGAGAAGCCGCTCGCGACCGGCGAGTCCGACGCCGCCCGCATGGCCGCGTGGGCGCGGGCCAGCGGCCGGGCCTGCGCGGTCAACTTCCCGTACCGCTGCCTGCCGCCGGTGGCGCGCCTGAAGGCCCACATCGAGGGCCGCCCGGTGACCGAGCGCGTCCGCCACGTCGCGTGCACGATCGAGAACGCATTCGCCGCCGCGGCCAGCGACGCGTCGGGCGACATGGGCGGCGTCTCTCACCTGATCGACGCGGCCCTGTGGCTGGCCGGCGGCCATCCGGTGTGGGTCCACGCGTCGATCGAGGGCCGGCCGGCGCGCAGCGCGGCGCTCCAGGTCGGCGTGTCGACCGGCGCGCTCCTGGTCATCACGCAGATCGCGTGCAGCGAGCCGGGCATTCGCGGCCGCTGGCTGGTGGCCGGCGACTCGTGGGAGGCGAGCTTCGCCGGCGGCTACGAGCCGGCCCGCGGCGGCTGGTCGGTGTCCGCGGTGAGGTTGGCCGACGCGTCGTCGACCGCGGAGCTCGCGCCGGGTGCCCTGCCCCTGCCCGGCCGGCGCGAGCCGTGGGCCGAGGCCCACGTCGACACCGCCCGCCACTTCCTCCGCGCGGCCGCCGGCGGCGAGCTCGCCCCGCTGGCCGGCTTCGACCAGGGCCTCGCGGTCCAGCGCGTGCTCGCGGCCGCCCTCGCCTCCGACCAGCGGCGCGCGCGCGTGGATCTCGCGGGCCCGGCCGGGGACGGGCCTCAGTAAAACCTGACGTCGTCGACGCAGAGGTCGAACGCCGCCTCGCCGGCGACCTGGAAGCGCAGCGCGTTGACCGATGCGGGATCGAACGGGACCTGGACGCCCCAGCCCTCCTGATCGATGCCGGACAGCGGCAGCATGTAGTCCTGCCAGTCGGAGGTCAGGGTGGCGGGCCAGCCGTGGTAGTCGCCGCACGGCGTGTCCTCGGTGGGCTCGCAGGACCCGCTGCGCTGCTCGACGGACGTCGCCTGCACGGTCGACAGCGAGACGCGGATGTCGGTGTCGCCCCGGGCCCGGAACGCGACCCCCTCGTGACCGCCGACGTCGTAGGGCGCCGGGTCCTCGCCGCGCTCGTGGTCGAAGAACGCTCCCATGTGGACGCCCCAGCCGGTGAAGCCGGAGCCGCTCATGCCGGCGCACCACTCGCTGCCGCCAGCGCCGCCTGCCGTGGGCACGAAGCCGTCCACCGGCGGTGTCACCTCTCCGCTGGTGTCGCTGGTGATGAACCACGAGCCGGTGCGCCCGCCCCGCGCCGGGATGTCGCCGTCCCCGTCCTCCAGATCGTCGATCAGATCGATGTCGGCCGCGCCATCGTCGCCGCCGTCGCCCGGCTCCACGCTGCCGCCTCCGCCGCCTCCGCCGCCGCCGTCGTCGACATCGTCGGCCTTGCTCACGTGACCGCAGGCAGCCACCAGGATCGAGCCCAGCGCCAGAACGACCGAACGAATCGCCATCAGCTCGCCTCCCCTCGGAGTGGCGGTCAATCTACTCCGCCGACCGATCGGCCACAACGTCGCCGTCGCGCGCGAGCCGGACCACGCCCGACGAGCAGCGAGTCCGCGGCCAGGTTTCTGGACTCAGCTCACGCGGCGCCGGTCCGGATGTAGAACTCGAGTCGGTTGCCGGCGGGGTCGCGCGCGAAGAAGCGCTCCACGCCGGCCATCGGCGACCCGCCGTCGATGGACACGCCGGCGGCGGCGAGCCGGGCGCGCAGCGCCGCGAGGTCGCTCACCTCGAACGCGACGTGCCGCTTGCTGCGCGCGTTGTCGGCCCCCTGCTCGAGCGAGATGTGCAGCTCCACCTCGCCGAGCGCGAACCAGCAGCCCGCACGCGGCGTGTCGGCCGGGCGCGGCGCCGCCTCGAGCCCGAGGAGCTCGCCGTAGAAGGCGCGCGCCGCGTCCACGTCATCGACGGACAGGTTCACGTGGGCGACGCGGCGGAGGAGCATGCCGGCAATGGTAGCAAACGGTGCGCCCCGCCGGGAGCCCGGCTATCCTCTGCCCCATGACCGTGGACCCGACCGCCGAGACCGCGGCCGAGCCGGCGCGCGAGGGTCGCCCGCTGGTCGCAGGCGAGATGCTCGGCAAGTACCGCCTCGATCGCGTCCTCGGCGAGGGCGGCATGGGCATCGTGTGGGCCGCGTTCGATCCGGATCTCGAGCGCGCGGTGGCCATCAAGGTCCTGCGCGCCGGCGAGAGCGACGCCACCCTGCGCGCGCGGCTCCTGCGCGAGGCGCGGGCCATGGCCCGGCTCAAGCACCCCAACGTCCTGACCGTGTACGAGGTCGGCACGGTCCACAACCGCGACTACATCTCGATGGAGCTGGTCGACGGGGACAGCCTCGACGCCTGGCTGGCCACCCGGCCGCCGCGCGAGCAGCTGGCCGACGCGCTGCTCGCGGCCGGGCGCGGTCTGGCCGCCGCCCACGCCGCGGGCCTGGTCCACCGCGACTTCAAGCCGCACAACGTGCTGCGCAGCCGCGAGGGCCACGTCTACGTCACCGACTTCGGCCTCGCGCGCGGGCAGATCGAGGACGGCGTCGAGGTCGAGCAGAGGCCGGTCGCCGCGCTCGCGGACGAGCTGGCCCGCGGCTCGCAGTTTCCGCGCCGCGGCGGCGACTCGGTGCTCGACTCGCCGCTCACCCAGACCGGCGTCCTCATCGGCACGCCGGCGTACATGGCGCCCGAGCAGTTCGCCGGGCGCGCGCCCGACGCGCGCACCGATCAGTTCGCGTTCTGCGTGACCGCGTGGGAGGCGCTGACCGGCGCGAGGCCGTTCCGGGGCAACACGCTGCCGGAGCTGGAGGCGGCGGCGGCCGGCGGCGTGCGCACCAGCGCGGGCGAGCTGCCGCCGCGCCTGCGCGCCGTGCTCGCGCGCGGCCTCGATCCGTCGCCCAACGCGCGCTGGCCCGACCTGCCCGCGCTGCTCGGCGCGCTGTCCGAGGCGCTGTCGGCGCAGCCGGTCGCGCCCGCCGCCCGACAGGTGCCGGCAGAGACCGCGGGCGCGCCCCCGACCGCACCGCGCACCGCGCGCCGCGTGCTCCTGCTCGGCGCCGCCGCAGGCGTGACCACCATCGCGGTCCTGTTCGCGGTGCGCTCGTCGAAGGGGGACGAGTGCGGGCCGGCCGAGGAGGCGTTCGAGGGCGCGTGGTCGCCGGAGCGGCACTCGGCCGTGGCGGCGGTCCATCCGTACGCCGACATGGTGGGCGCGGGCGCGCTGTTCGAAGGCGCGCGCGCCAGCTGGCTCGAGTCGTATCGCGCGGTCTGCGCCGAGCCGCCCGGCCCGGAGCGGAGCGCGCACCTCGACTGCCTGCAGCGCTCGCGCGACGCGATCGCCGCGGCCGCGTCGGCGCTCGCGACCAGGGGCTCCTCGGTCGACGTGGGGAAGCTCGGCACCCTCGCGGCCATGGTCGCGATGTGCTCGGTGCCCGGCGCGATCGAGCACGCGCTGCCGCCGCGTCACACGCCACGGCCGCCGAGGCCCCCGCCGCCGGTCGCGCGGCCGCCGGCGGCCCCGCAGGTCCCGGAGGCGCCCGACGACGACACCGACACCGATACCGACAAGGACCCGGACGAGGCCGCGGAGCCGCACACGGAATCGGAGACGGAGCCCGACACCGACAGCGCCGCGGAGCCGCACACGGAATCGGAGACGGAGCCGGGCGCCGCGCCCGACGAGCCGCGAGAGGTCCGCGAGGCGCTGGAGCAGGCCCGCAAGCTGCGCGAGCAGGGAATCGACGAGGCCCGCAGGGCGCGCGAGCAGGCCGAGGACGAGGCCCGCAAGGAGCGCGACCAGGCCATCGACCAGGCCCGCAAGGAGCGCGACCAGGCCCGCCAGCGGGCCCACGAGGCCCGCGAGCAGGCGCGAAGGCGACACCGGGCCGGCGACCACGCCCCCGACGAAGACGGGGACCAGGACAACGGCCGGCAGCAAGACCGGGACACGGGCGAGCGCTGACCGGCGCGATCCCGAGGTCTTGTCACCCGGGCCAGGTCCGGCAACCGGCGCCGTCCAGGACGGCGTGACCCGGTTCGCGCGCGGCGGCTCTCTTACTTGATCGCACCGCCGGGAAGCGGAGCCGAACGAATGCCCATGATCAACCGCAGGGACTTCGCCAAGGGTCTGGGCGCCGCCGCGCTGGCGACACCCTTCTTCTCCCTGCTCAAGAAGGCACCGGCCCAGGCGCCCGCCCGCCAGGCCAAGTACTTCCTGATCTTCTTCACCAACGGGACGGACGTCGGCGCATGGACGCCGACCGGCTCCAGCGAGACGCACATCCAGTTCAGCAGCATGAACGAGCCGCTCGAGCCGCTGCGGCCGAACCTGGTCATGGTCGATCACATGTCGAGCTCGGGGACGGCCGACAACCACGCCGCCCCCGGCGGGCTCACCGGCCTGGGCTACGGCGGCCAGAACCACATCTCCGTCGAGCAGTTCATCGGAGACGGCCTGGGCAACCTCGGGGTCCAGACCCAGATCCCGAACCTCATCCTCGGCGGCGTCGAGAGCCAGCAGCAGTCCACCTTCTTCCGCGGCGGCCAGCGGCTGAGCCCGATCTTCTCGCCGCAGTCGGCCTACCAGACCATCTTCGCCGGGGCCGGGCCGGGCGGCACGCTTCCGCCCGAGCTCGTGCGCCGCCGCCAGAGCGCCATCGACCTGGTGCGCGGCGAGCTCAAGCAGCTGTCCGACGCGCTCGGCACCGAGGAGCGGCAGAAGCTGGAGCTCCACACCGACTCGATCCGCCAGCTCGAGGAGCGCCTGTCCGGCGGCGGCGGCAGCTCGGGCGCGACCTGCCAGCCACCCGCCTCGCCGACGGGCGGCGGCCAGCCGCTGCTCGACAGCGTGCTGCACCTGGACCTGGCCGTCACCGCCTTCTCCTGCGACATCACGCGGGTCGCCGCGGTACAGTTCGGCAACCACCAGAGCACCCAGGTCTCCATCGCCGAGGTCGGCGACCCGGGCGACTGGCACAACAGCTTCGTCCACGGCGACAACCCGCGCACGCGGCTGCTCAACCTCGAGCGCTGGCTGTGCGAGCAGTTCGTGGCCACGGCCGACAAGCTCAAGGCCATCCCCTCCCCCGACGGCAACGGCACCCTGTTCGACCAGACCCTCATCATGTGGGCGCGCGACATGGGCGACGCGGTCGTGCACAACGGCGACCTCCGCTTCGTCTTCTCGGGCGGCGCGGGCGGGTTCCTCAAGTCGTCGCCCGACGGGCGCTACATCGACGCCGGCGGCGCCGCGCACCAGCAGGTGCTGCTGAGCTGCTGCCAGGCGATGGGCCTGACCGACTTCAACGGGTTCGGCGACGCCAACGGCGCGCGCACGCCCTTCGCACCTCTGGCCGCGTGAGGAAGGAGGACGCCATGACCACGACCAAGCGCACCTCTCGCTCCACGCGCGCCCGCGCGCTCCTCTGCATCCCCGCGCTCGCGCTGCAGCTCTCGTGCACCGGGCTCCTGCACGGTCCCGGCGACGACGACGCGGCGGGCGGCGACGACGGCGCCGGCGGCGGCGGAGGGCTCACGCCGGTCGACTGCACCGAGCTCGGACCGCCCATGCTGCGGCGCCTCACCGCGGTGCAGCTGCGCAACTCCCTGGTCGCGGTGTTCCAGGGCGACCAGAGCGTGCCCGACGGCGACGTGCTGGTCGACCCGGTGGTCAACGGCTTCCGGGTCGACGCCACCGAGGCGGTCATCCGCGACCTCGACTCGCAGAAGCTCATGACCTACGCCGAGAGCGTGGCCGACTGGGCGGTGACCCAGAAGCTGGGCCAGCTGGTCACCTGCGACCAGTCGGACCCGGCGTGCCGCCGCCAGTTCGTGCAGGATTTCGGCGCCCGCGTGCGGCGCCAGCCGCTGCCCGACGAGGCGGTGGACGCGTACGCCGCGCTCTTCGACCAGGAGGCGAGCTTCGCCGACGGCGCGCGGGCGGTGATCGCGACCATGCTGCAGTCGCCCTACTTCGTCTACCGGCGCGAGATCGGCGAGCCGGACCCGGACAGGCCGGGCGAGAACCGGCTCACGCCCTACGAGCTGGCCAGCAACCTGTCCTACATGCTGACCGATCGCCCGCCCGACGATCAGCTCATGACGGCGGCGCGCGAGGGGCGGCTGTCGACCACCGACGATCTGGCGCGCGAGGCCGAGCGGCTGCTGGCCACGCCGGAGAGCGCCGAGACGCTGTCCCGCTTCGTGCGCGGCTGGCTCAAGACCGACGATCTCGAGACCCGCGCAAAGGTCGACCCGACCAACCAGCTCACGCCCGAGGTGCGCACCGCGATGCTGGGCGAGACCGACGCGCTGTTCGTCGACCTCGTCCGCTCCGGCGGCGGGGTCAAGGAGCTCCTGACCGCGCCGTACACCTTCCTCAACCAGACCCTGGCCGCCTACTACCAGCTGGGCGGGGTCGGCGGCGATGGCTTCCAGAGGGTGGACATCCCGGCCGGCACGCGCGCGCTCGGCGTCCTCGGCCATGGCAGCGTGCTCACCCGCCACGCGCTGTCCGACTCGTCGTCGCCGGTGCAGCGCGGCAAGCTGGTGCGCGAGCGCTTCCTGTGCGAGGAGATGCCGCCGCCTCCGCCCAACGTCAACCCGATGCTGGGCGATCCCAACGGCGCGGTCACCACGCGGCAGCGCTACGAGCAGCACACCACCGACCCGGCGTGCTTCAGCTGTCACCGGCGCATGGATCTCATCGGGTTCGCGTTCGAGCACTTCGACGGCTTCGGCCGCTACCGCGATCAGGAGGGCGGCGTGGCGATCGACTCGACCGGCAAGATGGTCGACCGGCCGGAGGGCGACGTCCCGCTCGACGGCGTGGCCAGCGTGGCCTCCTACCTGGCCGACAGCCAGGAGGTGCAGACCTGCCTGGTCCGCTACATGTCCTACTACTCGTACGGCCTCGACGGCTGTAACCAGCAGGAGATCCTCGACGACGCGGCGGCGTCGGGCTCGACCATCAAGAGCGTCGTCCTCGGCATCATCCGCGCGCCGCAGTTCAGCCACCGCGCCGCGCGCTGAATCGGCCGGCGCGCTACTCGACGGTGAGCCAGGCGCCCTCGCGGTTTGCCGCCTCGAGGTCGCCGCTCACCTCCTCGCGCCAGGCGGCGTGGGCGTCGCTGGCGAGATAGCCTGCGTACGAGACGTCGGCGATGGCGTCGAGCGAGTAGTCGACTCTGCCCTCGGCCAGGAGCGCGCACATGGCGCGGAGGAGCGGCAGACCGCCGGCCGCGGCGTCGGCGGCGTCCGGGCCGGCCGTGGCGGCCACCATGTCCTCTAGGAAGAGGAACTGGCCGGCCTGGTTGACCTCGAGGAAGTGCGGCTCGCCGCCGCGGTCGAGCGCGATGTCGATGCAGCCGAACACCAGGCCGAGCCCGGCCAGGAGCGCGCGCAGCCCGTCCTGATAGCCCGCCGGCAGCTCGGTGACCTCGGCGCGCAGATCCTGCCCGTAGGTGTGCGCGCGCCAGTCGACGAAGGCCTCGCCGGAGCTCGCGGCCAGCCGCACCGCGAACAGGCGAGCGCCGATCGCGACGACCCGCACGTCGCACTCCTTGTCGACGTAGGCCTGATAGATGCCGGGGCAGAGCGCGAGGCTGTCGTCGTGGGCCAGCATGTCCGGCTCCAGGATGCGCGCGAACGTGCTGAACATGCGGCCGCTGGCCGCGTCCTTCCACGTGTGCGGCATGAACGGCTTGTACACGACCTGGCGGTGGCGCTCGGCGAAGCGGCGGATGGCGTCCGGATCGTGCGAGACCAGCGTGGGCGGAAAGCGCAGGCCGGCGCGGCGCGCGGCCTGGAGCTGGACCAGCTTGTTCTCGGCCGCCTGCGCCGACGACGGCCGGTTGATCCACAGCCGGTCGGAGGACAGCTCGTCGGCCAGCGCGTGCGCGTTGCGCAGGAAGCGCGCCCACTCGGTGCGCAGGAACGGCGCGTCGCCCGCGGGCGCGCGCGGGAACACCTCCGGGCGGAGCGCGCGGCGGAACCACACCGCGCTCACGTCGGCCGGATCCAGCCAGCCGCTCGCGCGCCACTCGGAGCGGCCGTCCGAGTGGAGCGACACGGGCGCGAGCCCCTCGTCGGCCGGCGACACCACCCAGCGCGCGTCGAGCCCGCTGTGCCGGAGCCCCCAGCGCGCCGCCGAGGCGTGGATGTCGTGCCGCAGCGCGGACAGGATGAGCGGGTGTCTCTTCACCACCGGCGGGGCCCTGGCCAGTCCCTGGAGAGGAGCACGCCCCGCTTCGCGGCGGGACGTGCTCGCTCCGGTCAGCTACATGTTCCAGTCGGGATCGGATGGGTCATCGCCGTTGGGGCCGGTGGCGGTGGTGGTGTCGGTCCGGCCCGCCGCCGCGGCGATCTCGTCGCGGGTGAGCTCGCGCGCGGTGATGCGCGCGAGGGGCCGCGCGCCGTCCTGAGAGAGGTTCTTCTCGCTGCCAGCATCGTACGGATTCATGAAGGCTTCTCCTCGCTCTTGTGCCGAGAACAGACGGGTCGTCTCGGCCTCGACCCGATCGATCGGGCGAGGAGTATAGGTCACGGTGCGGCGAGCGCGAGGACCGGCACGTCGGTCGACGGCGCGAGGATTGCAAACCGATCGAGGCGATCGAGGCGATCGAGTCGCCGTCGGGCGCGGCGACGGCCGGGCCTTCACGTGCAGCCGGATCGGCCGTCGGTCGACGCGGTGGCGCCGAACCGCGCGAGCTCGCGTCCGCTCCCGGCGCGCCGCGTGCCCGCGCCGCGGCGCCGAAAAGACGAACGGCGCGGCGGTCCGCCCGGACACGCCGCGCCGTTCTTGCTCGGCGGCCGATCTGATCGTCGATCGTCAGGTCAGATCGGCCGCGCGCGGGTCACAGCGAGTTCAAGAAGTCGATGACGTTGTTCTGCTGCGAGAGCGACAGCGAGGCGAAGTTGTTCCTGGCGCTCGATGCCTGGCCCCCGTGCCGGAGGATCGCGTCGGTGCGCGACACGGTGGCTCCGTCGTGCATGAGGCGCGGGCGCACCCGCATGCCCCAGAGCGGCGGCGTGCGCAGCTGGTTCCGCGTGCCCTGGCCGCCGTTCTGCACGATGCCGTCGCCGGTGCCGACGTTGTGCATTAGGAAGTCGCTGAACGGATGGATCGTCTTGCTCCCGAGGGCGTCGGGCACCGTGAATGCCCCGCCGTTGATCACGGTCCCGGCCGGCGCCGTGTCGATGTTGCGGACGTGGCACACCGCGCAGCCGATGGCGTTGAACAGGTTCGAGCCGTTCTGCGCCGACGGTGTGGCGGCCAGCACGTCGTCGCGCGGCGGCACCTTGAGCGAGCGCATGAACAGGGCGAACAGGTCGATGTCCTCCCCGTCGTCCTCGGGATCCGCGACGCCGTCGAAGTCGGCGACCGAGTTGCCGGTGCTGGTGTTCTCGGTCGGCTGCAGCGGGCTGGTGATGCCCATCTCGTTGAGATACGCGTCGGCGGCGAACGAGATCAGGCTGGCGTGCTGGTTCTTCCAGCCGAAGCGCCCACCCCGGACGTTGCCCGGCGCCTCGAGGACCGGCACCTGGATGAACGTGCCGCGCTGCGCGGCCGGCTGACTGTTGGCGAGCGTCTGCAGCGTGTTGCTGTCGATCGCCTCGATGAAGCCGGCGCCGAACAGGTTGGTGGTCATGCGGAAGGTCCGCACCTCCTGCCCGGCCGCGATGCGCTCCTGGATCGACGCGTCGATCGCGCGGTCATTCATGAGCGATCCACCCGGGTGGTCGACGAAGTTGATGCCGTTGAAGTGCCCGGCCCGGAAC
>DATFRY010000165.1:0-13274 GCA_035262925.1 Kofleriaceae bacterium | reverse complement strand
GAGGGTATCCGCCGGAGCCGCCGTCGCAGATCGTCCCGCCGTCTACCGGGGACGATCCGCCGTCGGTGGGGATGCCGGCGTCGGGATAGCCGCCGGAGCCGCCGTCGTCGATCGGGCCGGCGTCGAGGTCTCCACCGGAGCCGCCGTCCTGGGTGTTGCAGCCGGCGTCATGGACGCCGCCGCCTCCGCCCGCGTCGGAGATCCACCCTTGATTCTGCTCTTGCTGGGCTGTGCCGTCCGTTTCGGCCGCGCAGGCGGCGCACATGGTGGCGAGAATCACTGAAGGGGCGAGCAAGCGCATCGCGGCGGTCTCCTTGTCGAGGTCCACCACGAAAGTGCGCGAGGCCCGCGCCCGGTTCGCTCGCGCGCGCTACCAGGCGCCGCC
Source organism: Kofleriaceae bacterium (assembly GCA_035262925.1). Classification (GTDB taxonomy): domain Bacteria; phylum Myxococcota_A; class Polyangia; order Haliangiales; family Haliangiaceae; genus DATFRY01. The sequence continues at coordinate 12,889 of DATFRY010000165.1, read as the reverse complement.
GATCGCCAGGCCGTAGCCGCCGTCACTCGGCGCGACCGTGAGCCGCGGGGGCGCGGCGGCGCGGTCGCGGCCGAGCAGCCAGAATACCAGCCCGGCCCCGGCCGAGACCCCGATCGCCACGCCGGCGGCGAGGCGCAAGTCGCCGACGGTGTCGTTGATGTCGGGGCGGCCGACCTGATCGGCGCCGCGCGCGGCGATGCTGCGCTCGATCGCCCAGCCGGCCAGCACCAGCCCGGCGGCGCCGGAGGCGATGGCGGTGGCGCCGGCGACCCGCCGCGCGGTCGGGTGCCCGCCCGCGCGATCGATCTGCACGTCGTCCATCGCCGCCTCGATCGCCGGCCCGGGGAGCGCCCTGGCCGCCGCCGCCGCCCGGAACCCGGCCACGTCGGCCGCGCCGAACGGAGCGGAGAACAGGCGGCGGAAGGCGAGGTTGATGGCCCCCTTGCTCGCCACCCGCAGCGGCCCACCGGCCAGCTCCGACAGCCGCGCCTGACCTGTGATCGCGAACTCGCGATCGCCCGACGCCCGGCGCAGGAACAGCGGCCGCCGGGCCGGCAGGTGCAGCACCAGCTCCTGGCCGGCCGCCGCGTTGACGTCGAGCACGCGCTCGCCGCCGGGCCCCTCCAGCACCATGTGCCCCTGGTCCGGCACGTCGAGGAGCAGCGTCTCGGCGCGCCCGCTCCAGCGCAGGAGCTCGTCGGACAGATCGCCCGGCGGGCGCACCACGAAGTCGGGGCGGAAGCGCGAGTTGGCGATCCCGCGGTTGGCCACCGTCAGGAACGCGCCGAGCTCGGCGTAGGTGACGCTGCCGTCCCGGTCGGCGTCGGCGGCGCCGCGCAGGCCGGAGCGCACCTCGTGGCTGAACACGCCGCCCTGGAACGCCTCCCACTCGTGGCTCTCCCGGTCCGACGAGGTCGACAGGATGTACCCGGTCCGCGCGTGCCGCGTGCCGACGAGCGGCGCGGGGCCCGGCCGGCGCGTGCCGCCCGGCCCCTTCTCGAACGCGAGGTAATAGGAGCGGCACGAGTCGACGACCAGGTGGACCTCGTCAGCCGCGGTCCGGTCGAGGATCGAGCGGCGCAGGAGGCCGCGGGTGAGGTGCGCGTCCTCCAGCTCGACGAAGCCCTCGCCGTGCTCGACGTCGCCGTGCCCGCTGAAGAAGACCAGGAGCGCGGTGCCCTGCCCGGCCGCCGCGGCGGCGCGGATCTCGCGCTCCATCCGGTCGATGCGGGCGCGCAGCGCCGACCAGCGCGGGCGCCCGTCCGGCACCAGTCCCGGGTAGAGCCCGCGCGACTCGGCGTCGAGCGACACGAACAGCGCGCTCTTCACCCCGGCGTCGGCGAGGAGCTGGTGCATCGCGACCGCGTCGTCGTCGGCGTAGCGCAGGTCGCGCGCGTCGCGGCTGGACGAGTGATTGTTGCCGATGACGATCGCGAAGCGCGCCACGGGCGGCGCCGCGGCCGCGTCGCGGCCGGCCATCACCAGCGCGCAGATCAGGAGAGCGGACCTCACGGTGCCTCCACGTCGAAGCAGTGCTGCCCGGCATCGGAGAAGGGCAGCCTCTCGCCCGGGGCGGGCTGGCGCCCTGCCAGCGCCGCCTCGACCTTTCCGACGGTGAGCGGCCGCCGCAGGAACAATCCGCACACGGTGAGCCGGCCGGGCGCGAACCGGTGCTCGATCAGATCTGGCAGGCGCGCGGCGCCCCGCTCGATCCGGATCGCGGCCGGATCGGTCCCGGCTCGCTCGTACGCCGGGTAGAACCAGGCCACCTGCCCGGCGGCGTCGACCGCGAACACCATGAGGTAGTCGAACGGGGCCGGGCCGAGGTTGGTGTAGCGGACCATGAGCTCGCCGGCGGACAGTCGCTGGCCGGGCGCGATCGGCGGCTGCGCGTCGCCGCGCGACAGCTCGATGCCGACCCAGCGATCCGGATCCGCGGCCGCGCTCCCCTTGACGCGGAAGCCTGACCCGTCCGGCTCGCCGGATCCGCGCACGACCAGGATGGCCACGGCCGCCGCGGCGACGGCCATGCCGCCCACCACCCAGCCGCGCCTGCGCGCCGGGGCCTCGGGCGGACGTGCCATCCGCGCGCGCACCTCGCCGACCAGATCGGTCCCCGCCACCCACCCGGGCGGCCGGGCCAGCTCGTCCATCATCGCGCGCAGCTCGGCCACGCGGGCCTGCAGCCGGCGCGAGTCGGCGATCGCCCGCTCCGCCTCCTCGCTCTCGCTGCGGGTCATCTCGCCCAGAACGTAGCGGACGAGGGTCTCGGTCGAAAGCTCGCCGGTCACGGCGGATCCTCGCCCAGCTCGTCGCGCAGCGCGACCAGCGCGGCCGACAGGCGCGACTTGACCGTGCCGACCTTGATGTCCAGCGCCGCCGCGATCTCCTGCTGCGACAGCTCGCCGGAGAACTGCAGCACGACCACCGCGCGCAGCTTGGCCGACAGGCGCAGCAGGCCTCGCTCGACCCGGCGCTGCCGCTCGCGCTCGAGGATGCGCTGGTCGGGCAGGCCGCCCGGCTCCTCGTCGGGCTCGCCCATGGCCAGCCGCTCCTGGAACAGGCCGCGGGTGCGCCGCGAGCGCGCCGCCATCCGGCACTGGTTGAGCAGCACGCGGTGAAAGTAGGCGCGGAACTTCCCCTGCGGGGCGTAGTCGCCGACGCGGCGGAAGATCTCGAGGAAGGTGTTCTGCGCCACGTCCTTGGCCAGCTCGCGCTGGCCGAGGTATCGGTACGCGACCGACAGCGCCCTCATCTGATAGCGGCGGACGATCGCGTCGAACGCACCCGGGCGGCCGGCCCGGGCCAGGGCCATCCAGTCGTCGTCGCTGTGGTCCGGCTCGACACCGTCGTCCGGCGCGAGCGGAACCAGGGAGAGGAGCTTTCCTTCCATCGAAGCGGGCCCCGCCAGGCAATAGTGCACCAGGCGGGCGGCCGGTTCGGTGGAATCGACGGCGCGGGCTCGCGCCCCTACTCCACGATCTCCATCACGCGGACGCTGCCGCCCAGCAGTCGTCGGTCAGTTCGCTCCGGTTCATCTTGATGGGATCGATGCCGGTCTGGGCGCCGTGTCGCCGCTGTCGATGCGCGCTCCCGCCCGGCAGAGGGCAAGGGCATCGCCGGGGGCTGGTATCGAATGGGAGGTGGCCCGGTCATCTGGCGCGGAAGTGGACCTTCTGCCAGTCCCTTTCCCTTCGTATTCTCCGTGCGCCGATCGACCCGGACGACCCGTGCCGAGCGACCGCTCGCCGGCACCCGATGGGGGCGACTCCGCCCAGTGGTCGGTCGGCGAAGGAGACCCAGATGAATCTGACGGGACAGCACGTCGTCGTGACCGGCGGAAGCAAGGGGCTGGGGCGGGCGATGGTCGAGGCGCTCGTCGCTCGAGGCGCCAGGGTGACGGCGATCGCTCGCGATGCGGCCGCGCTGGACAGCGCCACGAACGCCGGCGCCGTGACGGTGGCCGGCGATGCGACCGACGCGGACCTCATGAATCGGATCGTCGCCGACACCGCACCGGATGTTCTCATCCTCAATGCCGGTGCGCGGCTCACCCTGGCGTCGATCGACGAGCACACGTGGGAGTCGTTCTCGGCCCAGTGGAACACGGACGTGAAGGCGGGGCTGGTCGGCATCCAGGCTGCCCTCCGGACTCCGATGAAGCCGGGAGGACGCGTGGTGATCATGTCGAGCGGTGCGGCCATGGTGCTCGGCGTCCCGTACATCCCGCCCGACAGCCTGAGGCTCTCGGGCGGCTACATCGGCGCGAAGCGAATGGTGTGGTTCATGGCCCACAGCGCCGGTGCGGTCTCGCGCGAGCGAGGGCTCGGCATCCGGTTCCAGGTGCTCGTGCCGCTCCAGCTGATGCCCGGGACCGAGCTGGGGCATCAGGTCGCGTCGGCCTACGCCAGGATCGAGGGCGTCACCGCCGAGGAACACGTGGTGGCGCGATACGGCTCCATCCTCGAGCCGGCCGAGGTGGGAGCGCAGGTCGCGAACCTGCTCGGCGATCCGCGCCACGCGACCGGCGTCGCCTACGGTGTGCGCGCGGGCGCCGACCTCGTGCCGCTCGACCAGCCGCCGGACATTCGCTGACAGCCGGTCCGCCGGCGTCCACCATCATGGATGGTGGAGGATCATCGCGCCCGCGACCGCCACGGCGGCGCATCCGACCGCGCCCACCGCGACCCGGCGGACCGGGATGAGGAGCACCGCGAGGGGAGCGAGGCGGATCAGCATGGCGAGAGCCGCGGGGTCGAGCGCATCGCCGGTCCGGGCCTGCGTGTAGAGCGCGCCGAACATGTCGATGGTCAAGCCGGCCGCCGCCGCCAGCGTCAGCCACCTCCACGGCAGGAGAAGCGCCGCCCCGCCCAGCACCTCGGCGGTGATGATGAAGAGATGGAAGGTGTGCGAGTAGCCGACCGCGACGAAGTAGTCGACTCCCGTCGCATCCATGATGAAGACGTTGACCAGCCCGGCCAGGATGAACGCGACGCCCGCCGCCAGCCGCAGCGCCAGGAGCAGGTCGGCCGCGCGCAGGAAGTCGCCCAGCCCACCCCGCCTGGCATGCACCGCGGCCGCTCCGTACAGCGCCCCGACGAGCAGGTTCGTCAGGTCGCAGGGACCCGTGCTCGCCGGGCGCACCGCCATCAGGCCGAACACGTTGGCCGCCACGTAGGCGACCACGCGCACCCCCATGAGGCACGCGACGGCGACGAGGTACAGCCGGGCAAGTCGCGCCGGGTCGACTGCTCGGATCCGTCGCGCGAGAACCGCGCCGACGGCGGCGCCGGCCGCCGTCAGTGCCAGAAGGACCTCGAGCCGTGGAAGCATCGACATGGTCGCCCTCCGCGACCGCATCGGTCGCCGAGCCCAGCATCGGCATGCGCGCGGACGATCACCAGAGCCACTTCGGCCTCGACGAACGGGCCACTTCCGCGGCCGACGAGGCGGAGGGCGTCGATCCCGCGCCGGAGCCGAGCGCAGGATGACAGGAAGCTCGACAGAAAGCTCGACGTCCCTGCGCAAGAACTGCGGGAGGACGCGGCGCGCGTCGTCCCGCCCTGCATCCGCCGCGGCGCACATTCCACGGCAGGGCGCCCCGCGCCGGTCTAGAATCCTCGCGACTGGGCGATCGCATGAACGGGCTCATCCACAGGATGTGGGCCAGTCGCCTCTGGTCGCTGCTGGCGAGGGACCGGCGGCCGGCCCGGGCGCTGCCCGCGCCGGAGCCGACGGAGCCGGAGCCGCTCGACCTCTCGCAGTCGGTCAGCGGCATGCCCTGCCCGAGCGGCGCGATCGGGTACACGACCCGGCTCATCAGCACGGCGATCGAGTCGGCCGCCAACGGCATCGTGATCACCGACCGCAGCGGAGTGATCCGCTGGGTCAACCCGGCCTTCACGCAGATCACCGGCTACACGCGGCAGGAGATGATCGGCAAGACGCACCGGGTGCTCAAGTCCGGCCGGCAGCCCGACTCCTTCTACGCCGAGATGTGGCAGACCATCCTGGACGGACGCGTCTGGCACGGCGAGCTCCACAACCGGCACAAGGACGGGCACGTCTACATCGAGGAGCAGACCATCGCCCCGGTGTCCGACGACGCCGGGCGGATCACCCACTTCATCGGCATCAAGCAGGACATCACCCGGCGCAAGCAGTACGAGGAGACGCTGGAGCGGCGCAACGCCGAGCTGGTGGTCATGGCCAGGGCCGTCGGCAGCATCACCGCGTCCCTGCAGATCGACGCGGTGCTGCGCTCCATCGTCGACGCCGCCGCCGAGCTGGTGCCGCACGCGCTGGGCGCCACCGTGCAGATCCTGGACCCGGCCGGGCGGCTGGTCACCCGGGCCGCCACCGAGGCCCTCGGCACGGACATCCCCGTGGACTTCGAGCCCGGAGCCGGCGCGGCGGGGCTGGCGTACCAGGAGCGCCGGACGGTGAACATGGGCGACGTGCTGAGCGACTCGCGCTACCTCGTGTCGTCCACCTCGCCGCCCTATCGCTCGCTCCTGGCGGTGCCGCTCAGCTCCGGGAGCCGGGTGGTGGGCGTGCTCACGGTGGTGGCCGAGGCGATGGGCGCCTTCCACCAGCACGAGGAGGACCTGCTCGGCCTGTTCGCCGGCTCGGCGGCCATCGCCATCGGCCACGCGGACGAGTACGAGGCGCGGGTCGAGGCGGAGGACGAGATCAAGCGCTACTCGGAGGGCCTGGCCACCATGGTCGAGGAGCGCACCGCCGACCTCGAGGCCGCGCAGGTCAAGCTGCTCGAGCAGCAGCGGCTGCAGCAGGACGTGCAGCTCGCCGCCGAGGTCCAGTCCAGCATCCTCCCCCACGTCATCCCCAACCTGCCCGGCTACGAGTTCGCCGGGGTGGCGCAGGCGGCGCGCTACCTGAGCGGAGACCTCTACGACTGGATCGACCTCGGCCCGGACCACGTGTACCTGGCCCTGGCCGACATCGCCGGCAAGGGCGTGCCGGCGGCCATGATGGTCGCCACCGCGCGCGCCCTGCTGCGCGACGCCGCCGACCGCAAGAGCCCGCCGGGCAAGGCGCTGACGAGCGTCAACCGATCGCTCTACGACGATCTCACCCACGTCGGGCGGTTCATCACCATCGTGGCCGCCTACCTGGACCGGCGCACCGCCGCGGTGGACTACGCCAGCGCCGGGCACACCGAGGTGCTGTGGTACCGGGCCGCCTCGCACGCCTGCGAGCGGCTCCCGGCCACCGCCCCGCCGATCGGGGTGCTGCCCGACATCGCCGTCCCGGAGCGGCGCATCGGCATGTGCCCGGGTGACCTCCTGCTGTTCTACAGCGACGGCGTGACCGAGGCCGAGAGGGAGCGGGACGAGTTCTTCGGGATCGACCGGCTCGCCGCGCTGATCCCGCAGCACGCCGCGCTGCCGGCCGAGGCGCTGGCCGAGGCGGTGGTGGAGGCGGTCGACGGGTTCTCGCGCGGGATGCGCAGCGACGACCTCACCCTCATCGTGGTCAAGGCGCTGCCCCGCACCGTCCCCTTTCAGTGCGCGAGCGAGCTCGGACCCATGGAAGAGGCGCTGGAGCTGGTCCGGGCCCTGGCCGGTCCATACGGCGAGAGCTTCGCCTACGAGATGGAGCTGGCGGTGTCCGAGATCCTCACCAACATCATCCAGCACGCCTACAAGGGAAAGGGGGGCGAGATCCGGGGCGAGTTCCGGCTCGAGGCCGACCGGATCCAGATCGACGTCTACGACCGCGGCGTCCCCTTCGACCTCGCGGCCGTGCCGGGGCTGGTCGACGTGCCCGACCGGGAACGGGACGTGCGCCGCACCAGCGAGCGCGGCTACGGAGTGCACATCGTCCGCCAGGTGATGGACGAGGTCGCCTACTGGCCGTCCACCGAGGACGGCAACCACTGGCGGCTCGTGAAGCGCCGGACCGCCGGAACCACGGCGCGTGCGAAGCGCCGCGACGGAGGCGTCCTGCCATGATCGACGAGGCGACCCACCGCCGCCGTGTCGGGATGTTTCGCGTCCTGGCCGCGCTCAACCTGATCGTGGGCGCCGCCTACCTGGTCTGGCGCTACGGCTACAGCCTCAACACGGCGGCCCTGTGGCTCGCCATCCCGCTGGTGGCCGCCGAGACCTACACCTTCGTCAACACCTTCCTGTTCGTGTTCATGCTGTGGCGGCCCACCCGCCGCGAGTCGCCACCGCCGCTCGACGCCGCCACCGTCGACGTGTTCATCACGACCTACAACGAGCCGGTGGAGCTCGTCCGCCTCACCCTGGAGGCGGCGCTGCGCATCGACTGGCCCGGGACCAGGGTGTTCGTGCTCGACGACGGCGCCCGCCCGGAGATGCGGGCCATCGCGGACGCGCTGGGCAGCGGCTACATCACCCGGGGCGACGAGTGGACCGGCAAGCCGCGCCACGCCAAGGCCGGCAACGTCAACAACGCCCTGGCCGCCACCGACGGCGAGTTCATCCTCATCCTCGACGCCGACCAGATCCCCGACCCGCGCATCGTCCGCCACACCATCGGCTACTTCCGCGACCCCGAGCTGGCCTTCGTCCAGACCCCGCAGCACTTCTACAACCTGCCCCCCGGCGATCCGTTCGGCAACGACGCCCCTCTCTTCTACGGCCCCATCATGCAGGGGAAGGACGGCTGGAACGCGGCCTTCTTCTGCGGCTCGAACGCGGTGCTCCGGCGCGAGGCGCTCCTGCAGCTCGGCGTGACCGAGTACGTGCGCGAGACGGAGAGGCGCTTCCAGGAGGCGGTGCGGACGCTGCGCCACGACGCCTCGGCGCTGCGCCGGCAGAGCCGCCTCGCCGGCGAGGTGCTCCGCTCGGCGCTGGAGGCGGCGCACACCGCGCTGCGCGGACGCGCCCCGCTGCAGCGGGTGAGCGAGATCGTCCGTCAGGGCATCGCCGCCGCCGAGGAGGTGTCGTCGCACCAGGACCTCCTCGACATCGCCGCCACGCTGGGAGAGCTGGCCGAGGCAGGCGACATCAACGCCGCCGAGACGCGGCGCCACCTGCTCGACAACCTGGCCCAGCTCCCCGAGGCAATGCGGAACGACGCGGGCTCGCTCGGCCTGCGCGAGTCGGCGGTCCACGAGCTGGACCTGACCCGCGCCTCCGAGGCGCAGCCCATCCTCCCGGTGGCCACCATCAGCGTCACCGAGGACATGGCCACGGCCATGCGCCTCCACGCGCTGGGCTGGAAGAGCGCCTTCCACCCCGAGATCCTGGCCTACGGGCTGGCGCCCGAGGACCTGCGCACCGCGCTCAACCAGCGGCTGCGCTGGGCGCAGGGAACTCTACAAGTACTGATCCGGGAGAACCCGCTCACCAAGCCCGGGCTGTCCTTGCCCCAGCGCCTCCAGTACTTCACCACCATGCTGTCGTACTTCGACGGCTTCGCCAGCCTGGTGTTCGTCCTCTGCCCCATCGTGTGCCTGTTGACCGGTGTCTTCCCCATCGGCACGCCGTGGACGGAGTTCCTGATCCGGTTCCTCCCCTACCTGGCGCTCAACCGGATCATGGTCCTCTACGTCAGCCGCGAGATCAGCGCGCGGCGCAGCGAGCAGTACAGCCTGGCCCTCTTCCCGCTGTGGATACGCGCCGTCTTCAGCACGCTGGTGGGCAAGACACCGCAGTTCGTGGTCACGCCCAAGCTGCGGCAGAGCGGAAACTTCCTTCTGCTCGTATGGCCGCAGATCGCGGTCATCGCGCTGACCGCCCTGGCCATCGGCTACGGCGTCTGGGGCCTCGCCTTCGCCGGCCAGGGGACGGTGGCCGGCGTGGTGACGAACGTGTTCTGGGGACTCTACGGCATCACCATGCTCCTCCCCATCGTGCGGGCGGCGGTGTTCCGACCTCCGCCCGACTGGAAGGCGGAGCCACCGGCGTTTCTGCTGACCGGAGCGGCGCCGCCGCAGGAAGGGAGATGATATGGACGTGGACCTGGGCCTCGAGGTGCGCCTCCTCTCTCCCACGCGGGCGGTGATCGCCGCCCGAGGCCGGATGAACGCGATGACCGCGCCGGTCATGAAGGGCCGGATCAAGGAGCTCATCGACGCGGGGCGAACCGAGATCGTCTGCGACCTGCACGAGGTGAGCTTCGTGGACAGCTCGGGCCTCTCGGCGCTGGTGTCGGGGCTCAAGTCCACGCGCGAGCAGGGCGGCTTCCTCAAGGTGGCCGGGGCCAACGAGCAGGTCGCCCGCATCTTCAAGCTGACCATGCTCGACCGCGTGTTCGAGATGTATGCGACCGCCGATGCAGCGCTCGCCTGAGCGGCGAGCGGCTGGACGCGCGCCGGAGCGGGCCGCGCTGCTCACCGTCTCGGCCCTGGCCATGCCGTTCGTGCTGAGCCCGTGCGGGCCGCCGATCCGCGCGCAGGAGCCGGCCGCGGCGCCGGCCGCGCCGACCGCACCTCCGGCCCCGGCGGCGGCTACGGCGCCGGCCCCGCCGCCTGGCTGGAAGCCGGGCGATCCGATTCCCTCGCTGGCAGCGGCCTACCGCGGCCAGTTCCTCGTGGGCGCGGCCGTCACCGGCGCGATGGTGCAGGGCGACGCGCAGGGGTTCGTGAAGTACGAGTTCAACGTGATCGTGTCCGAGAACGAGATGAAGCCGTCGGCCCTGAGCCGCGGCGAGGGCAAGTACGACTTCTCGCGCGCCGACGCGCTGGTCGACTGGGCCAACCGGAACGGGATCAAGGTCCGCGGCCACTGCCTGGTCTGGCACCGCGACGAGCTGCCCTGGATGTTCACCAGCGGCAGCGGGCCGCCGCTCACCGGCGAGCTGGTGGCGGCCCGCATGCGGACCTACATCCACGACGTGGTCGGCCACTTCAAGGGGCGGGTCTGGGCCTGGGACGTGGTGAACGAGGCGCTCGTGGCCTACGAGCCGGGCGTGGACGACGGCTCGGGGTGGCGGAAGAGCGGCTGGTACCGGTACCTGGGCAAGGATTACGTGCCGCTCGCGTTCCAGTACGCCCACGAGGCCGACCCCGACGCCCTCCTCTTCTACAACGACTACGAGACCCAGTCGCCGGCCAAGCGGGCGCTCATCATGCGGCTCATCCGCACGCTGCAGGCCAAGAACATCCCCATCCACGGCATCGGCCACCAGTCGCACTACAGCCTGGACTGGCCCCCGGCGAGGGAGCTGGAGGCCACCATCCAGGAGGTGGCGGCCGCGGGCCTGCGCAACCACGTGACCGAGCTGGACATCAGCTTGCGCCCGCGCGGGAACGGCGAGGTGCCAGCGCTCACCGACGCGCTCAAGGCCCGCCAGGCGGCGCGCTGGGCCGAGCTCTTCCGCATGTTCCGGCGCAACCAGGACAAGATCGACGCCGTGCTGACATGGGGCGTGAACGTCAAGGACTCGTGGCTCGGGCCGCCGGACCAGCCGCTCCTGTTCAGCGACTACGTGCCGACGGCGGCGTTCTGGGCCGTCCTGGACGCGGCGGCCCGGTAGTTCCTGGTTCGCCCGGTTGTTGCTGCCGCCGGTTCGAGAAGCGACTACGGCGGCTCGTAGGCCATGACGTCCAGACCGTAGCCGGACGAGACGACCGCGCTGATCGATCTGTCGGGCGTCGGGCTGGCGGCCCCGGTGAAGGTCTCGGGGGTGTCGAAGATGCGCACCGTGGTCGCCGAGTCCTTCCACAGGTAGAGAGCGCCCAGCGGGTCGAGGCCGATCGACATCACCTGGGTGTCGGGAACGGCGACCTGCGCCTGGCTGGCCGTGCTCAGATCGAGCGCGCCGTCGATCGTGGAGGCGTCGTCGAAGGCGTACACGTTCGCGCCGGAGCTCACGTTGCGGATCGCGAGGTAGAGCCGATCGCGGCAACCGTCGACCGCGATGCCGCGCGCGAAGTCCGTCGGCACGGTCCACGTCACGGTGTGCGTGGGAGTCGACGCCGACGTGAGGGCTCGCGCGCCGTCGAAGACGTACAGCGATGTGGCGGTGGCGGCGACGTAGAGGCGGTCGGTCCGGCGATCGAGGCTGATCGCGCCCGGCGAGGTCAGCGGGATCGTGGTCGGCGTGGCGGTGCCGTTCGCGGTGCTCGCGTCGTCCACGATGTAGAGGTTGCCGGAGTCCCCGGACACGTAGAGCCGGTCGGCCGACTCGTCCAGCTCGATGCCGCTGATGTTGGACGCGCCGGTGATCGTGATCTGGCGCGCCGGCGCCACGTCCCCGGTCGCGGTCGACGCGCTCGTGAAGACCAGGACGGAAGGCTCGGGGGTCGCCACTCGAGCGACCGCGTAGATGAGATCGCGGCCGCCGTCGGAGGCGATGCTGTCGATCTTGGTGCTGCCGACCCCGGTGCTCGCGCCGGTGACGATGCGCGGCACCGCGGTGGCTGCGTCGGCGAGCGACGCCATGTCGTCGGTGATGCGCACGGTCTGGGGTGATCCCCAGTTGTGCGAGATCAGGCGGAGCAGCGGCACCACACACGTCACCGTCACGCTGACGTCGTCATCGCCGACCGTCCCGGTTCCGTCGGTGACCGTGCAGATCCGGGCGGGGCAGGAGGGCTGCGCGGCCACGGTGACCTCGTAGCTCGCCCCGCCGGCGAGCGAACCCGGAAACGTGAAGACGCCATCGTCGTCGACGGTCACATCGCCGCCGCCGTTGAGCTGAAGGACCAGCCCCGAGCCCGCGAACCCGCTCACCGTGGCCGCGACCGAGAACGTCGGCGCGGCCGCGTCCGCCTCGCCCGCGTCGGCCGGGGCGGCATCGGCATTGCCGGCATCGACCACGTCGGCGTCGGACAGACCGGCATCCTGGTCTGGCTCGACGGCATCACCACATCCAGATCCAGTCGATCCGGCGGCGAGAATGCAGGCCACTGACCAGGCGCGACACGAGAGCCACCGCGAAAATGGACGCATTGTGCGATCCCTCCGTGAAACGAAGCCCACCGCGTGGTGGGCAAACTGACCGCGTCGCCCGGGCGCCTTGCGGTCCCTCACGGAGGTATCGAACCGGCGCGACGAAAGTGTAGTCCCACCCTCGAGGTGAACCCCGAGCGCGACCGCCCGGTCGACGCGGCGCGCTGCCGTGCATCGGCGAGCTTCGGGGTCCGGTGGCCCCGCAGAGGCTCCCCATCCCGGCCCCCCGAAGGTCGGTCCTGGCCAGGGAGCGGCTACTCCGCCCGCAGCGCAGCCGAGGGATCCACGCGCGCCGCACGCCTCGCCGGTGCCCAGCACGCCGGGCGGCTCGCCGCGCCTCCCCGCGGCCCGGCAGCCCCGGTTCTCACTCCGCCCGGAGCCTGCCCGGTCGGCGGCCGCGCTGGCCCATCTTGAGCACCGTGGCCAGAGTGATCGAGGCGAGCGTGGCGCGGGTCATGTCGTCGATCTCGTCGACCACGCGGCCGAGGGCGCGGCCGGCG
>DATFRY010000164.1:0-14877 GCA_035262925.1 Kofleriaceae bacterium | reverse complement strand
GAGAGCGTCATGCGCCAGTCGCCCGGCGATCTGTCGGTGCGCGAGCGGCTCATCGACGTGCTCATGCGCGCCGGAGAGAACCGGCGCGCCGCCGACGAGCTGCGCAGCCTCGAGCGCCTCCGCACCACGCCGGGCGAGAAGGCGCGCGACCAGCTGCGCCTGGCCCGCCTCCTGCGCGAGAAGCTGGGCGAGCGGACCAGCGCGCTGACCGCGCTCGAGCGCGCGCGCGAGCTGGATCCCCTGGCCGCCGATCCGGTGCGCCAGCTGGTCGAGCTCTACCCCGAGGGTGACGAGCGGCGCCGGCGCGTGCTGTCCCGCTCGGCGGCCGATCTGCGCCGCGCCATCACCGCCGATCCCGGGCGCGCGGCGCTCTACGAGCGGCTGGCCGCCGTCGGCCAGTGGGCGGGGGACAGCGAGACGCGCGCGATCGCGCTGGCGGCCCAGGGCTCGCTCGGCTCGCTCACCTCCGAGCACCGCCGCATGGTCAGCGAGTGGTCGGGCCAGGCGCCGCCCGACCTCGACCTGGCGCGCCTGGGCCAGCCGCTGGGCCCGGCCGACTGGGCGGTGCTGGTCGATCCGGGCGCGGGCGGCTTCCCGGCCGAGGTCTGGTCGATCGTGGCGCCGGCCGTGGCCCTGGCGCTGCCGCGCGAACCGCGCCAGCTCGGCTTCGCCAAGAGCGACCGCCGGCGCGGCAAGGACCTCGAGCACGAGGCGCCGGCGGTGCTCGCCTTCCTGCGCCTGTTCGGCTGCGCCGAGCCGGAGGCCCCTGACGTCTACGTCGCGACCGGCAAGCCGGGCTACGCGCGCGCGGTGGCCGGCGATCGGCGCGCGCTCTACCTCGGGGCCGACGTGGCCGCGGCCCACACCGCCGAGGCCCGCTTCGCGCTCGGCCGCGCCTGCGCCCTCCTCAGGCAGGGCACCTCCAGCCTGGCCGAGCTGGCCCACCAGATGCTGGCGGCCTGGTTCGCGGCGGCGGCCAAGCTGGCGCTCGGCGAGGTGCCGCGCGTGCTCCTGTCAGGCACCGACGCGCGCCGCCAGGACGAGCTCATCAAGCACCTCGACCGCCACCTCGACCGGCGCGCGCGCAAGAGCCTGGCCGCCATCGAGCACGGCTTCGCCCAGCCGGGCGACCTCGGCGGCTGGCGGCGCGCCGCGCTGCGCACCGGGGCGCGCGCCGGCCTGCTCCTGTGCGCCGATCTGCCGGCCGCGCTCGACCTCCTCGACCTGGGCCCGGGAGCGCGCTCGCTCACCGACGACCGCGACGCGCTCTCGCTCCTGGCCTGGGCGGTGTCGGGCGAGCGCCTGGAGCTGCGCCAGCGGCTGGGCCTCACGCACTGATCGAAGCGGAACGAGATGCCCGACCAAGAAGACGAGCTGCTGGGCGACGGCCTCCTCGAGGACCTCGAGGAGTGGGACAAGATGTTCGACTCCCTGCACGTGCCGGATTCGCCCACCGATGCGCCCGCCGCGGCCGTGCGCGCCGACGCGCACACCTCGCCGCCGCCGGTCGCGCCCGCGCCGTCGCGCGACGACGACGCCGATCCGTTCCCCATCCCGACCGAGGACGATCTCTCGCTCGACGGCGAGCCGCGCGCGCTCGGCGCGCTGCTGGGCTCGACCGGGCGCCGCCCCGCGCTCGGCAGCGACGACGACGGCCTGTTCACCTCCGCGCCGCGACCCATCATCCACGGACAGGGGCAGGGCAAGCCGGCCCCCGTCGTGCCGGCCGGGCCGGGCGCGGCGCGCCCGCCGCGCGCCGCGACCTCGGGCCGCCGCCCCGCGATCGTCAGGCGGCCGGGCACCGGCCCCAAGCAGCCCTTCCCGACCTGGAGCGACAAGACGCGGCCCGGCGTGGGTAGCTCCGGCGCGCCGGGACCGAGCCATCCCGAGGAGAGCGCGGACTTCTGGCCGGAGGAGCGCACCGCCGCGATGTCGACCGACCTGGTGGAGCGGCTCGCGGAGTCGGCCGAGGCGCTGTTCCGCGACGCGCCGCCCGAGGTGAGCCTCGAGCTGGACGAGGACTTCTACGAGGGCATCGAGGTCGCGGCCAGCTCGAGCGACCTGGTGGCCGGGACCGTGACCCAGGCCGACGCGCCGGTCGAGAGCGACCCGCGCACCGGCCGCCGCAAGCGTCCGCCCACCGGCGAGGCGGGGCGGCGGACCACGACCAACATCCTTCGCCGCCCGGCCACGCCGTCCCAGTTCACGCCGGCGGAGCCCCGGCGCCGAGAGACGATCACCACCGCGCCCCCGCCAGCGGGCGCGACGATGCCGGCGACGACGGCGGACCCACACGAGGCGCTGTCGGACGACGACATCGAGGGGCCGACCGTCGTGGTCGGCGACGTCCTGGCCGACCGGCTGGTGCCTCGGCCGGCCGGCGAGCCGGAGCTGCCGCCCACCGTCCAGCAGGAGCGCCCCGCGCTGGACGCGCTGCGCGCCTCGTCGGCGCCGGCCTGGCCGGGGCAGCCGCGCGAGGTCGCCCCGCGCGGCCGCGCCACCCCGTCGTGGGAGTCGCCGTGGACGCCCGAGCGGCGCGACGCGCCCGAGCCGGCCACCGAGCGGCGCCGCCCGGTCACGCCGTGGGACGCGGCGCCAGAGTCGATAATGGACGGTGCGTCGATCGACGGTGCGTCGATCGATGACGCGTCGATCGACGTGCCGATCGACGACGCCACCATCGAGCGCAGCCCCGACGCCGTGCTGCGCGGGCGCGACCAGGCCACGCCGTGGGACACGCCGGCCGAGACGCTGCTGGGCTTCGAGCCGTGGGGCGACGTGGGGCTCGAGGGCGCCGCCGCGGCCGACGACGAGGACAGCGACGTCGACGCCGCCCTCGACGACGCGGTCGCCATCGACGACGGCACGCTGGTGCCGGCGGCCACCATGGTCGCGCTGCCCGACATCGACGTCACGCCCGACCTGCCGCTGTCGCCGTTCGCGGTCAGCGAGCCGACCATCGACTTCGACGCGCTGGTCGTGCGCGACGTGGAGCCGTCGACCGAGGATCGCACCGAGGAGCTGGCCCGCGAGCTCCTGCTCTACGAGCGCGAGCTGACCCTGCTCGACGAGCCGGTCCCGACCGCGCGCATGCGGCTCGAGGCCGGCCGCCTGGCCGAGCAGCTGGGCGACCTCGACCGCGCGCGCACCCACTACGACGGCGCCATGCAGCTCGACCCGCAGCTCCGGCCGCCGCTGCGCGCGCTGCGCCGGGTCGAGCGCCAGCTGGGCAACTTCAGCGAGGCGGTGCGCCACCTGGACGCCGAGATCGAGCTGGCCTCGTCGCGCGAGCGGCGCGCGCTGGCCGCCTACCGCGCCGATCTGCTCATGGCGATCGGCGAGCAGGACGTGGCGCGGGTCGCGGTCGGCGATCTGGTCGACGAGGCGCCGTCCGACGTGCGCGCGCTGCTCGCCGACCTGGAGCTGGCCTGGGTCGACGGCCGCCACGACGAGCTCGACGTCATCCTCGATCAGCTGGCCCAGGCGGTGGCCGACCGCGCGCTGGCCGGAGCCATGGCGCGCGCCCGCGGCCTCCTCGCCGAGGCACGCGGCGACGACGGCGGCCCGGCCTACCGCGGCGCGCTGCTGGTCGACCCGGCCGACCGCCTGGCCTGGATGGGGCTGGCCCACGCCGCCTGCGCGCGCGGCGCCGCCAGCGAGGCAGCCGAGCTGACCGGCCACCTGGTCGGGCAGGGCGGGCTGGGCCAGGCATCGCCGGCGCTGGCCGGCGCGCTCGAGTGGCGCCGCGGCGAGCCGCTCATCGGCCGCGGCGAGCTGGCCTCGGCCGGCCGATCGGTCGCGCGAGCGGCCGAGCTCCTGCCCGGCGATCCGGAGCTCGGCGAGGTGCACGCGCTCCTGCTCGAGGCGGCGGGCCAGGCCGGCCCGGCGGCCGAGGCGCTGGCCCGGGCCGCCTCCGCCACGCCATCGCGCGGGCAGGCGGCGCGGCTCCTGCGCCGGGCGGCCGGCCTGCGCGCGGCGAGCGGCGAGAAGGCGGCGTCGGTGTCGATGCTGCGCCGCGCGGTCGAGCTCGACCCGGGCGAGCCGCTGGCCGCGATCGATCTGGCCGGCGCGCTCGAGGCCGCCGGCGACGACGAGGGGCTGGTCGCCCTCGCGCGGCGTCAGGTGTCGGCCGATCCCGACGGCGCGGTGCTCGCGCGGGTCAGGCTCGCGCGCGGGCTCGAGCGGCTCGGGCGCGGCGAGGAGGGGACCGCGGTGCTGGCCGCCGGGCGCGCGGCCGGGCCGCGCAGCGCGGCGCTCGACGCCGAGCTCGAGCGCGCCTACGCGCGCGGCGGCAAGCTGGCCGAGCGGGCCGCGCTGTGCCGCGAGCAGGCGGAGGAGAGGCTGCCATACGTCGATCCGCTGGTGGCGGAGCGGCGCGCGGCCATGGCGCTCGAGCAGCTCGCCCTGGCCGCGGGGCCGGCCCCGGCGCCTGCGCGAGCGCGGGCCGGCACCGGTGCGCCGGGGGAGGACCCGGCCGGCACCATCCCACCCCGCGACGCCGACGACGACTGGGGCGGCGACACGGCGGCGGCGCCGGAGATCCTGTTCGCGTCGCCCTCGTCGGCCGACGGGGGAGGCGCGCCCGAGGCGGCCGGCCTCCCGGCCGGCATCTGGCGCGAGCCGAGCGCGCCCCCGGCGAGCGCGCACGTCGCGCGCGCGCCCGACCAGGCGGCGATCGATGGGGGCGACGCGCTGGTCGCGTGGCGCCGCGTGCTCGCCCTCGATCCGGCCTCGGCGGCGGCACGGGCGGCCTGCCTCCGCCTGGTCGACGCCGCGGCGCCGGACGATGACGGCGCCCGGCTGGCGGTCCTGGCCGAGGCCCAGAAGGGCGAGCTGCCCGCGGCCCGCGCCGTCGAGCTGGCTCTTCGCCGCGCCGACATCCTGGTCGCGCGCGCGGGCCGCGCGGGCGACGGCGGCCCCGAGGGCCGCGATGGCGCCGACGGCACCCGGGGCGCCGACCGCGCCGCGGCCGAGCAGATCCTGGCCGCCGCCGCGCAGCAGGACCCGAGCGATCCGCGGCCCACGCTCGCCCTCCTGCGCCTGCTCGCGCAGGGCGGGCGCTGGGCCGACGCCGCGTCGCTGCTCACCGATCGGGCCGACGCGCTCGGCGACGGCGACGAGGCGATCGCGCACCGCTACCGGGCCGCCAGCATCATGCTCGACGAGGGCGACGAGGCGCGCCGCGCCATCGATCTACTCACCTCGGTGGTCCACGCTCGCCCCGACTTCATCATCGCGGCCGAGCTCCTGCGCGCGGCCCAGCGCCGGCTCGGCGAGTCGGCGCCGGCGGTGGAGACGGCGGCGACGCCGGCGGCCGACCGACGCGACGCCGACGACGGCTTCGCCCGCTTCCTGCGCGAGGCGGAGATGGCCGAGCAGGTCGGCGACCCGGGCCGCGCCGCCGATCTCTATCAGCGCGCGCTCGCCCTGCGCCCCGACGATCCGCTGGCGCGCGACGGCTTCGCGCGCAGCGCCGAGCGCGCGGGCGAGGCGGCGCCGCTGGCCGAGCTCGCCCTGTCCGACCTGCGCCAGGCCGAGGCCATGGGCGACGGCTCCTCGAAGGCCGCGGCCTACGAGGAGCTGGCCCGCATCGACGCCGAGCTGCGCGGCGACCTGGCCTCCGCGATCCTCGGGTGGGGCGCGGCGGTGGAGGCCGACCCCGGTCGCATGACCGCCATGCGCAGCCTCGAGCGCGCCTACCTCGCCGGCGGACCCGACCGCGAGCCGGAGCTCTACCAGCTCTACGGCCGGCTCGAGGGCGCAACCACCGGTCCGCGCGACACGGTGGCGCTGCTGGGCGAGCTGGCCCGCCTGGCCGAGCGCACCGGCCGCCCGCGCGACGAGCTCCTCGCGCACTTCCGCCGCCAGCGCGACATCGACCCGGTGAACCGCATGGCGCTCTTCCGCCTCGAGGCGCACGCGCGCGCCGAGGGCCCCTCGCCCGAGCTGGCCGGGCTGGAGCAGGCGGTGGCGCGCGCCTTCGCCGGCGACGCGCGCGCCGAGGCCGCGTTCTACACCCGCGCGGGCGAGACGCTGCTGGCGCTCGGCGATCGCGAGGGCGCGGTGGCCAGCTTCCGGGACGCGGTCGCGGCGCTGCCCGCCCACCTGCCCGCGCTGCACGGCTGGCGCGACGCGGCCGTCGGCGGCGCCATGTGGTCGGACGTGGCCGAGGCGACCGAGCGCGCCGCCGACGGCTCGGCCGCCGCCGCGGAGCGGGCCGCGCTCTACCACCTGGCCGGCGTGGTGCTCATGGACCGCGCCCCCGACGGCGAGCGCGCGATCGCCGCGCTGCGCCGCGTGCTCGAGGCCGACCCATCTCACACCGACGCGTTCCTCCGGCTGAAGCTCCTCTACGAGGACACCGGTCAGGACGTCGAGCTGGTCGAGCTCTACCACCAGCGGCTGGGCGTCGAGGACGACCGCACGATGCGCATGGCGCTGCACCAGGGGCTGTCCGACCTCTACCGCAACTTCTTCGACGACCGCGAGGGCGCGCGCCGCCACCTCAAGTCGGCGCTCGACATCGAGCCCGACAACCTGCGCGCCGTCGCCGACCTGTCCGACATCGCGTGGGAGCTGGGCGACTGGGCCGAGGCGGCCGAGGCGCTCATCTCGCGCGCCAAGCTGGAGACGCGGCCGGAGATCCTGCGCCACATCTTCTACCGGCTGGGCACCATCTACGCCGATCGGCTGCCCGATCCGCGCTACGCGATGATGTCGTTCCAGAAGGTGCTCACCTATCACCCGGGCGACCACGCGTCGCTCGAGAAGGTGGCCGATCTGGCCGCCCGCTCCGGCGATCACCGGCTCGCGCTCGGCGCCTGCGAGCAGCTCATCAAGCTGGCCGCAGTGGACGCCGACAAGGTGGTCCACCTGCACCGGGTCGCCCGCATCTACCTCGACGGCCTGAAGGACCGCTCGAAGGCGGAGCGCGCCTATCGCATCGCCCTCGACATGGATCCGACCAGCGAGTCGGCGCTCATGGCCCTGGTCGACTTCTACGGCGAGGTCGGCGACGGCATCAGCGCGCGCGTGCACCTGGACCGCGTGGCGGGAGCGATGCGCCAGCGCGTGGCGGCCGAGCCGGCCGGGATCGAGCCCTATCAGGTGCTGTCGCGCGCGCTGGCGGCGCGCGAGAAGGCCGGCGGGGCCGGCTCGCTGGCCACCGCCCGCTGCGCGGCCGAGATCGCGCTCCTGCTCGGCGGGGCCGAGGCGGGCGACACCGAGCTGGCCGCCCCCGCTGCGCGCGCGCGGCCGCCGCTGTCCGGACTGGGCAGCTCCGACATCGACGACCTCCTCTATCCGGCGCCGGTGCCCGGCTCGCTGCGCTCGCTGTTCCGCATGCTGGGCGAGCGCATCGCCAAGCAGCTCGGCCTCGACGTGCGCCGCTACGGCGTCGGCCGGGCCGAGAGGCTGCGTTCGAGCGGCGACCCGCTGGCCGCGATGATCCTCGAGATGGCGGGCGAGATGGGCATCGCCGAGCTCGAGATCTATCTCTCGCCGCGGCAGCCCACCGTGCTCGCGGTCGAGCCGACCAGCCCGCCCTCCCTGGTCATCGGCTCGCAGCTGGCCAGCCTCGATCGCCCGGCCGAGCTGCGCTTCCTGGTCGGTCGCGCGCTGGTGCTTTACCGCTCGTCGCTGGCGGTGCCGGCCCGGCTCGCGGCCGACGAGCTGGGCGCGCTGGTGGCCGGCATGCTGCGCCAGTTCCAGCCCGAGTTCTCCCCGGCCGGGCTCGACCCGGCCCAGGTCGCCACCGAGCAGCAGAAGCTGCGGCGCCTCATCCCGAGCCACCTGGTGCAGGAGCTGGCCCCGTTCGGCCTCGACATCGCCGGCGCCGAGTTCGATCACCGCGCCATGTGGGCCGGCATCATCGAGGGCGGAAACCGCGCCGGTCTCCTGGCGGCGGGCAGCGCCGCGGCCGCGCTGGGCGCGCTCCTCCGCCTGGGTGGCTACCGCGATATCCACCAGGGCATCGATGACCCGTTCGTGGTCGGCATGCTGCGCTTCGCAGTCAGCGAGGATCACGCGGCACTGCGGGCGCAGCTCGGCGAATGACGGCTGGACTGCATCTTGCTAAGGGACCCGATCCGTGGGGTCCCCGCGCGCCGCGCAGCACCGTCTCCTCCTCTCCGTCCCCGGCCTCGTCTGCGCGGCGCTGACCGCGTGCGGTCCGAGCGGCGGCGCGCCGGTGCTCGAGCCGGTGGAGGACCGCGTCGTCGCGGTCGACCAGGAGCTGGTGCTCGTGCTGGCCGCCACCGACGACGACGGGGACGAGCTGCGCTACAGCTTCACCGCCGACGTGCCCGACATCGAGGGCCGCGCCACCATCGGCGCGACCCGGCTGGGCGCCGGCGAGTTCCGCTGGATCCCGCTGGCCTCCGACGTGGGGGTGTGGACCTTCGACTTCACCGTCTCGGACGGCTCGCATCGCGACACCGCGACCGCGCGCATCGACGTGCGCTCCGCCATCGGCGCCGCGACCGCGCCTCGCTTCCTCCATCCCCAGGGCATGGGCACGACGCTCGACCTGACCAGGGCCACCTGCGCCGGCTTCGGCGTCGAGGTCGTGGACTCCGACTCGGCCGAGGTGGCGATCGGCCAGCTCGAGCCGCTGCTCGACGGCGCCGACCTCGACCAGACCGACGGGCTGCACGCCGACTGGCGCTGGTGCCCGTCGGGCCCGCAGATCGAGGCGGACGACCGCTACAGCGTGGTGCTGAGCGCCGACGATCACGACAACCCGCCCACCGCGCACCCCTACCTCATCGTGCTGCGCAGGCCCACCAAGCCCGACTGCCCGGGCGAGGCGCCGGTCGTCGCGCACGAGGCGCGAGACGTCGACAGCGGCGCGGGGCTGACCATCGCGGCCGACATCTCCGACGACCAGGGCCTCAAGCGCGAGCCGCTGCTCTACGTCGCCGACTCGCCGCCGGCCGATCCGCCCGACCTGTCGGCCATGACCCAGCTCACCATGCGGCTCACCGCCGGCGACATGACGGCGGGGACCTGGAGCGCGAGCCTGCCCAACCCGGTGGCCGGCGAGCCGGCCGGGACCAGCGGCCAGCTCTACTACCTCATCGCCGTCACCGACGACGACGATCCGGAAGGGAGCTGCGATCACCTGACCCAGGTCCCGGCCGACGGCGTCTTCACCATGACGGTGACCAGCCCGGGCGGGGAGGGCGGCGGCGCCCTGTGCGAGGCGTGCGACAGCGACGTGCAGTGCGGCGGGGCCGACGACCTCTGCGTCCCGGTCGGCGGCGCGGGCGCGTTCTGCCTGGGCGCGTGCGACGGCCCGGACGACTGCCCGGCCGGGTACAGCTGCTCGGGCGCGCCGGTCGCGTCGGTCGACGGGGCCAGCGCCCGCCAGTGCGTGCCGCTGTCGAGCGACTGCGCGGATCCGGCCGGCGGGACCTGCGAGGACGACGAGCTCGAGGACAACGACAGCCCGGCCCAGGCCGCCGCCCTGCCGCTGCTCGCCGCCGGGCGACACGACCTGGTCAGCTGCCCGGCCGCGCTGGCGACCGGCGACGACGAGGACTGGTTCGACATCGAGGTGCCCGAGGAGGGCGAGCTCACGCTGGCGCTGGCCGGCGGCGCGGCCAGCGACCTCGACCTCGCGCTCCACGGCGAGGACGGGGCGCTGCTGGCCGCCTCGCAGAGCTTCAGCTCCGACGAGAGCGTGTCGGCATGCGTCCCCGCGGGCATCTACACCGCGCGCGTGTTCGCCTTCGGCGCGGGGCGAAACCCGTACTCGCTGACGGTGAGCCAGAGTCCGGGCAGCTGCGCCGCCACCTGCGAGGCGGACGACAACGAGGACGACGACGGCCCGGCCCAGGCGCGCGTGCCGGCGTTCTTCCCCGACCCGTTCACGTCGCTCGATCAGTCCATCTGCAGCGGCGACGACGACTGGTACCAGGTCGATCTGTTCACCGGCGAGCGCCTGCTGGTCGACCTGGCCTTCGATCAGGCCGGCTCGCAAGAGGACCTCGACATCCACCTCTACGACGAGGCGGCGGTCGATCTCACGCCGTGCTCGCCCGAGGCGCCCGACGGCTGCGCGCTCGACAACGGCCAGAGCGCCGACTCGGACGAGCACTTCGAGGCGGCGGCGCCGGCCTCATGCGACCCGTGCACGTTCTACGTGGTGGTGCGAGGCTTCGGCGACTCCGAGAACCGCTACGACATCTCCATCGGCCTCGATCAGTGATCGTCTGTCAGGTGATCCGCCTGCTGGTCGGGGCGGTGGGCGATGAGCGCCGTGGGGCGCGCGTCCCGCACGCGCTGGGCGTCCACGTCGATGAGCGTGGCGCCCGGCCCGGCGGCCGCCGGCGGGCAGAGCCGGAACTCGACCACCATCTTGCCGCTCGGCCCGGGGTGATAGACCGCCTCGCCGCAGGGCGGCTCGGCGGGCCTTGTCGCGGCCGGTGAGATCGCAGGGATCCTGACCGGCGCCTGGGGCGCCACGCGCGCGCGGTCGCAGCAGTGGCCCGCCATGCGGGCGCGGACCACGAAGGCGGAGCCCGCCACGGCGAAGAACATCGCCGCCGATGCGATGAGCATCACGCCGAGCCCGGTGGGCTGCCGATGCGGGAGCTGGACTTCGCGCCGGAGGATCTTCTCCGACGAGGAATCGTGCATGGGCACCATCATATACCAGAAGCACGGGGCGGGCGGGCGCGAGCTCGTGGGCTCCGACATGGCCCGACAAGCCCGGACGGGGTGCCGACGAAGTCGGCGGGGTCCCGTCGAAAATCGACTGGCTGAGCGCGAAGGCGCGAAGCCCTGACACCGGAGCTCGATGAGGTCCACCGAAGTGAGCTCCGGTGTCAGACGCCGATCGAGTATTGTCCCCGCCCATGGCGCAGAAACGCCCCCGCCGCCGCTCGTCGCGCGGCGCATCGGACGCCGACGCTCCTCCCTCGAGTCCCGCCTCGGCCGCCAGTCCCCCCGGCGACAAGAGCGCCCATCCCGCCGCCGCCGGAAAGAAGTGGCCCCCCGCGGCGGGTGCGGCGCGCGCGCCACGCCGAGACGTGCGGCCGATCATCTACGCGGCCCTCGACTTCACCATGGCCGCGATCTACGCGCTCGTCATCCTCCAGTCGCCGACCCGGCACGCGCTGCACGCGACCCTTCTGTGGAGCACGGTCGCCGCGGTCGGGCTGGCCGGGGTCGGCATGCTGTGGCGCAGCCGCTGGGGCCGGCGCGTCGCGGTGGCCGGCTGCGCGCTCCTCCTCCTGCTCGCGGTCCTGCTCCTGGTCCTCATCCTGCTCTCGGCGTCCTTCCTGGCCGGCGTGTACGGATCGATGGGGCGCGGCGCGGCCAGCATGGCGCTCCTCGCCGGGGCCCTGGTCGTCGAGCTCATGGCGCTCCTGCCCGCCTTCCAGCTCAAGTTCCTCATGACCCGGGCGGGCCGGCGGCACTACGCGCGCGCCGCGCGGTCGGCCCGGTGATGCAGCGCCGCGCCGGACGCCGCCGGGCCGCGCTCGCGGCGGCGCTGGTCCTGCCCACGCTGCTCCTGTGCGCGGCCGCCACCTGGGTCGGCTCGCGCTACCGCCTGGACGCGCCCGAGCGCCTGTCGCCCGCCGCCCGCGCCGCCGCCATGGCGGTCGCGCGCGCCGTCATGGCCGGTCATCCGGCCGAGCGCCCGCGCCACCCGGAGCTGGAGGCGCCGCTCGACGGCGACGGCCCGGTCGTCATCTCGGTGTGGCACCAGGGCGACCGCAAGGCGCGCGTCGAGGGCCGCGGGCCGCGCGTGGCCGACGCGCTCGAGGCCGCGGCCCGGGCGCTGGCCGCGCTGCCGGCGCTCGCCAAGGTGAGCGCCGCCG
The DNA here is from genome assembly GCA_035262925.1 of Kofleriaceae bacterium. Lineage (GTDB taxonomy): Bacteria > Myxococcota_A > Polyangia > Haliangiales > Haliangiaceae > DATFRY01. The sequence goes on along the minus strand of DATFRY010000164.1, from coordinate 3,049 downwards.
ATCGCGCCGCCGCCCGCATCCAGATCGACGTGGTCAGCGCGCGCGCCCCCATCCTGGCCGACATCGGCGGGCTCGAGCTGTTCGCCATGCAGGCCGGCCGCGACGGGCTCGGCGCGGTCACCGCCGGGCCGCGAGAGCACCTCCTGCTCCCCGACGAGCTCATCCGCGCGCGCCTGCTGGTCACGCAGAAGCCCATCCCGGCCATCCCCGACCTGCGCATGGGGGTCGACATGAAGCGCGCCGGGGCGCGCATGGCCGCCGCCGATCGCATCCCGCTCGCCACCTGGAACGACCTCGGCAAGACCTACTTCCGCTTCCGCACCGACAGCTTCGTGGAGCCGCCGGGCGGCGTGGGCGCGCCGCTGCCGCTCGAGCGCGGACTGCCGCCCGGCCCCGCGCTCACCGCCGCGAACCTGCGCGCCGCCGCCATCGCGGGCGGCCACTACCTGGTCAACCACCTGGCCGAGAACGGGCGCTACATCTACGAGGTCGACCTGTCGAGCGGGCGCGCCAGCGACCCGAAGCGCCCGCGCCCCTACAGCCTGCCGCGCCACGCCGGGGTGACGTACTTCCTGGCCGAGCTCTACCGCCACACCGGCGAGAAGTTCCTGCTCGAGCCCATCGAGCGCGCCTTCGGCCACTTCGCCGAGCTGGTCGAGCAGGGCGGCTGCAGCGGCAAGACCTCGTCGGGGGCCCGCTTCGCCTGCGTGCACCAGCGAGAGGACCAGAAGGCCGCGCTGGGCTCGACCGCGCTCGCCGTCGTCGCGCTGTGCGAGTACAAGCGCGCGACCCGATCGGGCCGCTTCGATCCGCTGACCCACCAGCTGGCCGAGTGGCTGCTCTCCATGCAGCGGCCCGACGGGAGCTTCGCGCACTTCTACGACGTGGCGCGCGGCCAGCGCGACGAGGTGGCCCAGAGCCTCTACTTCTCGGGCGAGGCGGCGCTGGCGCTGGTCCGCATGCACGCGGTGTACGGCGATCCGCGCTACCTGGCCGCGGCCGAGCGCGCGCTCGACTGGCTGGTCGACTGGTACGACTTCTTCGCCGGCGGCTTCTTCTACGGCGAGGAGCACTGGACCTGCATCGCCGCCGAGGCGGCCTGGCCGGCCCTGCGCAAGCAGCGCTACAGCGACTTCTGCCTCGGCTACGGCGAGTTCCTGCGCCGCCAGCAGAACCAGGAGGACGACTTCTCGCCCGACCAGGCCGACCTGGCCGGCACCTTCGGCTACACGCCGTTCCTGGTGCCCAACAACACGCCGGTCGGCTCGCGCAACGAGGCGATGATCTCGACCTACCTGCTCGCCCAGCACCACGGAGGGGCGCCGGAGGAGCTGCGCCAGCAGATCCTGCTGTCGATGCGCTTCGCCCTCCGCCAGCAGCAGAGCGCCGACAGCGCCTTCTGGGTCGAGCCGTCGGCCCAGGGCCTCGGGGGCGTCACCGCCAGCGCCATCGATCCGGTCGTGCGCATCGACTACGTGCAGCACGTCAGCTCGGCCATGCTGCGCGCCGCCGCCCTCCTGGACGGGCAACCAGGGCAGTAGCTTTGCGCGCGGCCGGCTGACCGCGAATACTCGACCGTGTGAGGCTCACGGCCAAGTTCCTGCTGCTCCTGATCCTGGCCACCGCGGCGGTCCTGGGGGTGAGCGGCTGGCTGCGAACCCGGCGCGAGGTGGACCTGTTCGAGGACGACATGCGCCGCGACGCCGCCGTCATCGCGGTCGCCCTGGCCCGCGCGGTCGAGCACACGTGGACGAGCAAGGGAGCGCCGGCCGCGATGGCGCTCCTGTCCGATTTCAGCCGCGACCGTCACATCAACGCCCGGCTGCTCGGGCCGGGCGGCCAGGCCGCGCTCCCGGCCAGCGTCTCGCTCCGTCAGCTGGTGGAGCGCGGCGCCAGCCACCAGGCCACCAGCGTGCGCGACGACGGCCGCGGCTTCCTCTTCACCTACCTCATGATCGGCGGGCCGCCCGGGCAGAGCGCCGTGCTCGAGCTGGCCGAGTCGCTGGCCGACGAGCGCCGCTACATCAAGCGCACCGTGCGCGACTCGCTGACCTCGGCCGCGGCGCTGCTCCTGGCGGCAGGCGGCGCGGCGATGATCCTCGGCGTGGCCTTCATCGCGCGGCCGACCCAGCGCCTGGTCGAGAAGGCGCGCCGCATCGGCGCCGGCGACCTGGGCGGCCCGCTCCGCCTGCGCCAGCGCGACGAGCTGGGCGAGGTGGCCCGCGCCATCGACCGCATGTGCGACCAGCTGGACGAGACCCGCACCAAGCTGGCCAGCGAGAGCACGGCGCGCATGAGCGCGGTCGACCAGCTGCGCCACGCCGAGCGCCTGACCACGGTCGGCAAGCTCGCCTCCGGCCTGGCCCACGAGCTCGGCACCCCGCTCAACGTGATCGCCGGGCGCGCCCAGATGATCGAGGCCGGTGAGCTCGCCGGCCAGGAGGCCACCGAGAGCGCGCGCATCATCCACGAGCAGAGCCAGCGCATGACGTCGATCATCCGCCAGCTGCTCGACTTCGCGCGCCGCGGCAAGCCGGGGGCCAGCGCGCGCACCGACCTCGGCGCCGTGGTGCAGCGCACCGCCGGCATGCTGGGCGCGATGGCGCGCAAGGCCGGGGTCGACCTCGAGCTGCCGGGTGGCGAGCCGGTCGAGGCCATGGTCGACGAGGCGCAGGTCCAGCAGGTGGTGTCCAACCTCCTGGTCAACGCGATCCACGCCAGCACCAGGGGCGGGCGGGTCACGGTGGCGGTGGCCAGCGGCGAGGCGGTCCCGCCGGTCGACGTCGGCGGCCCGCCCCGCCGCATGGCCTCGATCGCGGTGCGCGACGAGGGCTGCGGCATGCCGCCGGAGATCGCGGCGCGCGTGTTCGAGCCGTTCTTCACCACCAAGGGCGTGGGCGAGGGCACCGGGCTGGGCCTGTCGGTGGCACACGGCATCGTGCACGACAACGGCGGCTGGATCACGGTCGACAGCGCGCTCGGCCGCGGCTCCGACTTCACCGTCTACCTCCCGCGCGCGGAGGCCGCATGACCGCCGCCAGGCCCCGCG
>DATFRY010000163.1:0-9225 GCA_035262925.1 Kofleriaceae bacterium | reverse complement strand
CCTCCACCTGGGCGATGCGGGCGCGGATCGCGGCCGAGGAGACGTGGCGCCCGACCTCGTAGAGCGCGCCGTCCGACATCGGCATGTGCTCGATGAAGCGAGGCATGACCCCGAGGTCCCAGCCGAAGCGGCACAGGCCCGCCAGCTCCTCGGCGCTGTCGTTGAAGCCGCCGAGCACCACGGCGTTGAGCTTGACCCGCATGCCGGCCGCGAGCGCGGCGTGGATGCCGGCCACGACCCTGGCCAGGTCGCCGCGCCGCGTGATGGCGCGGAAGCGGTCGGCGTCGAGCGTGTCGAGCGAGACGTTGACCTCGCTCATGCCGGCCGCCACCAGAGCGGGTGCCAGATCCGCCAGGAGGTGGCCGTTGGTGGTCATGACCACCTCCTCGATGCCGGGCACGGCGCTCACGCGGCCGACCAGGTCGACCATGTTCTTGCGCACGGTCGGCTCGCCGCCGGTGAGCCGGATGCGGCGCACGCCGAGGTCGGCGAACACGCGCACCAGCCGCTCGACCTCCTCGAACGACAGCACCTGCTCGCGCGGCAGGAGGTCGACGCCGGCCTCCGGCATGCAATACGTGCATCTATAATTGCAGCGGTCGGTCAGGGAGATTCGGAGGTACTCGACGCGGCGGGCGAAGCGGTCGACGATCGAATCCGTGGGTGAATCGGCGGCGGGCGAGCCGGCGGGCGAAGCGAGCGCAGGCACATGCCCGGACGGCGCCTGGGGTGCCATCGGGAGTGCCTGCGGCGGGCTGGCCAGCGTCGCGCTGGGCAGTACAGGAAGCTTGATGGGGCGGTTCACGCGCGCGAAAGCCTCGCCCCGACTCTGGGCTGCGGATGCGGTTGCGTCAAGTGGCGCGGCCGGCGGCCACCGACGGTGTCAGAGAGGTGCCAGGTAGGCGATCCCTCTAGGATTCACCTTGACACATCGACAGAAGTGGGGCATGAAGCGCGCCCAACAGGACGGCGATCCGCTCGCGGACGCCGAAGGAGATGTCGACGCCTATGCAACAGCGCCAGGAGCTCACGAGCTCCGCACAGATCCGCTCTCGGGCCGGCGGATGGATGGCCGGAAGGACCGGCGAACAGCAGGCCCGTTCGAGTCTGGATGGTCTCTGGCTGGTCCTGGTCGAGGGCCAGGACGACCAGAAGCTCGGCCCCACGGTCGAGGGCCGCGTGCCGATGATGGCGCGGGCCGGGGACGACCAGACCTACCTGCTCGGGTTCCGCAACATGCCGAGCGCGCGCCGGTTTCTGGCCGCGTCGCCGGTGGCGGGAGCGGAGCCGCGCATGGTGGTGAAGGCGAACAAGGAAGAGTTCATGCGGGTGGCGCGGGCCAACGGGGTGGCCGGAGTGCTGGTCGACTACGACCCGAAGACCGGCGGGTACAGCTCCGCCGCCGCTCTCTTCTAGTCCCGCGGCGCGCCGCCGCCGAAAACTGGCCCGGGAACGCAGCTCGGCCGAGCATGGCCGGCATGGCGCTCCCGAGCCGCGGCAAGATCACCGTACGGCAGACCAGCTCGCCCGTCCCTCGACAGGCGCGAGCTCGCGTCGCCCTCGCCCCCGACGACGACCAGCCCGGCCCGGCCGCGCCGATCGTGAAGTGGGCGGGCGGCAAGAGCCGCCTGCTCGACGAGCTGGTGGCGCGGGCGCCGGAGCGCTACCGGCGCTACTTCGAGCCGTTCGTGGGCGGGGCCGCGCTCTACTTCCGCCTGCGCCCGCGGCTGGCGGTGCTGAGCGACTCGAACGCCGATCTCATCAACATGTACCGCTGCGTGGCGGGGCACGCGGAGGCGGTCATCCAGCGGTTGGCCCGCCACCGCGCGGCGCACGGCTCCGACTACTACTACGGGGTGCGCGAGCGGTGGAATCAGCCGGGCGGGTTCGAGGCCGACGTCGACCGCGCCGCCGCGTTCATCTACCTCAACAAGACCTGCTACAACGGGCTCTGGCGGGTGAACAGCCGCGGCCGCTTCAACGTGCCGCTCGGGCGCTACGAGGACCCGGCCATCTTCGACCACCTGCAGCTGCGCGCGGCGTCGCGCATGCTGCAGCGAGCCGAGCTCGGCGCCCATCACTTCGCCGACGCGGTGGAGAAGGCGCGGGCCGGCGACTTCGTCTACTTCGATCCGCCCTATCACCCGCTGAGCGACACCGCGCACTTCACCAGCTACACGGCGATGAGCTTCGGCGCCGACGATCAGCGGGAGCTGGCGCGGGTGGCGCGCGCCCTGGTGCGGCGCGGCTGCACGGTCGTGGTGTCGAACAGCGACACCGCCTTCGTGCGCGAGCTCTACCGCGGCTTCCTGATCGATGTCGTCGACTGCGCGCGCGCGATCAACAGCAAGGCCAGCGCGCGCGGCCCGCAGCGCGAGCTCATCATCCGCGGCGAGTGAGCCGCGCCGGGCGCGCCGAAAAAGGCCACGAGGCGGTGAGGGAGCGCCTCACCGCCTCGCGGTTCATCCGGGGATCAATCTAACTAGGGAGCTACTGGACCGGGCAGGCGTCGGTGTCGTTGCCGGCCACGTCGCGGGCCTCGAATTCCTCCTGGTCGGCGTCGATGGACCAGAGGAAGGACACCAGGGCCTCGAGGTTGTTGCCGTCGCCGAGGGTGAGCCCGAAGTTCGCGTTGCCGGCGTTGGTGTGGAAGTCCCACCTCGAGTCGGTGAACAGCGCCTCCAGGCTCGCGGCCTGGCCGTGGTGCAGGAACGGCGCGCCCAGGGCGAGGCCGTAGAGCGAGGGCACGTTGTAGCCGGCGCGGCCCTCGGCGCGGACCAGCGCGCCGTTGGCCGGTCGCTTTTCGAGGTCGTCGGTCGCGGCCGCGTTGGTCCGATCGCCGAAGGTGCCCACGTTGCGCAGGACGCAGGCCGCCTCGGCGACAGGGATGGCCTCCGGCTCCGCCGGTCCGGTGTTATCGGCCGGGACCGGCGGCTGGGCGGAGATCTGCGTGCGCGGACCGTAGCTGAGCGTCTCGGCGAAGAAGTTCGGCACGATGAAGTCGGTGGTGGCAAGGGTCGCGTTGCCGTCCTCGGACGGCTGAAAGAAGCGGCGCGACACGGTCCATCCCGCTCCGCCGTGACAGCCGGTGCATCCGCCCTGGACGAAGAGGTCGCGGCCCTGCTGCACCAGCTCGGGCGCGATGGCGGTCCGGGCCCGGGCCGGGCGGATCGAGCGGACGAAGTTGTCGATGTCGTCCCAGTCCTTGTGGCCGCAGATGGCGACCGTCGCGTCGTCGGCCAGCAGCTTGATCGGGAAGGCCAGCCCGCCGATCGGGGTGGTGTCGGCGTTGGTCAGCGGGACCTGCTGCTCGAGATCGAGCTTGTTGCAGTCGTCGATCGATCCCGAGATGGTCGTGGTGATCGCGCCGAGGCCGCCGGACACGTCGCGGGTGTTGCGCTCGAAGTCGTGGTGCTCGTCGAAGATGCCGGTCCAGTTGAAGATGCGCTGCTTCTGCAGCACGGAGCCGTGCGAGAAGGAGCCGTCCTGCGAGGTGGTCTGGCGCGGACCGGCGCCGAACACCCAGGTGATGTTGTCGGTCAGGCCGTCCGGGTGGCACGAGCCGCACGACGACCAGCCCTCGCCGCCCAGGGCGCCGTTGCCGGCCCCGTTGGACCAGCGCCCGCGGCCGGTGAAGTAGAACCGGCGGCCGCGCTGCACCGACTGCCCGGCCGCGTCCTGCGGCAGCGGCGCCGACTCGACGGTGGAGGCCAGGCTCTGCGAGGTGAGGTCGATGACGCCGAGACGGCGCGTCACCCAGCAGTTGATGTAGGCGCGGGTCTCGTCGACGATGGCGATGCCGATCGGACCCTGGCACTTTCCGATGGCGTCGTTGCCGGCCAGGTCGACCTCGACGTTCTGGCTCGAGCCGACCGTGACCGGGCCACCTGAGTAGACCACGCGCACCATGAGGTCGCCGGCGCGGCCGACCGTGTAGGCCACGTTCTTGCCGGGCACGAAGTCGATGTCGGACAGGTCGCCGGGGATGAAGCGCGGCGCCTGCGGCGTCGGGGTCGGGATGGCATCGACGATCTTGCGGGCCAGGTTCGTGGTCCCCGAGCCGTCGGTCACCTCCGCCTTGGTGGACAGGTCGGCGACGTAGACCACCGGGAAGACGTTGCTGTCGAAGTGGAGCGGCGGCGCGGGCGAGGCGGACACCGACGTGATGTAGATGCGGCCCCCCAGGTACGCGACCGAGCCGAGCTGGTTGGGCGAGGTGCGGACGTTGGGATTGCCCTCGACTCCCCCGTTGGGGAAGCCGCTGTCGGTGGGCGAGAGCGAGATGGTGCCCTGGTCGGACAGATCGGCGCCGAGCAGGCGGACCTTGCCGGTGCGGCCGTCGTCCTTGGTCTCCTTGCCCGGCACCGGCTCGCCGTAGAACTCGGTGACGACGACGAGCTCGTCGGTGGCGTCGTCGTCCAGATCGTTGGTCACGAGGAGCGCGCGCGGGCGGTCCACCGGCGCGCTGGCCACGATCTCCATGGTGCTGGTGCTGATGGCGGAGACGCGGCCCTCGGCCATCTCGGCCACGTACAGGGTCGAGCCGGTCGGGCTGAGCGCGACACCGGTCGGCTCGGAGCCGACCGGGACGGTGGCGTCGACGGCCGGAGCGTTGGTGTCGATGCCGCGGACGCGCACGACGGTGGCGTCCGCCCGGTTGGCGACGAAGGCGGTCTTGTTGTCGGCGGCGATGACGACGCTGGAGGGCTGGCCGCCGGTCGTGACCACTCCGATGCGCGTGTTGTCGGCGGTCTGGAAGACGCTGAGGGTGCCGGCGTCCGGGTTCACCATCGCGACCCAGGCCTTGTTGTCGGACAGCGCGATCGTGCTGGAGCGCGAGGGACGGGTCAGGATCGGGCCGCCGCCGCCGCCACCGTCGCCTCCGCCGTCATCCCCGCCGCCATCATCGGCCGCGCCGTCGTCTGCCGCATCGTCCCCGCCACCGCCCCCGCCGCATGCGGTCAGGACGCCGAAAAGGGCGGCCGCAGAGAGTGCCCCGGCGATCCACAAGGTGTCGGAATACGAAGATAATCTCAATCGCATCGCGTCTTTCCTCCAGCTGGGGCCTTCGCCCCCTCGGGGCCCTGAGGAAGCCACCGGGAGGTCGTCGCGAGCTGTTATGGCGGTCATCAACATCTTTTATGAGAGACTGGACGGGTGGACTTTCGCCAGCTTCGCTACTTCCAGGCGGTGGCGGCCGCCGGGCGGCTGGGCGTGGCAGCCCGCCAGCTCGGGGTCAGTCAGCCCGCCCTGTCGATGGCGCTCGCCAAGCTCGAGCGCGAGGTGGGCGCCTCGCTCCTGGTGCGCGATCAGCGCGGCGCGCACCTGACCAGCTCGGGGCGCGAGCTCCTGGCCGCGGTCGCCCAGGCCATGGACGTCCTCGAGCAGGGGCGGCAGCGCATCGCGGGCCTCGAGAACGAACCGGTGGGTCGCTTCGCCATCGGGTGTCCGGCCGCGCTCGGCTCCTACTTCCTGCCCGGGTTCGCGGCCGGGTTCCTGGGCGCGCATCCGCGCATCGACCTCGTCCTGACGACCGCGCCGTCGCGCGAGGTCGAGGCCGCCGTGCTGGCGCGCGAGGTCCAGCTCGGGCTGGTCACGCATCCGACGGCCCATCCCGACCTGGTGCTGGTCGAGCTCTTCCGCGACCAGGTCGAGCTGTGCGCGGCGGCGGGCGACGTCGGTGACGCGCCGCTCGGCTGGCCGGCCGCCGTCGCGCTCCTGCGCGAGCGACCGCTCGCCTACGCGCCGCACGTGCCGCAGTCGCTGGAGATCGTGTCGCAGCTCGACACGCGCTCGATCGCGGCGGCCCGTCGCCTCGAGGTCGGGGACGTGCAGCTGGTCGCGCAGCTGGCGCTGGCCGGCGGACTGGTCGCGGTCCTGCCGCGCCGGGTCGCGGCCCACCTCGGCGGCGGCCGGCTGGTGGCGATCCACCCTCGCCTGCCGACGGTGGCCGACACGATCCGCCTGGTCTATCGCTCCGACGCGCAGCGCACGCGCGCGGTCGGGCTGGTCAAGGACGCGCTGGTCGCCCACGCGCGCGCCATCGCCGGGTGACGGGCGGGCGGCCGGAAGCGGCGACCCGGCGACTCCTCGGCCGCGAGCAAGCCGGCGAGCGGTGGGGCGAGCGGCCGGTGCGGGCGCCGGCGGCGCCACGCGGGGACCCGGCGACTACACGGCGGCGAGCAGGGCGGCGAGCAGCGGGGCGAGCGCGGCGTCGGCCAGCGCGCGCATCTCGTCGTCGGTGCGGTCCTGGATCGGGTGCGGCACCAGCACGCGCGCCGGATCGACGCCGAGCGCGCGCGCCTGCGCGGCGGCGGCCTCGCTGAACTCGGACGACGCCACGAACACGCCCGGGACGTCCCGCGACTCGAAGTCGGCGATGTCGTGCACACTGCACGACGTGCAGCTGCCTCAATCGGCCAGGGCCTCGATCACCAGATCGCACTCCTCGGCGATCTGCCGGCGCAGGTCGGCCGGCGCGGGCTTGGCGAAGGTCGGCTTGGCGTAGCGCCGCACGCCCGCGCCGCGCGCGCCGAGCAGCGCGGCCAGCCGGGTCAGGAAGACGTCGCCGCGCGGCTTGGAGATGTCGAGCAGGCCGATGACGTGGCCGTCGAGCGAGGCCGGACGGCGGGCGCGCGGGCGCTCCGCGGGGCGGCGCTCGCCGGTGGGATCGAGCAAGGTGATGGTCACGCGCGCACCTCCACGGTGGTGAGCTGGCTGCCCCGGGCGCCGGACACCCAGCCCTCGATGACGGCCGAGAACATGCCGGCGCGGCCGCCGGCGTGGACGATGGCGAGGTCGCCGGGGATGAACTTGGGCAGCTTGCGCCCGGCCGCCACCTGGGCCGGGATGCCCTCGTCGATGCCGCCCGCGCCGCGCGCCAGCTCGTCGCCGTCGAGCAGCAGGAGCGCCTCCAGCTCGCCGCGCAGGCGGGCCTTGCTCCAGCCGGCCCCGGCGAACACGCGCGCGTGCTCGGGCGAGACCACGAGCAGCGCGCCCATGGCCATGACCAGCTTGGGGTGGTGGGCCGCGCGCAGGACGGCCGCGAAGCTGCGGGCCAGCGACTCCGGCCCACGCGAGATCTGGTCGATGATCGCCGACGGGCCGTGGCCGGCCACCAGCGACACGGTCGAGGCCCCTCGCGCGAACCCGCGCTCGACCGAGAGCGGCTCCCACGGCGATGCGTCCTCGTCCTCGGCGAAGCAGAAGCTGACCTTGCCGGGCGCGCCGAAGGTGGCGCGGTCGATGCCGCCGGGCAGCCCGCCGCCGATGTTGCGGACCACCAGCTGGAGCGCGCGCCCGATGGTGGCGTTGGCCCGGTTGCCCTGGCCGAAGCAGTTGATGCCGCTGTTCATGCCGATGCGCGCGGCGATCGGGCCGTTGACGATGACGACGGGGCCCGAGAAGTAGGTCGTGCACAGGAGCCCGTGCATGTTGAAGGAGTCGGTGCAGGCCGCCTCGACGGCGGCGAGCACGACCGGCAGGTACTCGGACTTGCAGCCGGCCATGACCGCGTTGACCGCGATCTTCTCGACGGTGGCGGGCACCAGATCGGGCGGCACCGCGGCGACGATCTCGTCGGGCGCGCGCGAGGTGCCGTCGAGCATGCGCAGGACGCGGGCGGGGGTCGGCGGCACCACCGGCAGGCCGTCGCTCCAGCCGCGCTCGAACGCGGTCTCGATCTCGTCCTCGAGCTCGGCGACGTCGATGCGCCGCGACGCGAGCCGCCCGCCCTCGAAGCGGACGCGCAGCCGGTCGGCCAGCGACGGATCGGCCGACATCGAGCCGCAGCCCGGACGGTGCGCGGGGAGGCCGGACCCGAGCGGTGAGAGCGCTGTCAGCTCCTCCCACTCGCGGCGCACCCAGCCGACCGCGCGCGCCGCCTCGACGCCGCCCTCGACGCGCAGCAGGGTGGGTACGGTCTCGATGTGGTGGTGCCACGACAGCGCGAGGTCCTCGTCGCGCGCGCGCGACGACGCCGTCACCGACGGCGGAAAGCCGGCGTCGTCCTGGCTGTAGACGGTGAGCGGGCCGCCGCGGGCCGCGATCTCGCCGAGCACCGGCGCGACCAGCTGGCAGGTCGGGCAGTCCCGCTTCACGACGGCGACCAGCCCGTCCGGCAGGCGCGGCAGCGACATGTCGATCAATCTATCACCTGGCCTCGGCGAGCGCCGCGGCCCGGCGCGCGGCCGCGCCGAGCGCGATGAGCGCGAGTCCGGTGCGCCCGAGGCGCCGCGCGAGCTCCGGATCCGCTCCCGTCACGTCGGGGGGCGTGCGCTACCGCTCGCGCCTGTTCATCTCTTCCTCGGTGCGGACCAGGTTGATGGCCCGGGCCTCGCGGAGCCGGCGCTGCAGTCGCTGGAGGTCCTCGATCTCCGCGCGGCGCTTCACGATCTCGGACGCCTTGTCGGGGATGTCCTTCGTCACCGCCTTGCCCAGCTCCTTGAGGCGCACCTCGACCTCGCGGTCGAGCTTCTCGAGCTCCTTGTTCACGGCGCCCTCCTCGCCGCCCCAGAACTCGCGCGCCTCGGCGGTGCGCAGGCGATCCTCGGCGGTCCACGGCTTGGCCTCCGGACCCACGGGCGCGCTGCCCACCTCGACGCTGCCCTGGCCCGCGCTGCGGATCGTGATCATCCCGCCCACGGCGCAGCGCAGCTTGTCGCTGTCGACCAGCGCGATGCCGTCCTCGAGCACGACCCCCGACGCGCCGGGCATCCAGAAGCCGACCGGAAGCGGCATGCACGGCGTCGGCGTGCCGGTCTGGGCCGAGCGCACGAGGCAGGTGCCGAACACGCCCTGGAAGAAGATGTTGTCGGTGGTGGCGGCGAAGCTCGGCGCGCCGCCCATCGAGACGCTGCGGCAGCGGCCGTGGCCGATGAGAGACGCGGGGGCAGTGCCGTGCTCGCACATGCAGACGGCGCCGTCGACGACGAAGCGGGTCATCGCGGCCAGGAGGAGCAACCGGCGGACCAGCCGGGGGCGACGGCGATGCGCGCGCAAGCTGCGGAGCCGGCGGCGGGCGGCGCGGCCGGCCGGGCGCGCGCGGGTGATGCGCAACCGTTCCTGCAACGTGACAGGAACGGCGCGCCCGGCGGCGGCGCTAGTCGAGGAAGGCCCGAAGGGCCGACCGAGGGTACGTTCTGGGCCAGGCGACGAGGTCGCCGCGCGAATACGGAGTCGGGCGCTAGTCGAGGAAGGCCCGAAGGGCCGACCGAGGGTACGTTC
>DATFRY010000162.1:0-11642 GCA_035262925.1 Kofleriaceae bacterium | reverse complement strand
CCGGTCAGGGTGTTGGCCGACGAGTTGCCGGTCAGCGTGTCGTTGCCGGAGCCGCCCTTGACGGTCTCGACGTCGTCCTTGACGTTGTCGCCCTCGGTGGCGCCGCCGATGCCGTCGTTGGCCGTGTTCTCGAGCGTCACGGTGACAGCGCTGCTGCGATTGGAATAGTCGGCGATGTCGGCGACGGTGTGGGCGCCGCCGTTCATGGTGTCGGAGCCGTCGTCGGTGGCGGCGCTCTTGAAGGTGTCGTCGCCATCGCCGCCGAAGTAGGTGTCGTCGCCGTCGCCGCCCTGGATGGTGTCGTTTCCGGCGCCGCCGTAGATGGTGAGCGCGCTGGCGAACGCGCCGCCGGTGGCGGCGCTGCCCGCGCCGCTGAAGCTGTCGTTGCCGTCGCTCATGGTGACGACGAACGAGTCGATGCCGGCCGCGTAGGTGATGTCGTTGAACGCGTCGGTGTTGGTCGTGATGCCGGTGGCACCGAACACGTAGGTGTCGGCCAGCTTGGTGCCGCGGATCTTGAGCGCGTCGGTGCCGGTGGCGCCCAGGTTGACGTCCACGCCCACGGCGCCGGAGATGCCGGGCGCGAACGTGCCGCCCAGGTAGTCGAGGATCAGCGTCTGGCTGCCGGCGGTGCCCTCGACCACCGAGATCTTCTTGAGGTTGGTCGACGTGACCACCACCGGGGTGGCGTCGGCGCTCTGGCAGGTGAAGCCGTTGACGACCACGTTGCCGCTGGATGCCTTGCTGATCATCGCGACGTTGGTCGTGTTGAGCGTCAGGGTCATGAGGCCGCTCGTGGCGTTGAAGGCGCACTGGCTGCTGAGGTTGGTGAGCCCGTCGCCGACCTCCTCGATGCCCTCCAGGTCGCCGGGATCGTCGTCGATCTCGGGATCGACGCTGTCCGTCCCGCACGCCACGAGCAGCAGCAGCGGCCATCCGAACCTTGTGAGCGTACGCAGTTGCATCTTCCTCGCCCTCCAGCCGCCACTGGCGGCGGTGAATGCTGAATCGTCCTGGGCCCGCCGATCTTGAGAGCTGGCGCACGTGAAACCGGCGGCAGGCCGGCCCGGGCGCTCACGCCTCGCAGGCGCTCTCCGACCCGACTGTGGTGTCGAGCAGCACGTCCGCATCGCCGGGCCCACAGTCGATGACGTCGCTGCCCAGGTCGCCGTCGATGGTGTCGTCGCCCGCGCCGCCCTCGATCGTGTCGGTCCCGGCGCCGCCCTCGAGCACGTTGTCGAGCGCGTTGCCGATCAGGTGATCGTCGCCCGTGCCCCCGCGCAGGTCCTCGACGTCGGTGCCGACCACGTCGCCCTCGCCGGACTCGCCGCCGGGCGTGCTGCCGTCCATGGCGATCGCGACGCCTGTGGTGCGCCCCGCGTAGGTCACCAGGTCGACGCCGGCGCCGCCCATCATGGTGTCGCCCCCGTGGGGCGCCTCCTCGGCGTCGAGCACGTCGTTGCCGTTCCCGCCGCTCATCGAGTCGTCGCCGTCGTTGCCGCGCAGGGTGTCGTTGCCGTCGCCGCCGCCGAGGACGTCGTCGCCGGCGCCGCCGACCAGCAGGTTGGCCGCGCTCGATCCGGTCAGGCGATCGTTGCCGTCGCCGCCCAGGAGGTTCTCGACGTCGGTCGCGACCCGGTCGTTCTCTCCGAGCTGGCCGTCGCCGGCCTGCGCGTCGATCGCAACGGTGATCGCCATCTGGCGGGCCGAGTAGTCGGCCGTGTCGATGCCGGCGCCGCCGTTCAGCACGTCGGCTCCGTCGGCCCCGCTGCCCGCGTCGAACCGGTCGTCGCCGGCGTCGCCGTTGAGGATGTCGTCGCCCGCTCCGCCGGCCAGGGTGTCGGCGCCCGGGCCGCCGGAGATGGTCTGGCTGCCCGCGCCGCCGGTCAGGCTGTCGTCGCCCCCGCCGCCCTTGACGGTCTCGACGTCGACCGCGACGTCGTCGCCCTCGGACCCGCCGCTGCCGCCGTCGTTGGCCTGGCCGTCGACCGTGACGGTGACGGCGGCGGTGCGCGCCGAGTAGTCGGCGACGTCGACGCCGTCGTCGCCGTTCATGGTGTCGCCGCCGTCGGGCGCGTCGCCGCCGACCAGGACGTCGTTGCCGAGGCCGCCGTGGTAGATGTCGGCGGCGGCGCCGCCGCGGATCGAGTCGTTGCCGTCGCCGCCGTAGATCTCGACCGCCTGGGCGAAGGCCGCGCCGGTCGCGGCGCTGCCGGCCGCGGAAAAGCTGTCGTTGCCGCCGCCCATGGTGGCCAGGTACTGCTCGACGTGCGCCACGCGGATGTCGGCCAACGCGTCGCTGTTGACGGTGACCCCGGTGGCGCCGAACACATATGTGTCGTTCCCCGAGGACCCGATGATCTTGAGCGCGTCCGCCGTGGTCTCGGTGCCGAGGTCGACGTCCACGCCGACGGCCCCGCTCCGGCCGGCGGGGAGCGGCCCGTTCGAGTAGTCGAGGATCACGGTCTGGTCGCCGGTCGACGCCGACGCCTCGGTCACGGCGATCTGCCTGAGCGCGCTCGCGGAGGCCGGCCCGCACTCGTACCCGTTGACCTGCACCGTCGCGCTGGCGGAGGTCGACGACCGGCCGATGAGTGCGACGTCGCCGCTGTTCAGGGCCAGGCTCATCACCCCCGCGCTGCTGAGCGAGCACTGGGCGCTGAGGTCGTCGAGCCCCTCCGACGCCTCCTCCACCCCGTCGACGTCGCGCGGCTCGAGGCCGCCGCCCGCATCCTGGACCGCGCAGGCCGCCAGCGCGGTGCACAGACAGAGGCGCGCGGCGGTGGTCTTCGCGGTTGAGCTTCGCAACAGGGTGACCCGACAGAGCCGACAGAGCCGACGGAGCGTGTCCGGCTGTCATCGGCCTTTTCGGCGCCGACTTGAGTGCGGGGCGCGCGGACATGTCGGGTGGCGGAGCAGGGTGGGGCGGGCAGGCCCGCCGTCTGCGAGCGCTCAAGAACCGCGCGAAGCCGACGAGCCATACGGGGAATGCACCGCGCCTCCCTTGTGGTCGTGATCGCGATCGGCGCCGCGCCCTCCGCCGGCCACGCCTACGCGCTCAGGACCACGTCCGCGGGAGATGCGCTGCGCTGGCTGGGCGGCGAGATCCCGTTCGAGATCGCGCTCGACGACGGTCCGCCCGGGGTCGACAGCGCCCAGGCGGTGGGCGCGACCGACATGGCCATGACCGCCTGGCGCAACGCGCTCGACGGCACCGGCGTGAGCATGGCGATGAACGCCAGCTCCGGTTCGCTGGTGAGCGGCGACGGCATCAACAGCGTGCGCTGGACCTTCGACGCCAGCGACCCGGACATCGAGGTCGGTCTCCTGGCCAGGACCAACCTGTCGTACGCGGTGGACGACGGCAGCATCGAGGAGGCCGACATCGTGGTGAACGCCGCCGAGTTCACCTGGACCGTGACCCGGGACGGATGCAGCAGGCAGTACGATCTGGCCGCCACCCTGACCCACGAGCTCGGCCACGTGCTCGGGCTCGCCCACTCGCTCGACCCGGAGGCGACCATGTTCGCCACCGGCGCGCCGTGCGAGACGATCAAGCGCGACCTGGACGGCGACGACCAGTCCGCGGTCGATTTTCTCTATCGAGAGCTGCCTCCGCCCGGCGGCGTCGCGCCCGACCCGCTCACCTGCTCCGCCGGCGGCGGCTCCGGCCCGGCCGCGGCCCTCGGCGTCCTGGTCGCGCTCGCCGGGCTGAGCCGCCGCCGCGCCCGCCCGCTGGCAATCATCCCCGTCGCCGTCCTCGCCGTCCTCGGCGCGCCGGCGCGAGCCGCCCAGCTGCGCGAGGTCGCGCTCGGCGAGCTCGGCGCACGATCCGAGATGGTGGTGCGCGGCGTGGTCCACGCGGTCGAGCCGGCGCCCGACGGCGAGCTGGCCACCGACAGCGAGGTCGACGTCACCGAGTGCCTGGCAGGACCGTGCCCGCCGGCGGTGCGGGTGCGCCGCGCGGGCGGCGAGCAGGGCGGCCGCGGGCTGTGGGTCGACGGCCAGGCCGAGCTGGAGGTGGGCGAGGAGGTCGTGCTCTACCTGCGCGCGCGGCCAGGCCAGCTCGCCGCGGTGGTCGGCGGGGTGCAGGGCGCGCTCCGCATCGTGCAGCGCGGCGCCACGGCCTACGCGATGCGCGACCTGCGCGGCCATCACCTGATGACGGATGGCCGCTGGCGCCCGGGTGGGGTCGAGCTCATCGACCTGGCGGACGTCCGCCGCTCCGTCCTGCCGGCCGCGTTACTCTCGCCGGATGCCACCTCCGTCGACCGGCCTGGCCGGACCCGCTGAGCTGCGCGCCCACTGGGACCTCGATCCCGCGGTCGTGTTCCTCAACCACGGCTCGTTCGGCGCCTGCCCCAGGTCGGTGCTCGCGCACCAGGACCGCCTGCGCGCCCAGATGGAGCGCGAGCCGGTGCGCTTCTTCGTCCACGAGCTGCCCCCGCTCCTCGACGCGGCGCGCGCGGAGGTGGCCGCGTTCGTCGGCGCCGACCCCGACGAGCTGGCCTTCGTCACCAACGCCACCGCCGGGGTCAACGCGGTTCTGCGCTCGCTCGACATCGCCGCCGGCGACGAGCTCCTCACCACCGACCAGGCCTACAACGCCTGCCGCAACGTGCTCGACCACGTGGCCGCGCGCGCGGGGGCCCGGGTGATGGCGGCAGCGCTGCCGTTCCCGGTGGCGCGGGCGTCCGACATCGTCGAGGCGGTGATGGCCGCGGTCACTCCGCGCACCCGGCTGGCGCTGATCGATCACGTGACCAGCCCCACCGGCCTGGTCCTGCCCATCGCGGAGCTGGTCGGCCGCCTGGCCGAGCGCGGCGTCGACACCCTGGTCGACGGCGCCCACGCGCCCGGCATGCTGCCGCTCGATCTCCGCGCGCTGGGCGCAGCCTACTACGCGGGCAACTTCCACAAGTGGGTGTGCGCGCCCAAGGGCGCCGGCCTCCTGCACGTCAGACGCGATCGGCAGGCCGGCCTCCACCCTGCCGTCATCAGCCACGGCTACAACGCGCCGCAGCCGCGCTCGCGCTTCCACATCGAGTTCGACTGGGCCGGCACCGACGACCCGACGCCGTGGCTGTGCGTGCCGGAGGCGATCCGCACCGTCGCCGGGCTGGTGCCGGGCGGCTGGACCGAGGTGCGCGCCCGCAACCGCGCGCTCGCGCTGGCCGGACGCCGCATCCTGTGCGACGCGCTGGGCTCGCCGACGCCCGCGCCCGACGACATGATCGGGAGCCTCGCGTCGGTGGCACTGCCCGACGGCGATCCGTCGCCGCCGACCTCGCCGCTCTACGCCGATCCGCTGCAGGGCGCGCTGCTCGAGCGCCACGGCATCGAGGTGCCGGTCCCGCCGTGGCCGGCCCCGCCGCGCCGCCTGCTGCGCATCTCGGCCCAGCTCTACAACGAGATCGGCCACTACGAGCGCCTGGCCGCCGCCCTGCGCCAGGAGCTGCCGTAGCGGATGCGGTCGAGGATGCCGCGCAGGATGCAGTGGAGGATGCGGCGACCGGCCCGGTGGGCCAGACTCCCGCCATGAGCTGGACGCCGGCGAGCGAACCCGCGCAGCGCGACTGCCCCGGGACCCCGGGCCTGGCCCGCATCCTCGAGGCCCGCCCGCGCGATATCGGTGGCTTCACCGTCGGCCGCGTGCTGCCGGCGGTCGGCCAGCGCATGGTCGGACCCTTCATCTTCTTCGATCACATGGGCCCGGCCACGCTGTCGCCCGGCAGCGGCGTGGACGTCCGCCCCCACCCGCACATCAACCTGGCCACGGTCACGTACCTCTTCGCCGGCGCCATCGCGCACCGCGACAACCTGGGATCGCACCAGGTCATCCGGCCGGGCGACATCAACTGGATGACCGCCGGGCGCGGCATCGCCCACTCGGAGCGCACGCCGCCCGAGGAGCGCGCGCGCGGCTCCGACCTGCACGGCATCCAGCTGTGGGTGGCGCTGCCGGTCGCGCGTGAAGAGGACGAACCGTCGTTTCGCCACCACCCGGCCGCGTCGCTGCCCGAGCTCGAGCTGGGCGGCGCGCGGATGCGCGTCCTCATCGGCGCCGCGTTCGGCGCGGCCTCGCCGGTCGAGATCGCCTCGCCCATGTTCTACGTCGAGGTCGCGCTGCCGGCCGGGGCCGCGCTGCCGCTGCCCGCCGAGTACCGCGAGCGCGCGGCCTACGTGCTCGAGGGCGCGCTCGCCTGCGGCGGCGAGCGGGTGGAGGCCCGCCGCCTGGCCCTGTTCGCGCCCGGAGCGGCGCCCGAGGTGCGGGCGGAGGGCAACGCGCGCGTCATGCTGCTCGGCGGCGAGCCGCTCGACGGTCCCCGCCACATCTGGTGGAACTTCGTCTCCAGCAGGGCCGAGCGCATCGAGCATGCCAGGCGGGACTGGCAGGAGGGCCGCTTCCCGCTCATCCCCGGCGACGCCGAGGAGCGCATCCCGCTTCCGTCCAGCTGACCTCGGCGGCGCTCGGCTCGCGCGCGTTCATGGTAGCGTCGCGGCCATGAGAGCGCGCATCTGCACCGTCGTGGGTCTCCTGATCGCGGCGTCCTGCTCGTCGGGGAGCGAGTCGCGGCCCGAGGCGCGCGCGCCGTCGGCGACCGGACCGGCGGCGGCCCCCACCAGCGGCGACAGCTTCGCGGTGTTCGTCGACGACTACTTCGCGGCCCGGTTCGCCTTCGATCCGACCAGCGGCACCGAGGCGGGGTTCCACCAGTACGACGGCGCGCTGGAGGACCTCTCGCGCGAGCACATCGCCGCCCGCATCGCCGAGCTCGAGCGCTTTCGCTCGCGCCTGTCCGCGCTGGACCGCGCATCTCTCAGCTTCGACGACTCGATCGACTACCAGGCGCTGGCCGGCCAGATCGAGGGCGACCTGCTCGACCTGGACACCATCAAGATCTACGAGACCAACCCGATGTCGTACGCCGGGGTGGCCGGCCGCGCGGTGGACAGCCTGATGAAGCGCGACTTCGCGCCCGCGCCCGATCGCCTGCGTTCGATCATCGCGCGCCTCGAGGCGGTCCCGGCCGTGTACGCGGCCGCGCGCGCCAACGTGAAGAACCCGGCGCGCGAGTTCACCGACGTCGCGCTCCGGCGCGCCCAGGGCTCGGTCGGCTTCTTCGAGGGCTCGGTCGCGAGCTGGGCCAGGCAGGCGGCCGGCAGCGACGCCGCGCTGTGGAAGGAGTTCGACCAGGCCAACCGACAGGTGGTGGCCGCCACCCGCGACTTCGCGGCCTGGCTGGAGAAGGACCTCCTGCCGCGCTCGAAAGGCAACTACGCCATCGGCGAGGCCAGCTTCCTGGCCAAGCTCAAGGACGACGAGATGGTGGAGCTGCCGCTGCCGCAGCTCCTGGCCAGGGGCGAGGCGCAGCTGGAGGCGGACTACGCGGCCTTCGTCGAGACCGCCCGCAAGATCGACCCCCGGAAGACCCCGCACCAGGTCATGGCGTCCCTGTCCGACACCCACCCGAGCGCCGACCAGCTGATCCCGTCGGTGCGCAAGTCGGTCGAGCAGGCGCGCCAGTTCCTCATCGACAAGCAGATCGTCACGGTCCCGTCGGAGGTCCGCGCCACCGTGACCGAGACGCCGCCCTACCAGCGCGCCGGCGGCTTCGCGTCGATGGACACGCCCGGGCCGTTCGAGAGCAAGGCGACCGAGGCGTTCTACTACGTGACGCCGGTGGAGAAGGACTGGCCCCGCAAGCACAAGGAGGAGCACCTCCGCCTGTTCAGCCCCTGGGTGGTCTCGATGATCAACGTGCACGAGGCCTATCCCGGCCACTACCTGCAGTTCCTGTACGCGCCGCGCTTCCCCACCAAGACGCGCAAGCTGGTCTTCGCCGGCTCCAACGCCGAGGGCTGGGCGCACTACTGCGAGCAGATGATGGTGGACGAGGGCTTCGGCGGCGGCGACCCGAGGGTGCGCCTGGCCCAGCTGGAGGAGGCGCTCCTGCGCGACGTGCGCTACGTGGTCGGCATCAAGCTCCACACGGCGGGCTGGACGGTGGAGCAGGGGACCAAGCTCTTCGTCGAGAAGGGGTTCCAGGAGCCGGCCAACGCCTTCGAGGAGGCCCGGCGCGGCACCTTCAACCCGACCTACCTCTACTACACGCTCGGCAAGCTCGAGATCCTGGAGCTGCGCGAGGAGTACCGGTCGCGGAAGTCGGCCTCCCTGCGCGAGTTCCACGACGCCTTCGTGGCCCAGGGCAGCCTGCCCATCCCGCTGGTGCGCAAGATCCTGTTCCGCTGAGCTCGCCCGGGCGAGGCCGCCCGTCAGGGCACCAGCACAAGCTTGCCCTTGACCTCGCGTCGCTCCAGGCGCTCGAGCGCCTCGCCGGCGCGGGCGAACGGCAGCACCGCGTCCACGTGCGGGGCGATGCGGCCCTCCGCGACCCACGCGAACAGGGCCTCGGCGTTGGCGCGGTTCCTGGCCGGCTCGCGCATGGCGAACGAGCCCCAGAACACGCCGACGATCTGGCAGCCCTTGAGCAGGACCAGGTTGAGCGGGATCTTCGGGATGTCGCCGGCCGCGAACCCGATCACCAGATAGCGTCCCTGCCAGGCGATCGCGCGCAGCGCCGGCTCGGCATAGGCGCCGCCGACCGGGTCGTAGACCACGTCTGCGCCCGCCCCGCCGGTCAGCGCCTTGACCCGCTCCTTGAGGTCCTCGGTCGCGTAGCACACGCCCTCGTCGGCCCCGTGCTCCCTGCAGAAGGCGAGCTTTTCGCCGGTGGAGGCGGCGGCGATGACCCGCGCGCCCAGCTGCTTGCCGAGCTCGACGGCGGCGAGGCCGACGCCGCCGGCCGCGCCGAGCACGAGCAGCGTCTCGCCCGAGCGCAGCTCCGCGCGGTCGACCAGCGCGTGATAGGTGGTGGCGTAGGTGAGGAGCGTCGCGGCCCCGACCTCGGCCCCGACCGACGCCGGCAGCTTCACCGCGGC
Organism: Kofleriaceae bacterium; assembly: GCA_035262925.1. GTDB lineage: Bacteria > Myxococcota_A > Polyangia > Haliangiales > Haliangiaceae > DATFRY01. Next base: position 2,699 of record DATFRY010000162.1, on the reverse strand, counting down.
CATCTCGGGCACCACCAGGCGCTCGGCGAACGCGCCGTGCACGACGGTGGCGGCCACGCGATCGCCGACCGCGAGCGACGAGACGCCGCTTCCGACCGCGCGCACCACGCCGGCCGCCTCGCCCCCGGGTGAGAACGGCGGGGTCGGCTTGAACTGGTACTTGCCGCGGCTGAGCAGCACATCGGGGAAGTTCACGCCCGCGGCCTGCACGTCGATCAGGATCTGGCCGGCGCCCGGAGCTGGCTCGGCGATCTCGTCCACGCGCAGGCCCTGAGGGCCCACCAGTTCATGACAGCGGACGGCGCGCATGGCGGGACCGTATCACGCGTGAGGTCCGGACCTCATCAGCGGACAGCGCTTGCGAAGCAAGGTCACGGCATTAGCGCGCGAACGCGCGAGCGACCTTGTGGCGGGCGGCCGCGCCCTCCATCATCGTTCGGGAGCGAGGATCGAGGATCGAGTGGGACACCACGGTCACGGCCACGGTCACGATCACGGCCACGAGCACCAGGTGCGCGACGCCAGCTCGCGGCGCCTCGCCCTCACGCTCGTCCTGGTCGCCGTCTACCTGGTCGCCCAGGTGGTGGGCGGGCTCATGTCCAACTCACTGGCCCTGCTGGCCGACGCCGGGCACATGCTGTCGGACGCCGGCGCGCTCGGGCTCTCGCTGCTGGCCATCTCGATCGCCCGCCGCCCGCCGTCGCGCACGCACACCTTCGGCTATCAGCGGGCCGAGATCCTGGCCGCGCTGCTCAACGGCGCCCTCCTGGTCGCCATCTCCGGCTACATCTTCTTCGAGGCCTACCGGCGCCTGGGCGATCCGCCGCACGTGCGCGGCGAGCTGATGATGGTGGTCGCCATCGGCGGTCTCATGGTCAACCTGGCCGGCCTGTGGATCCTGCGCGGCGGCCGCAGTCAGAGCCTCAACGTGCGGGGCGCCTGGCTCCACGTGCTGTCGGACGCGCTGGGCAGCGTCGGAGCCATCGCCGCCGCCGTGCTGGTGTCGGCGTTCGGCTGGAACTGGGCCGACCCGGCCGCCTCGGCCGTGATCGGCGTGCTGGTGGTCTTCTCCGCCTGGTCGCTGGTCAAGGCCACCGTGGGCGTGCTCATGGAGGCGGTGCCGGCCCACATCGATGTCGCCGCGCTGCGCGGCGCCCTGCTCTCGATCGAGGGCGTGCTCGACGTCCACGACCTCCACGTCTGGTCGGTGACGCCGGGGCGCGACGTGGTGTCGGCCCACCTGACCACGATCATCGAAGCCGACCGCGAGGCGATCATGGCCGAGGTTCACGCGCGGCTGCGCCAGCGCTTCGATCTCAGCCACTCGACCATCCAGCTCGACGTGGATCCCGCGCTGTGCGATCCGTGCGAGCCGCCGACGCGCGGCGAATAGCGCTCGCTGCAGGCGCGACGCGGCGCGCGATCGATCGCGGCCATCGCACTTCGAGGCACTGTGTGCCGATCGATCCGCGCGCGGCGCGGCGCTCGCGCAGAGCGCCCGCGCTCGCGTGTTAGCATGGCGGACCATGCGCGGACGTAACCACAGAGCCAACGTACTCGGGATGGTCATCGTCGCGGCGGCAGCATCGGCCTGCGGACCCTCTCTCATTGTCGACCCGGGCGACTCGGAGCTCGGCCTCGAAGCGCCGGTCTTCGTGGTGACCGGCCGGGACATGGCGCCGGCGGTCGAAGAGCGCCTCGGCCCTCGCGACGACGGCGGCGGATCGCGCGTCCTCGACGTCGAGAACGAGCGCGCCATCCTGCTCCTGCGCGAGCCGGAGCTCCAGGCGCTGTCGCAGCTGTTCCACCAGAAGCTCCACCGCTGCGGCGGCTTCACCAGCCACTCGAGCCTGGCCAGCGCCCGCGCGGCCATCGCCGACGAGGCGGAGGGCGCGATCGCGGTCAGGGCGCCGGCGCCGCCGGAGCTGGCGGAGCCGGAGGTGGTCGGCCAGCTGATCCCGCTGGTCGACCCGGCGCAGATCCTCGGCACCATCAGCGGGCTGTCCTCGTTCCCCACCCGCTTCTATCAGTCGTCCGATGGAGTCGCGGCGGCCGAGTGGCTGCGCGATCAGTGGGCACAGCTGGCGGCCGCTCGCCCCGGCGCGGTGGCCGAGCTGCGCCCGCACGCGGGATGGGCCCAGCCGTCGGTCACCCTGACCATCCCGGGCGACGAGCTGCCCGACGAGGTCGTGGTGGTCGGCGGACACCTCGACTCGATCAACATCTTCGGCGGCGAGATCGCGCCCGGGGCCGACGACGACGCCTCCGGCGTGGCCACGGCGACCGAGATCGCGCGCCTGATCGTGACGCAGAACATCCGGCTGCGCCGCACGGTCATCTTCATGGGCTACGCGGCCGAGGAGGTCGGCCTGCGCGGCTCCGACGAGATCGCGCGCGACTTCGCCGACCGCGGCGTCCAGGTGACCGGCGTCCTCCACTTCGACATGACCAACTTCGACGGGTCGCCCTTCGACATCGTGCTCATCACCGACAACACCGATCCGGCGCAGACCGACTTCCTGGCCACCCTGGCGGGCACCTACATACCGGAGTTCCCGGTGTCGACCGATGCGTGCGGCTACGCCTGCTCCGACCACGCCTCGTGGACGCGGGCCGGCTTCCCCTCGGCGCTGCCGTTCGAGGCCACCCTCGACACCTACAACCCGAACATCCACAGCGAGGGGGACACGCTCGAGGTC